>JADZDP010000055.1 GCA_020850995.1 Deltaproteobacteria bacterium
CCAAGCGCAAGGCCGACGACGAAAAGAAGGCCGCGCTCGAGAAGAAGCGACAAGAAGAGGAGGCCGCGCGGCTCGCCGCCGCCGAGGCCAAGCGCAAGGCCGACGACGAAAAGAAGGCCGCGCTCGAAAAGAAGCGCCAAGAAGAAGAGGCCGCGCGACTCGCCGCTCTCGAGAAGAAGCGCAAGGCCGACGAGGACAAGAAGGCCGCGTTCGAAAAGAAGCGCCAAGAAGAAGAGGCCGCGCGACTCGCCGCTCTCGAGAAGAAGCGCAAGGCCGACGAGGACAAGAAGGCCGCGTTCGAAAGGAAGCGCCAAGAAGAAGAGGCCGCGCGACTCGCCGCTCTCGAGAAGAAGCGGCAGGAGGACGAGCAGGCACGCGTGGCCGCCGCCGCCGAGAAGGCGCGCCGCGAGGAGGAACAGGCGCGGCTCGCGCTCGAGAAGCAGCGCCAAGCGGACGAGGCCAAGCGCAAAGCTGCGCACGAGGCCGAGGAGCGCGCCGCGCAGCTGCGGCGCCAAGAGGATGAAGCGCGTGCGCGCGCAGAGGCCGACGCCAAGGCGGAGCGCGAGCGCGAGGCCGCCCGTCGCCTCGAGGAAGAGAAGCGCCAACAGGCGCTCCTGGCCGAGCGCAAGGCCCAGGAGGCGAAGCGGCAGGCAGAGGACGCGGCACGCAGGCGCGCCGAGGAGCAGGCGCGCGCTGACGAGCGGGAGCGCGCCGAAGAGCGCGCGCGGGCCGAGGAGCAGGCGCGCCGCGCGGCCGACGAGCGAGCGCGGCTCGCCACGGCGAAGGGCGCGGGCGCGGCGGTGTCGTCGGGTGGTGCCGCACCCGCGCAGCAGCCCTTGGCCTATGGCTTCGGAGGCAAGAGCATCGATATCGGCCCCTCGGCCCACTATCAGCGCTACCAGCCCAGCGGCGAGGGAGACTTTGGCGGCGGCGACGATGAGCTCGACGAGACCGAGGGTGCCAGCGTGCTCTCGAAGGTGACGGTGCAGCGCACCGTCGACGGCAGCCGCGTGGGCGTCTTGGTCGACGGTGGCGCGCGCTACGACCTGCGACGGAAGGGCAAGAGCCAGCTCGTGCTGACGCTCTTCGATACCCGCGCCGACAACCTCAACGTCCGGCGCGTGCTCGACGCGCGCGCGCTCGACACTGCGGTGGTGCGCGTGCTGCCCACGGTGGAAGAGGACGTGCGCTTTCGCGTCGAGCTCACCATCGAGTTGCGCGATCAGGCGCCGGTACGCATCGGGCAGAGCGAGGGCATGCTGTGGCTCGACGTGGGGAACGGATGATGGCGCCGCTCCTCCGTCGCTGTGCCCTGTGTGCGCTGGTGGTGGCGGGCGCCGCGTGCGCACCCCAATCGGCGGCGCTGCGCCCGAGCCACCCGCTGCTCGGCGACGCGGCAGGCACCAGCGATCTCGCGGTGCCTCGTGGCCTGCGGGCGCCGATCTTCGACGACAGCAAGCCCCGCGACGACGCCGAGACCGCCGCCGCTCGCGTGCGCATCGCCGACGCCGCGGCGCGCTCGGTCGGCAAGGGCCCGCTGGTGGTGGGCGGGCAGCGCTACCGCATGGACTGCTCGGGCGTGGCGCACGCGATCTACGCGCGGGCGGGCTTCCCCCTCGGCCCCGTGGGCGACACCCGCGGCCTGTTCGCATTGGCGCAAGCGCGCGGGTCGATGCGCCGGAGCGAGCCCCTGCCCGGCGACCTGGCCTTCTTCGACTTCACCTGGGACGCCGACGGAAACGGCGCCTTCGACGACCCGCTCTCGCACGTGGCCGTGGTCGAGCGCGTTGACGACGACGGCACCGTGATTCTGGTGCACCGCGTGGGCGATCGGGTGGTGCGCGCGCGCATGAACCTGGCGCGGCCGCACGACCGCCACGACGAGCGCGGCGCGTCGCTCAACCACTTCCTGCGCAGCGCCGCGGGCGCGCATCCCGCGAAGACGACCGCCGAGCTCTTCGTCGCCTTCGGCAGCCTGCCGCTCGAGGCGCGACCCGCCATCGCGCGGCGCTAGAGACACGATCCGCGTACGGGAAGGGATCGACTCGCATCCACCGGGCGAGCAGGCCGGCACCAGGCCAGAGCGTCGACGTCCACACCTGTGCTATCCCGCCGTGGTGGCGGAGTCCGACGGCGCTGAACGGATTGAACGCGCGCTCGCGTCGCTCGACGCGTTGGTGGATCACCTGCGCGGTGTCGAGCGCTTGCGCGAGGACATCGCCGCCGTGGTGGTGGAGAGCCAACGCATGCGCGCCGACAACGTGCGCCTGTCGAGGGCGCTGGTGCTGGCACAGCAAGGCAAGGTGGGCGGCGCCGAGGGGCTCGCGACGCTGAAGGCGGCGCAGGACAAGGCGCAGACCTACCAACAACAGGTCAAGGACCTCCTCGAGGTCCAGACCGACCTCGAGAGCCGCCTGCTCGAGCTCGAGGAGCTCAACAGCTCGATGATGAGCATGTACGTCTCCTCGTTCCAGTTGCATGCCACGCTGGATTTGGCCGAGGTGCTGCGCGTCATCGAGGAGATCTTGGTCAATTTCATCGGCGCGCGTAGCTACGCCCTGCTGCTGCAAGACGACGACGGCGAGACCTTCCGCATCGCCGCCTCCCAGGGGCTCGACGGTCGACTGCCGAGCGCGGGCATCCGGCCGCGCGGCGTGCTCGCCGAGACCCTGGGCTCACTCACCGCATACGTGCACACCTCGTCACGGTCGGCGCGCGAGGGCATCCTGGCCGCCGTTCCCCTGGCCATGGGCAAGACCTGCGTGGGCGCCATCCTCGTGTACAGCCTGCTCTCGCAGAAAGAGCGCTTCCTGCGCAACGACGTCGAGCTGTTCTCGCTGCTTGGTGGCCACGCCGCCAGCGCGGTGGTGAGCGCCAAGCTCTACATGAAGGCCGTGCGCAAAGTGAAGACGTTGCAGGCCATGTTGTCGCTCCTGGAAGAGACCGGCGGAGACGAGCGGGGATGAAGGCCTACCTGCTCGGCGGGCGACCGCTGGTCTTCCCGTTCTTCTCGGGCGCCCTTCGCTACGACTGTGCGGGCTGCGAGGCGCCTTGCTGCAAGGGTGCGGCGCTCGGCATTGGCTCGTCGCGCGAGCTCGTCACCATTCAACAGGCACAGCCGAAGGCGCCGCTGTTCGCGGTGCCGAGCTTCCATCAATCCCAGCGCCTCGCGTTGCAGACGCCGGCCGAGGCCTGCTGGTTCCTCGACAAGAAGCGCCGCTGCCGCTTGGAGCGCGTGCTCGGGCACCTGGCCAAGCCCGCCGGCTGCCGACTGTTCCCCTTCGTCCGGTTCAAGAACGCGGGCGAGACCGTGGTGGTGCTGCCCGACTTTCTGTGCCCGCTCCTCGTCGGCGCCCCCACCGCCGTGGGGCCCGCGTCCCACGACGGGCTCGCGCTCGAGATCCACCAGGCGCAGGTGGGTCGCTCGGGCCACAAGGAGCTGCCCGTGCCGCGCGACCTCCCGTGGGGCGACGCCATGCCGCTCGAGCGGCGCGTGGTGGAGGAGGCCGAGCGCCACCTCTTCGAGGAGAGCTACGTCCCCTACGCCGAGCTGCAGTACCTGCTGGCGCTCGCGTCCCTCGGCATCGACGGCAAAGAGGGCGCCATGCGCAAGGTAGAGGAGAGCCTGCGCAGGTTCATCGGCGCCAGCGAGGTGCCCTCGCGCGAGGCCGTGCGCGAGGTGGTGGCGCTCACCGGCGTGCTGCGCATGCAGGCGAGCTCGCTGCCGCGCCGCGAGGTGCCGGCGGTGTTGGTGGCGCTCTCGGTGATGGTGGGCGTGGCCGAACACCTGCGCGGCGCCGTGCGCACGCCGCGCACGACGGTGTCGATCTGGGAGGCACACCTGCCGCTCTTGTACGTGCTCGCGCACCTCGGCAGCCGGCCGGTGGTGAAGAGCGGCGTCACCTTGCGCGAGGCCGTGGGCGAGCTGCCCACGGTGCGCGCGCCGCTCTTGAAGGTGCTCGACGAGGTCGAGCGCAACGGTCGCCGGGGCGTGGCGCAGCCGCTCGAGGACATCCTGCGCGTGCAGCACGAGGCCTTCGCGGCCCCCTTGTCGGCCGACGCGGTCGCCATGCTGCATGGGCTCGGCCGCGTGTTGCTGCGGGCGTGCACCTTCGTGCCGCTGTGACGCGGTTGACAGCGGGGCGGGCCGCGCCCATTCTCGCCGTCGGTGCGGGAGTAGCTCAGTTGGTAGAGCACGAGCTTCCCAAGCTTGAGGTCGCGGGTTCGAGCCCCGTCTCCCGCTCCACGCATGGACCAACGAGCCCCTGAGCGATCGGGGGCTCGCGTTTTCGGATGCGAGCATCGGCACCCGCGGCGCGGCGCGGATGCGCGCGCGGTGTCGTGGGCTCAGACCGAGCGTGCGCCCACGTAACCCAACGCTCACACAGCGCTTCACCGCGCTGTCACACAACCGACGCGCACGAATTGCAGGCGACGCATTCCAACGACACGCCGCGTCGCGAGATCTCCGGTCGGACACCAACCGGGAGATCACCATGAACAAGCACATCAGCACTGCCTCATTGGCTGTCGCGGCGGCCGCCCTCGCCACGGCCTGCCCCCAGAGCAACCCGCCGCTGCCCGAAGGCAGCGGCTACACCTGCGACGGCGAGCTCTGCACCGTCACGGGCCCCATCCTCACCGACGTCACCTTCACTGCCGATAAGAAGTGGGTGCTGACGGGCGGCGTGTTCGTGGGCGACGACGCCGATCCCGACGCCTCGCCGGCCATCCTCACCATCGAGCCCGGCACAACCGTGTATGGCGACACCGCGGCGCTGTCCTTTCTGCTCGTCACCCGCGGCAGCAAGCTCGTCGCCGATGGCCGCGCCGACGCGCCCATCGTCTTCACCTCGGCCAAGGACGCGGGCTCGCGCGCCCGCGGTGACTGGGGCGGCCTGGTCATCAACGGCCAGGCGCCCGTCAACGGCTGCACGGGCGATCCCTGCGTGGTGCAGGGCGAGGCCGGCACCGGCACCTACGGCGGCGCCGTCGCCAATGACGACAGCGGCGTGCTGCGCTACGTGCGTGTGGAGTTCGGCGGCGCCCTCATCGACGACGAGAACGAGCTGAACGGCTTCGCCTTCCAAGGCGTGGGCTCGGGCACCGTCATCGAGAACATCCAGGCGCACCTGGTGAGCGACGACTGCATCGAGTTCTTCGGCGGCACCGCCAGCGCCAAGCGCATCCTCTGCACCGGCGCCGGCGACGACAACCTCGACTGGACCTTCGGCTGGACCGGCAAGGTGCAGTTCCTCATCGCGCAGCAGTACGATGACGCCGGCGGTAACGGCATCGAGGCAGACAACAACGAAGCCAACAACGAGCTGACGCCGGTGTCGCGGCCGGTGATCTCCAACGCCACCTTCATCGGCCGCCCCGCCTCCGAGAACAGCAAGATCGGCGTGCTCTTGCGCCGCGGCACCCAGGCCGAGCTGCACAACGTCATCGTCATGGGCTTCAACGATCGCTGCTTCGACATGGACGACAGCGCCACTTTTGCCGGGGCCGTCGAGGGCGACGCGCTCACCGGCAACACCGTCATCGAGAACAGCATCTTCGACTGCGCGACCCTGTCCGAGGACGAGGAGGGCGACGCCTTCTCGCTGGAGGACTTCCTGCTCACCATGAACGAGGGCAACGAGGTGGGTGATCCCGGCCTGACGGCGCCCGACAGCGTCGGCGCGGCCGACTTCCGCCCGGCGGCGGGCTCGCTGGCCTCGTCGGGTGGCCAGGTGCCGTCCGACTCCTTCTTCGAGGCCGCCAGCTACCGCGGCGCCTGCCCCGCCGACGACAACTGGGCGCAGGGCTGGGCCGCGTTCCCGCAGAACTGATCCTCTGGGAGGGGACGTCGCCATCCCCTCCCCCACCCACGACGGCTCACTCCGGTCGCACATCATTGGTCGTTCTGGATGAGCTCTCGAGGTGCATGGATGATCCGCGCGCTCCCCTTCCTTCTGGTCGTGCCGCTCTCATCGCCCGCGCTGGGGGCGGAGGATCTGGCCGCGCAGGTCGCCCGGGCTCGCGCCGAGGTCGACGAGCTGGCGGCGGACCTGGAGGCGGAGCGCGCGGCGTCCCGCGAGGAGCTGTCGGCGCTGGCGCGACGCAAGGCCGAGCTCGAGGGTGAGCTCGACCTCCTGCGCCGCACCAGCGCCGAGCTCAGCGCGCTCCGCGCGGCGCGCGAGCAGACTCGTGCCGCCGGCGCCACCGAGGCACAAGCAGCGCGCGGGGCGGTCCTGGAGGCCGCCCTGCGCCTGCGTCGGCACGTGGAACAGGGCCTGCCCTTTCGCATCAAGGAACGGCTTGCCCGCGTGAGCGCCGTCGAGGAGGCGCTCACCCGCAGCGCCGACGTCGAGGCGGTGCGCGCGCTCGACCAGCTCGTCGATGACGAGCTGGCGCTTACTGGCTCGATGGAGCGGGTGCGGCACCCGGTGTCGCTCGGTGATACCTCGGTGATGGCCGACGTGGTTCGCGTGGGCCTGGCCTACATGGTCTTCAAGGACGCCACCGGCAACGCGGGAGTGTTCGTCCGCGGCACCGACGGAACGGTGATCACGCGCGCCATCACCAGCGCCGAGGAGCGTGCCCGGGTCATCACCCTGATCGATGCCATGCGGCGCGGCACCGCAGCAGGTGCCTTCCTCGTCCCCTTCCCCGCAATCGAGGTGCAGCCATGAAGACGCTCACGCTGCTGGTGGCGCTCGCCGCCGCCGTGGCGCCCGCGCAGGCGCGCGCCGCGGCCTCGCTCGACGAGGCCTTTGCCACCGAGCTCGCTACCCTCGAAGCCGAGCGCGCGGCGTTGGAGCAGGCGCGCGACGCCGCGCACGCGCGGCGCGCCGAGCGCACGGCCGCGCTGCGCCGCGACATCGCGCGCCTCGACGCCGCGCTCGTCTCGGCGGCGGCGCAGAAGGACTCGCTGCGCAGCGCGGTGGCCGCGTTGGAGGCGAGCGCCAGCCCGAGCGAGGGCGCACGCGTCGACCGCGCCCGTCTCGACGAGCGCCTGCAGCGCCTCGAGCGCGACGCGCGCGTGCAGCGCGTGGAGAGCGGCTTCTTCGATCGTGACGGCGCCTACGTGACGGGCACGGTGTTGTTGCTCGGCAACGCCGCGGCCGTGGGCGTCTCCGACAAGAGCGCCGGCCCGCTCGCGCAGGTGGCCGAGGGCGGTCGGCAAGTCGCCGTGGCGCCAGGCCCCATGGCAGAGGCGGCACGCAGCGCGCTCACGCAGGGCGGGCAGATCCCGCTCTTCTTCGGCCGCGCGCCGCAAGACGACCCGCGCGTCGACGCCAGCAGCGTCGACGTGCTCACGCGCGGCGGCGCGGTGGGCCTCGCGGTGATCGTGGCGGCCTTCCTCACCCTCGCGCTGGCGCTCGCGCGCGCGCTGTGGCTGCTGCGCGCGTGGCTGCGCGCGCGGCGCCTGCTCACCGATGTCGCGGCGCGCCTGCGCGCGCGCGACGCGCTGGCGGCCTTCGGGCGCTGCCGCCAAGAGCGTGGGCCGGCCGCCGATCTCTATGGCGCCGTGGTGGGCGACTTGACGACGGACCCCGCGAGCGCGGAGGAGCGCGCCGGCGCACAGCTCTTGGCGGCGCACGAGCGGATCGACCTTGGCCGCACGCTCACCTACGCCGGCATCGCCGCCACGCTCGTGGGCGCCGCGCTGGCCGGCGTGCTGGCGCTCGAGCAGACGCTCGTGGCGTTCGCGGGTGCGAGCACGCAGCCGGTGCCCGTGGTGATGGACGCCGTCGCCGCGGCGCTCTCGCCCGCGACCATCGCGCTTGGCGCCGCCTTGCCGGCGGTGCTGCTCGCGCTCATCGCCGCCGCGCTCTCGGCCAAGCTGCGCGTGGAGCTCGAGGGCGGCGTGCTGGCCATCCTCGACGCCGTGCGTACCACTGAACGCGAGGCCGTGGCGGCGCGCGCCGGCGTCACCTTCTTGCCGCCGCTCGGACGCGGGCACGAGGCGAGCGCGTGAGACATCGCCCGCGGGCCCTCGCGCTCGCGCGTGCGGTGCACCGTGCGCGTATCGGCGCGTCGTTGGCGCGCACCGTCGATGCCCAGCGCGCGCCCGCCATCGCGCTCGATCGCGTGGGGCGCGAGCTCAAGGGCGCGCCGGCCTTGCGCATCCTCGTGGTCGCGCTCTTGTTGGCGACGAGCGCGCACGCCATGGCCGGCGCCTTTGGGCTCGGGCTGCGCGCCAAGAAGGCCAAGGGCTCGCGCGTGGCCATGGCCGTGGCGCCGCCCGAGGAGGACCCCGAGCAAGACGAGGCGCCACCCGAGCCCGAGCCCGCGCCGTCACGAAGCGGTGCTGCCGTCCCTGCGGCAGCTGCCGCGCCGAGCTTGGCCGCGCCCGGCCCCTTGTTCGCGGGCCTCAGCGCCGCCGCTGGCGTCGGCGCCGGCGGCGAGGGAGCCATGGCCGTGGGCGGCGGCGGCGCGAGCGGCGGCGAGGACACCGCCGAGACGCGGCGCGACGAGCCCACCGAGCCAGTGCCGCCGCGGGTGCTGCGCCGCACGCCACCGCAGTACCCCAAGGCGGCGCGCGCCCGTGGCACCACTGGGCGCGTGGTGCTGCAGCTCCTCGTCGACGAGCGCGGCCGCGTCGCCGAGGTCCGCGTGCTCACTTCCGATCCCCCGGGCATCTTCGACGAGGCCGCCACCGCCGCCGCGCGCGGCTGGCTCTTCGAGCCGGGCCGCGATGGCGACACGCGCGTGCAGGCCTGGGTGCGGCAGACCATCCGCTTCGAGCTGGAGTGAACCGTGCTGCAGGCGCTGCGTCATGTTGGAGGCCGCCACGGCGCAGCGTTCGCCCTGGTAGTGGCGCTCGTCGCCGCCGCGCCCGCGAGCGCCGTCGGGCGACCGCACGAGCCGCGCGTGCACCCGGCCGACGTGAGGAACGCGCAGCTCCTCGCCGTCGCTGAGGCGCGCATGCGCGAGGGCAAGGCGGCACCAGCGCTCGAGGCGCTGTGGTCGATCGATGACTCGCGCGCGCGCCTCGATCGCTTCACGCGCGCGCGCCTGCTCGGCTTGGCGAGCTTCGCCCTCGGGCGCTTCGAGGAGACGAGCGCCGCGCTCGACGAGGCTGGGCGGATCGCCGTGGGCCGCGGCAGCTCCCTGCGCGGCGAGCTCTGGATCGTGCGTGCCCGCGCCGAACACGCCCTCGGCCGCTGTGCGCCCGCGCTCGCCGCGCTCACGCGCGCGGGGCCGGCCCGCGTGCGCGACGTCGACGCGGTGCTGGTGCAGGCGAGCTGCGAGAACGAGGGCGGCCTGCGCGCTGCCGCCATCGACACCCTCAGCACCGGCCTGCTCACCATCGACGACCCACGACTGCGTGTGATGCGGGCGCACCGCCTGCTCGAGCTGGGCGCGCGCGCCGCAGCCCAAGGCGACGCCCGGGCGGCGTTGCCCCGCGCCGGCGTCGACGAGCTCCTCGTGCTCGCGAGCGCCTTCGTCGAGAGGAGCGCGGTGGCCGAAGCCACGGAGATCCTGCGGGTGCTGCGCCGCCGCTTCCCCGACGACGTGCGCGCCCACGTTGCCTTGTCACGCTTGAGCACCGGCCGCGAGGCGGCGCAGGCCGCCGTTGAGGCCGCGCGCCTCGATCCGCGCCATGCGGCCGACGCCACGGAGCTCTTGCGCCGCGACAACGCCCTAGGCGCCGCCTTGCGGGAGAGCGCCGGCATCGGCGACGAGCGCGCGCGCCTGCGCGCGCGCCTCGCTGCCTTGGTGGACGCGCGAGCGTGGGATCGGGCCCTCGCGCTGCGCCAAGCCCTCGACAGCGCCGGCCTTGGCGCTGACGACGCCGTTCGCTACGCGCTGGCCTACGCCGCGTTCAGCGTGGGTGACGACCCACACGCCAGCGCGCTGCTCGACGGCATCGTCGACGCCACCCTGTTCGAGCGTGCGAGCCGCCTGCGCGTGGCCATCGCCGCCTGCGCCGAAGCGGAGGCGCCATGCGCGCGCTGAGCGTGGTCCTGATGCTCGCTGCGGCGGCGCTGGCCCCGCCGGCCCGCGCCGACGATCCACCAGCCCATGAGCCTGCCGAGGCGCCCGACGCGCCCCTGCCGGTCTCGCTGCTCGTGCGCGACGCCGACAGCGGCGAGGTGCTCGCCGACGTGAAGGTCTTTCTGCGCGGCGGTGGCCTCTTGGGCGAGACCGACGGCGAGGGTCGCTTGCAGCTATCGCTGCCACCAGGGACTGCCACCCTCTCCTTCGTGCGCCCCCGCTTCTCCCCGCGCGTGGCCGAGCTGGTGGTGGCGCCGGGCACCAGCCTGGAGCTCAGCCTCGAGCCCGCCGCGAGCGAGCTCGACGAGCTCTCCGTCAAGGCGCCCTACCTCGAGGGAGCGCTCTCCTCCACCGTCGCCGAGCGGCGCAGCGAGAAGCGCATGGTGGAGGTGCTCGGCGCCGAAGAGATGAGCCGCGCGGGCGACGGCGACGCCGCCGCAGCGCTCAAGCGCGCCACGGGCCTCACGCTGGTAGGCGGCAAGTACGTCTACGTGCGCGGCCTCGGCGAGCGCTATTCGAGCACGCTGCTCGACGGCGCCACCCTGCCCTCGCCCGAGCCCGAGCGGCGCGTGGTGCCGCTCGACCTCTTCCCTACGGGCGTGCTGTCGTCAGTGGTGGTGCAAAAGACCTGGTCGCCGGAGCTGCCGGCGGACTTCGGCGGCGGCGCCATCGCGCTGCGCACGCGCCGCATCCCCGACGAGGCCTTCTTGCAGGCCTCGGTGTCGCTGGGCGCCGTGCTCGGCGCCACGTTCACCGAGGCGCCCATGTACCAGGGCGGCGCGCTCGACCTCCTCGGCGTCGACGACGGCACCCGCGCGCTCCCAGCGGAGCTGCGCGCGGCCTCTGACGAGCAGCTCATCGCCGAGGGCAATTCTCTCACGGGGCGCGGCTACAGCGCCGCCGAGCTCGAGGCCTTCGGCGAGAGCTTGCAGCGCGTGTACACGCCGGTGCCGACGCTCTTGCCCCCGAACGGCTCGCTGTCGTTGGCCGGCGGTGAGCGCTGGCACTTCGACCCCTTCGACGCCGGCGTGGTGGGGGCCTTTGGCTACTCGCATGAGCTGGCGCACACGAGCGCGCTGCGCCGGCAGCTCCTGGTGGGAAGCGGCGGCGCGCTGGAGGTGCTCGACGAGGGCACGCTCGAGAGCGTGGAGCGCAACGTCGGCCTCGGCGGGCTCCTTGGCCTCGCCGTCGACGGCGATGGATGGGAGCTGTCGGCCACCACGCTCGTGAACCGCGTCAGCGACGACGAGACCAAGAGCTACCTCGGGCGCGACGGCGACGCCAATACCGACATCCGCGTCACGCGCCTGCGCTGGGTCGAGCGCATGTTGCTCTCGGAGCGCCTGGCGGGCGCCCATGAGCTGCCGCTCCTGGATTCGGTCCTCGAGTGGCGCTACGCGTACTCGCTGGCCTCGCGCGTCGAGCCCGACGAGCGCGAGACGCGCTACGACCTCGATCCGAGCTCCGGCGTGTACCTGTTGTCGGACCGCCCCGAGGGCAACCAGCGCCTGTTCTCCGATCTCGCCGACCACAACCACGACGCGGCCATCCAGTGGAACCTGCCCTTCACCCTCAGCGACCAGGTCAAGCTCGCCTCCAGGAGCGGCGCGGGCGTGGTGCTCAAGTCTCGCACGGTGGACACGCGGCGCTACAAGCTCTTGCACAAGGGTGAGCGCACCGGCGACGCGGCGCTGCGCGCCAAGCCCGCCGAGGAGATCTTCTCCCCCGACAACATCGGGCCCGACGGCTTCCAGCTCGGCGAGACCACCCGGAAGACCGACAATTACGGCGGCGACGCACTGGTCGGGAGCGCCTTCGTGGCCGCTGACCTCGAGCTGCCGTGGCAGCTCTCGGTCTCGGGCGGTGCCCGCCTGGAGGCGGCGCACGTGACCGTGAGCACCTTCGAGCTGTTCAACGCGGCGGTGACGCCCTCCGTCGCCGCCCTCGACACCGTGGACCTGCTCCCCGCGCTCGCGGTGTCGTGGGCCTTCTCCGACGACATGCAGGTGCGTGCCGCCGGTAGCCTCACCGTGGCCCGGCCAGAGATGCGCGAGCTCTCGCCCGCCATCTACACTGACGTCACCGGCGGCCGTTCGCGCTTTGGTAATCCGGAGCTCTCCCCTACCTCCATCGCCCACCTCGACCTGCGCTGGGAGTGGTACCCAAAGACCGCCAGCGGCACCGACTCGCTGAGCGTCGCTGCCTTCGCCAAACACTTCGATAAGCCGGTGGAGACGGTCATCACCTCGGGCGCCGACATGGCCGTCACCTACCAAAACGCTCCCAGCGCCGACGACCTCGGCCTCGAGGTCGAGGGGCGCGTAGGCTTCGGCGCGCTCCACCCCTGGCTCGCGCCCTTCTTCGCAGGCGGCAACGGCGCGCTCATCTGGTCGCGTGTGCAGCTCCCCGACGCGGGCACGGCCACCTCGCGCGAGCGCGCGCTGGAAGGGCAGTCCCCCTGGGTGGCCAACGCGAGCGTCGGTTACGACGACGAGGAGCTCGGCCTCTCGGGCACCCTGCTCTACAACGTGTTCGGCCACCGGATCCGCGAGGTGGGTGCGCTCGGCGCCCCCGACGTCATCGAGGAGCCCTTCCATCAGCTCGATCTCGTCATCGGCTGGCAACTCCCGGGCGGCCTGGCGCTCTCCGCCAAGGCCCAAAACCTCCTCGACGGCAACGCGCGCATGACCCAGGGCGACATGGTGATCGAGGAGCTGCGGCGGGGCCGCGCCCTCAGCCTGTCGTGCTCGTGGAAGCTCTGACGCGGCTCGCGGCAACCGAGAGGCCCTCGAACAGCAGATGCGCCACCAACTGCGCCGTCATTTCCTTGGCGTCGAGCGGTGGACACAGCTCCACCACGTCCATGCCCACGAGGTGGAGATCGCGCAGGCCGCGCAAGAGCGCGCGCGCCTCGCGGCTGCTCAGGCCGCCCGGCACCGTGGTGCCCGTGCCCGGCGCGTGCGCCGGGTCGATGGCGTCGACGTCAAAAGAGACCCACAGCGGCTTGCCCTCGCAGCGCCGCCACACCTGGCTGACGGCGTGGCGCCAGCCGCGATCGATGACGTCGTCGGAGGTGACGATGCAGGCGCCGTGCGCGCGCGCGATGTCGTGCTCGTCGCCGTCCTTGTGGGGACCGCGCAGCCCGATCTGCACCAGGGCGCCCTTCTCGACGAGCCCCTCCTCGATGGCCTGGCGCAGCCAGGTGCCGTGGTGCGCCGGCGTGCCCCAGAGCGCGCCCGACGAGGTGTCGGAGTGGGCGTCGAAGTGCACCAGCGCCAAGGGGCCGCAGTAGCGCGCGCGCGCGCGCAGCGCCGGTAGCGTGATGGAGTGGTCGCCGCCCACCAGGAAGGGGGTGGCCGCCGAAGAGGCGATGGCCCCTACCTCGGCCTCGATGGCTTCGTGCGTGAGCGGCAGCGAGAAGGGGCTCGCGCAGACGTTGCCGCCATCTTTCGCTTTCAAGGTTGCAAACACGTCGAGTCGTGCGTGCGGACAGTAACCGGGCAGGAGCGCGCTGGCGGCGCGCGCGGCGGCGGGGCCGTGGCGCGCCCCCGCCTGGATGGTGGCGCCACCGTCGAAGGGCACGCCAAGCAGCACGGCGCGGCAGTCCTTACCCGCGAGGGCGTCCGACAGGTGGGCGCCGTCGGGCCGCAAGAAGGGCAGCCGAAAGAAGCCCTGCGTGCCGCTGCGGACGTAGTCGAGCGCTGGGAGCTGCGTCATGCGCTCCTCCCGCCCTCGAGCATCATCACGATCTGCTCGCGGGCTGCCTCGGCCAAGTGGTCCGGCTCCGCCCCGGGGAGGAGCGGACGGCCCACGCGCACGTCGACGTGCAGCGGATCGCCGTGGCACAGGGAGAGCCAGTGCGGCACGAAGGCGTCGTTGCCCACCCACGCGGCGCGCGGGTCGCGCCACGCGAGGGCCACGGGGACCACCGGCACGCGCGCATGCAGCGCGAGGCCAAAGAGGCCGCGGCGGAAGGGCAAGACGCCGTTGGCGGACGTGGTGCCCTCGGGGAAGCCAACCACCGTGCGCCCTTGCGAGAGCGCCTGGCGCAGGTGCCGCAGGGCCACAGCGCCGCTGTGGGCATCGCCGCGACGCACAAACACGGCGCCGAAGCTGCTCGCCATGGGGCCGATCACGGGCCACGACAGGACCTCGCGTTTGGCCAGCGGCACCGCCGGCAAGAGCGCCAGCATCACCAGCGCGTCGAGCCAGCTCTCGTGGTTGGCCACGATGACGGCCGGGCTCGACGAGAGCCGCCCCGTGACCTGCAGTTGCACGCCATGAAGGCCGAGCGCGGTCTGCGCGGCGCGCTGCAGGAGCTCCCCCTGTCGATCGCGGGCGCGCTCGGTGCGCAGCGTACCGACCGTCTCGGCGGCGAGGAGCGCGCAGCGCGTGGCCCGCACACCGGCGGTGACCATGGCGTCGACGCGGCTCATGGCGTCTCACCCGCCGCGAGCGCGAACCTGATGGCGGGCCGCTCCGGCTCGCCGGTGGCCGTGCGATCGTTCCGGATCAGGCGCAGGCGCGCGTAGCGGGTCGCCAACGAGCGCACCGCCGATCGATCGATGCGCGAGACGATGCGCTGATCACCTGGTCCATAGAAGTCGATGCGCTTGCCGATCTCGACTGCGCCCAGCATGGCGTGCAGCGAACGCGCCTCGGTGTTGTCGGGCTTGACGGTGAACCAGCAGCCATCGACGCGGTCGAGGATGGAGCCCACGAAGGCTTGCAGGAGCCGCAGCAGGACGCGGGTGCCCTGGAAGTCCGGGTGGATGGCGAGCGTGGTGCAATAGGCCTGCCGCTCGCGGACGAACGAGAGGAGGTAGCCGACGATGCGCCCGTCACAGCGAGCGACGAAGCAGGTGTCGGCGAACATCTCGCAGCAGAGCCGCACGTAATAGGGCCCTAACACCGGCTCGCCCTCGTCGCCAAAGACGAGCTGCTCGAGCTCCATCAGCTCGGCGAAGTCACCGGGAACCAGGGATCGGACCTGATAGCGCGCCATGATCCACCTCCGAGCAGCAGCGTGCCCGGTGGTGATGGCGCTCTGGTGAAGTCGATGTGGCCGACGTGCAAGCTCGCAGCGAACTCAGGGTGCCAGGGCCTCGGCGCGCGCTGTGGCCTCGAGGAGCAGGAACACCCGCAGCTCGGTGTTGGCGGCCGGAATGCCTGCGAGCGCGGCGTGGGGCTCGGCCCACGTCCCCGCCACGCCGCCAAGGGCGCGCATGCGGGGCAGCGTCCCTTTGCCGTCGTGGCCGAGATCGGAGAAGAGCGCGATGCTTGCGCCATAGCTCGTGGTCTGCGGGAGCTTCACCTCGGTGAGGTCGAGGCTACCGCGGGCGACGGCACCGAGCCATCGTGCCAGGAAGGTGACATCGCCGACGGCGGCCACGAGGACGCGGTCGCGATCGACATCGCCCTCGTCGCCGCGGGCCCAGACGATCTCGCCCACAGCGTGGAAGCCGGGGTGCGCCACGCCGGCGCCGAGCGCCGCGCGCTCCTCTGGGGCGCTGGTCACACCGCGGGTGCCGTGACGCGCCATCACCTGTGTTGTGACCATCAGCTGCTCATCCATCAGCGAGACGGCGGCGGTCGATGACAAGACCGCGGCGACGTCCTTGTCGAGGTTGAGCTCGATCTCGTGTTTCCCTTCGCCGTTGCGCACCGAGAGGTCTACGGCGATGAGCCCGTCGAGCAGCGTGAGGCCGGCGTTGGCGCCGAGATCGCTCGCGTCGAGCAGGGCCGCCTCTTCGGCGGACTGTGGTCCAAGCGCACGCGTGCTGAGGAAGGGCTCCAAGCGCTCCGACCATGGCTCGGGCACCAAGCCCGCCCGGAGCGTCGACGTCACGGGCACGCCGAACAACGAGAATGAGGGCGCGAGACCGCCCCAGGCGTACGTGAAGCGCGGCAGCAAGCTGTTGCCATCGATGCCGAAGGCGCTCTGTGCGCCGGCGCTGCGGATGGCCTCCAGGCGCAGCGCAGCCTCGAACCAGGGCAGCGCACGGAAGCTGCCGCCGAGCTCCGCGCGTTCGAGCACGAAGGCGACGCCGGGCTCGGCACCCTCGGAGAAGCGCGCCGCAGCTCCGGCGAGCACATCGGCGGTGAGCGTGGCGGCCTGGCCCGGGTGCGCGTTCGCGGGCGTATGCGCCGGCGCTGCTGGGCCGGTCGCCGCCGCGGGCTCTCGCGGTGGAGCAGCACCGGCTGCGCTGCAGAGCCACAGCGCCAGGCCTGCGATCATCATGGCGACCACCCAAGCATGGGCCCGTGCTTGGCGAGCAGCGCTTCGAGGCGCGCGTGGTCCTGCATGGCCGTGGGGAGGTAGGCATCGAGGAGCTCCACGGTCTCTGCCACGAGGGCCTCGCGCTCGATGCCTGCCTGCGCGGTGACCACCTCCGGAGCGGCGCGCGCGTGGGCAGCGCCGAGCACCTCGCCGCAACGGCGCGCCAGCTCCAACACATCGCGCGGCTCAGCCGTCAAGGCGCCGAGCTCCTCGCGGAAGGAGCGGCTCCGCAGCGTGCGTTGCCAGCCGCTTTCGCGGTGGACCACGAAGGAGAGCGCGCCGACGCGGAAGCTGCCAACGAGCGGATCGGCGTTGGCGACCGACTGCAGGCGGCGCTCCGCTTCGACGATTCGTCTACTGTTGTCGGTGAAGTATCTCGGCACCGGCAGCACGACGCCGTGCACCACGAAGGGGTCTCGCGCCTCCTTCGCCTCCACGATCTGCCCATCCTCGAGGAGCGCGTAGAAGCGCAGGTTCGGGCGGGTGCCCACGCCAGCGCCAAACACCCGGACGACATCCACCACCGGCGCCGCACCGGCTGCCCGACTCCATGCCGCCAGGCCCTCTTGCAGCGGCTCGCGCAGCTCGATTGGAACGTCGAGCGCATACTCCGCGTCGAGCGAAACGGGCGGCTCGTCCTCGCGCAGGAGGCTGCGACGTCCGTCGGAGCCCAGGCGGGTGAGCGTCAGCAACTCATCGCGCTCCTCGCCCTTCTTCACCGCCTTGTCGAAGAGCTGCGCGATGAAGTGCCCGGGTGCCGCGCCCGGTGTCACGCGCGCCGAGCCATCGAGGCCGGCGTGCCATCCGCGGGCAACCGCGGCGGCGGCGTCACGCGCGAGCTCTTCGTCGATGTCGGTGAGCGCCACGGCGAAGCCCAGAGCGAGGCGCCGCAGGTCGAGGTGCGCAGGGCCAATGCGCGCGGCGTCGAAGTCGTTGAGGTCGAAGGTCAGCGCCCCGTCGGCGGGCAGGAAGGTGCCGAAGTTTTCGGGGTGCGGATCGCCGACCAAGAGGATGCGCGACAGGCTCGGGTCCTCGAGGATCGTGGAGAGGTTGGCGGCACCGCTCGGCAGGGTGGCGTCGCGCGCCCACAGACTCGCGGCGCCGCGCAGGAACTGAAAGGGGTCGGCTTGCATGGCGGCCCACGTGGACGCGACCTGCGCAGGCTCGCGTCGCAAGAGGTCGAGGTGGTCTGCCACCAGGGCGTCGCGCACCCATTCCTCGCGCTCCGTGCCACGCGCGGCACAGCCGAGCGCGACCGCCAACGAACAGGACGTAAAGATGGTGGCGGCGATGCGTTGCAGCACGCGGCTCGCATCGCCACCCGCGACAACGACGGCAAGACCGAGCGCCCAGGTGACGCGAGAGTTCACCGCCGTGCCACCGCCCCGTCACCGCGCCACTGCCTGCGTGACGCGCGTGACCTGGTTGCCACGTTTCGCCTGCCGCCAAGCTGTGGCACACCCTGGCTCATGGCAAAGAAGCCCGCCCTCGGCGAACGCCTCGGCGCTGATCACACCATCGCCCCCGGCGAGGCCATCGGCGCCATCGACGTGGGCACCAACGCGGCGCGCCTCAAGCTGGCGCGCGTGCTGCGCGACGGCTCCTTCGAGCCCTTGCACCAGGAGCGCGATCCCATCCGGCCCGGCGAGGGCGTGTGGGAGACCGGCGCCATGCTCGACGACAACGTGGAGGCCTTGGTCGAGTGCATGTCCTCCTACGCGTCCATCTGCCGGCGCTACCAGGTGGGCCACGTGCGCGCGGTGGCCACCAGCGCGCTGCGCGAAGCCAAGAACCGCGAGCAGGTGCTCGAGCGCGTGCGCGACGAGGCGGGCATCGAGCTCGAGGTGGTGTCGGGCCAAGAAGAGGCGCGCCTCATCGCGCTCGGCGTGCTGCGCGGCATGCCCGCAGGGGGCCGCTCCCTGCTCATCGATGTGGGCGGCGGCTCCACCGAGGTCGCGGTCGCGAGTGGCGAGGAGCCACAGGAGCTGTGGAGCGTCCCGCTCGGCGCTGTGCGCTTGACCAGCATGTTCAGCACCGCCGGCGAGGTGAGCCGCGAGCGGCTGGCCGACCTGCGGCAGTTCGCGCAGCGCGTGGTGGCAGAGGTGCTGCCACGGAAGGTGCGCCACGCGCCCCGACACGCGCTCGGCTCCTCGGGCACCGTACGCGCGGTGTGCAACCTCGCGACGCGCGTGGGCAGCGCGCGCGCCACGCGCGACAGCTTGAGCGCCGCCGTCGAGGAGCTGGTGACGCTCGGCTCTGGCGGGCGACGCAAGCGCTTCGAGACCCAGCGCGCCGAGGTCATCGTGGCGGGCGCTGCCATCCTCGAGGCCATCGTGCACCACCTCGACCTCGAGACGCTCACGGCCGTCGACGGCGGCCTCAAGGAGGGCTTGCTCGTCGACCTGGTGCGGCGCTCGCGCCAGCGCAGCAGCGATCCGCTCCTCTCCGAAGCGGTGATTGCCGCCGGCCGCCGCTTCTCCTTCGACGAAGCGCATGCGCTGCATACCCGCGACGTGGCGCTGACGCTCTTCGACCAGCTCGATCGCGTGCATCAGCTCCCGCCAGACGCGCGCCTGATCCTCGAGGTCGCCGCGGTGCTGCACGACGTGGGGCACGTGGTGAGCCGCTCGCGTCACCACAAGCACTCGCTCTACCTCATCCAGAACATGGACCTGCCCGGGCTCTCCGATCACGAGCGCGATCTCGCCGGCATCGTTGCCCGCTTCCACCGGCGCTCGCCGCCGCGCCCCGACCACCAGCTGCTCGAGCAGCTTCCGCCCATGGAGCTGCGGTTGGTGCGCAAGCTCGCGACCATCCTGCGCATCGCTGACGCCACCGATCGTGGCCGCCAGCAGTCCTTGGGAGCCGTCGAGGCGACGGTGCGACCACAAAGCGTGCACGTGCGACTTCTTGCGCGCGCCCGCCGAACCCCGCCGGCCGTTACCCTCGGTGAAGACGCGGCGCTCTTTCGCGCGGTCTTCGGCCGGCGCCTGATGATCGAGACCGCGCGCCGGTCGCGTCGATGAGCCGGCACCGCGTGGTCATCGTCGGCGGCGGCTTCGCCGGCATCGAGTGCGCCAAGGCGCTGCGCGCCACCGCATGCGACGTGACCCTGGTGGACCGTCGCAACTTCCACACCTTCCAACCGTTGCTCTACCAGGTGGCCACTGGCGGGCTGTCGCCGGGCGACATCGCCGCTCCCTTGCGCAGCATCGTCAAGCGCTGCGCCAACGTGCGCGTGCTGCAGGCCGAGGTCGACGACCTTGACGTCGAGGCCCGCGTCGCCAGGGCCGGCGCGTTGGAGCTGCCCTACGACACCCTCGTGCTCTGCACCGGTGTGCGCCACAGCTACTTCGGCAACGACGAGTGGGCGCCCTTCGCGCCGGGGCTCAAGAGCGTGGAGGACGCCACCGAGATGCGCGCGCGCATCCTGTCGGCCTTCGAGGCCGCCGAGCTCGAAGAGGACAAAGCTGCGCGCGACGCGCTCCTCACCTTCGTGGTCGTGGGCGGTGGCCCCACGGGTGTGGAGCTCGCGGGCGCCCTCGGTGAGCTGTCGCGCTTCACCATGCGCGGCGAGTTTCGCGCCGTCGGCAGCGAGCAGGCGCGCATCCTGCTCGTCGAGGGCGCGCCGCGTGTGCTCGGCATGTACCAAGAGCAGCTCTCGCGCTACGCCGTGGCGGCGCTCGCTCCCCTCGGCGTCGAGGTGCTGAGCAGCACCAAGGTCGTGGGCGTCGACGCAGGAGGGGTCGACGTGGAGCGCGCCGGTGCACGGGAACGCATCGAGGCACGCACCGTGTTGTGGGCCGCCGGTGTCGAGGCCTCGCCGCTCGCGCGCGTGCTCGCCACCAGGGCCGGCGCCGCGCTCGATCGCGCGGGGCGCGTGGTGGTGCGCGCCGATCTCAGCATCGAGGCTCACCCCGAGATTCTCGTGCTCGGCGACCTCGCGAGCTGCACACCAGCGGGCGCGAGCGCGCCCCTCCCCGGCCTGTGCCCCGTGGCGATGCAGATGGGCCGAGCCGCCGCGCGCGCCATCCGCGCGCGGCTGGGAGGCGCACCCGTCGAGCCCTTCCGCTACCTCGACAAGGGCGCCATGGCCGTCATCGGTCGCAGCGAGGCTGTGGCGCGCCTTGGCTCGGGCTCACTGACCATCACGGGCTTCTTGGCCTGGCTCGCGTGGCTCTTGATCCACCTGCTCTTCTTGGTGGGCTTCGAGAACAAGCTCTTGGTGCTCATCCAGTGGGCCAACCACTACCTCACGCGCAACCGAGGTGCGCGCTTGATCGCCAATGACGCAGCGCACGTGGGCCGGCTTCGTCGTGGTGTCGCCGCGCCGCCAGGGCACCCCTCGCCGAGGTAGCGGCCTCATGTCGTGCGGCTCCTGCCTCCCTCGCTACAGCGGAGGGTCTTGGCTCACCGACGCTTCTCGACGCGCAGCACCCCGTCGCCGTCCTCGACCACCAGGTCGTGGGTCTGCAGGATGTGGTCGAGCGCGCGCTCCCACGGCGTGTTGACAAACTTGGTGGTCACCTTGCCGTGCACATCGTCGCCAAAGACCACGTCTCGCTCGGCGACGTCGCCAATGAGCCGGATGACGTTTCTGATGTCGGCGTCTTGGAGCTCGATGGTGAGCTTCCTGTCGTCGCTTGCCGCCTGCTTCACCGCCGCGCCGGCGCCAAAATTGAACGTCCTGGCGACGTCGACCGCAACGCCGCCGGCGCGCGCAGGGAAGCGCCACGCCTTGATGGCACCCGTGAGGCACGAGACCAGGCGCGCGTCGCTGCCGCGGACGCTGAGCCCCTCCACCATCCCCGTCGGTGCCACTGCCCACGTCGCCTCGACGTCACCGGTGAAGCTGCTCCTGCGCCCACAGCCGACGATGTCACCGAGGTGCATGGCGATGTGCGCGTCGATGGTCGCGTGCGAGTCGATCAGCTGTTCCCGAGCCTGCGCCCTTCCGTCCTGCCGCTGCGGTGGAACCGGCGGCGCCTCGACGAGCGGGGCCTCGGCCGGTGGGAGGCCACGGGGAGCGCGCATGGCTTGCAGCGCGGCGGGTGCGCCGGCAGCGCCCACCGCGACGATCACCAGGGCCGCGGCGCCGAGCACCCAGGGCCGACGACGTCGCCGGGCGTCCGCTTGCGGCAGACCGTCGAGCGCCACCAGCGCCGCGCGCGCGTTCGGGAAACGTCGGTCGCGGGGTGCCACACAGCGCGCCAGGAACGAGCGCAGCGCCGGTGAGGCAGTGAGCGACGCCGGCAACGCCTCGTCTTGCAAGGTCTCCCACGGTGGGCGCCGCGTCAGCAGGTGCACCATGGTGGCGCCGAGGGCGTACACGTCGGTGCTCTCGTCGACGACCCCCGACAGTTGCTCCATGGGCATGTAGCCGAAGGTCCCCACCAGCGTGCCGCCCGTGGTCTTGGCCACGTCGCGCGCCGAGCCAAAGTCCACCAGGCACAGGGCACCGTCAGGGCCGCGCACCAGGTTGGCCGGCTTGACGTCGCGGTGGATGACCGGCGGCGACAGCCCTTGCAGGGCGACCAGGATGGCCAGCACCTCGCGCGCCATGGCCCGCACCTCGCCCTCGGTGAAGCGACGCACCTCGAGCTGCTCGAGCAGCGCGGGGCCGTCCACGTAGCGCTGGGCGAGGTAGAGGCGCAGGTGCACGCCCTCGCCCTCGCTGAAGCTCGTGAGGTAACGCGGGATGCGCTCGTGGCGCAGCTGCTGCAACAGGCGCGCCTCGCGCTCGAAGCGCTCGAGCGCCTCCACGTCGGGAACTCGTGCGAACACGATCTCCTTGAGCGCCACCGGCCCCTCGGGGCCACGGGCAAGGTAGAGGCGCCCGTGGTCGCTCTCGGAGAGCACCTGCTCCACGTGCAGACCGCCCGGCGCGAACGCGACCCCGCAGAACGCGCAGCGCGCTGGGCCGCGCACGTCGTCAGCGCGCGCATGGGGCCGCGAGCAGCCGGGGCAGAACACCAGCTCCGCGGCGACCGCGAGCGCGTCTTCCTCGAGCGACGCCTCGCGCGCGAGCGCGACGGTGCAGGCGGTGCATCCGCGCAGGTGCGCGCGCAGCGCGTGCACCTGGTCGCGCTCGTCTCCAGCGAGCGCCGCGACGTCATCGCCGGCGACATCGAGCAACCGGGCCATGTCGTCGAGCGAGAGGTGAGATGCGGTGGGGGCGGCGGTCATCGCGGCTCCTTGGCGGCGGGCGCGGCGAGGTCGTGGTGGGCGTCGTCGAGCGCACGGCGCAGGCGTGCGCGGGTCTCGCACACGATCTGTCGTACGCGCTGCTCCGAGAGGCCGAGCGCGCTCGCGATTTGCGCATGCGTGGGCGGCGGCTCGTCGAGCAAGTGGCGGAACACGCGCAGCGCCGATGCCGGCGCCCGCTCCAGCTCGGCCAGCGCTCGTTCCACGCGATCACGGGCGAGCACGCGCCGCTCCGCGTCGGCACTGCCCTCGTCAATCACGAGCTCGAGCACCGCGGGGTCCGCGTCTGGCGCGATGCGGTCCCGCGCGCGTTCCCGGCGGAGCGTGGCGGCCAGGAAGCGGGCCTGCGCCAGCGCGAGGCCGGGGAGCTCGATGCGCGGCAGGCCACCAGCTCGCTCCAGCGCGATGAGCCGGGTCCACGTGCGCTGGGCGACCTCGTCTGCGTCATCGTGCGCGAGGCCGCGCGACAACAGGTGCACCACCACGCGGCGGTTCCACGTCCGAGCCGCCGAAGCCCAGTCGAACGGGGCACCGGTGGTGGTAGGCGCATCGAGGCCGCCCATAGGAAGGGGTAGCAGGACGTCGCCGTTGGCCTTGTGTTCGGGAAGGGGCGGCGCGGAGCTGTCCAAGACCGCATGCATATGCCAATCGAACGCGGCGAGGAGGCGGGGTGTATCGGTCCGACCTGAGATCTGCCCCCAGCCCGCGCGCCGGTGGAGCCTCCACGCAGTTTTTCGCTTCCGCGCCGATCGATCGCCATGTGGTCGCCGTGCCTCACGCAGGCGCGCGCGGCGTGATGCGCAGTAGGCTCACCGCGTGCTCCCCGCTAGCGCAGAGCCTGTCATCGGCCCCACCCGTGCTCACCTGCCCGGGCGACCTCTCCGAGCCGTCGAAGCTCCGGTCCAATCCGGCACGGCGCGCCCCTCCGCCGGCATGGCCAGCATCGAGCCCCTTCGTGTCGATGGGGCGCCGCGGCGATCGCGACATTTCCGACACCATGTCGTGGGTTCGTCGCTTCCGAAGGTCGGGGTGCCGCCCACCGCACGAACGGTGCATGATGCGCCCGCGCACGATCCCCAGCGCAGGGACGGGAGGGCGGTGTCTGGTGCAGCATAGTGGCAACGACGAGCCGGCCAGAATCGCGATCGGCACCTTGACCAACGTCGGCGCCAGCCTCCTTGGGATCAGCGGATGTGCCGTCAACATCTTGCGCAACCTCGAGCGAAGCCGTTTCACCGGCAGGCTCTGGGCTTCTCACGGCTACGATGACGTGCGCGGTCTCCCCGAGGTCGTGCTCACGATTCCTCCGCTGGTGTTCAGAGCTGCGTGCAAGCTGCGCCTGCCGCTCGAGCTGGTGGCGCGATGGAACGAACGTGAGTTTCTTCGTCAGCTCGATCCGTCGGCGCTGGTTTGGGCGTTTCCAGGGTGGAGCCCGGCGCTCTTCGCTCGTCTCCGTGCGCGCGGGCACACCATCATACTGGAACGCATCAACTCCGCGGTGGCCCACGCCCGGCAAGTGCTCGCGCAGCAAGCTGCACGTCACGGCCTGCCGGTTCCCGCCCATCTCAACCAACAGGCCGTCGACAATGAGGCGCAGGAGCTCGAGAGTGCCGACTACATCTTCGTATGCAGCCCGTTTGTCGAGCGCTCGTTTCGTTCCTTGGGCGTGCCCGAACGCAAGCTGGTCCGGTGCAGCTACGGCTGGTCGCCAGCCGACTACCAGTTCCCACCGGCCCGCGAGCACGGCAACGCCGTTCCTCGCTTTCTCTTTGTCGGGGCAGATACGCTGCGGAAGGGACTTCCGGATCTGTTGACGATCTGGCAGCGCGCCAACCCTCCAGCGGTCCTGCGCATCCTCGGGAGAATCGCGCCCGAGATCTCCGCGCGCTTTTCGTCAGTGCTCTCCCAATCCAATGTCGAAGTGCTTGGTACTGATTACAGTCTTACTCGCCACTATCGAGAGAGCGACGTGTTCGTCTTGCCCAGCCACGAAGAGGGAAGCCCGTTGGTCACCTACATTGCCCTTGGTGCCGGGATCCCTTCGCTTGTCAGCCCTGCCGGTGCTGGCGGAATAGTTCGGGACGACGTCGAGGGGCTCGTGCGCGACCCCACGGACGCGGACGCGTTCACGGACGCGCTCCTGCGGCTCGCGACGGACGCGGACCTTCGGGAACGACTTGGGCGGTCCGCGCGGGCGGCCTCCACGCACTACACGTGGCAGCAGGTTGCCGCGTCACGCTCGGTTGTCTTCGCGGGCATTGCCGGAGCCAACTTCGACGCCACCACAGTGCCATGGCCTGCAGATGAGCGGTAGCGTCGTGGCGGCCGAGGCGGGCCGAGAGCGCGCGCCCCGGTTGGGCGAAGGCCCGAAGCATTCATGCCACGCGGGGCACGACCCAGCAGACGACGCCAGCGCATCCCAATGCTGGCGATGTCCTAGCCTCGATCTGTCGCGACGGCAGTGGCACTTTTCGCCTCGTTCGCATCAACGCGCCTCGCTCGCGTTCATCGCGCAACCAGCCAACATGTGCGCCCTTTCCTGGCAGGGTCGGCTGTGGCGAATGTAGAAATCAGCAAGCGACTGGTCCTCATCAACTCCGCGAGCACCGCGCTTACGACGCTCCTGAACCTGTCCGTCGTCGTCTGGCTGCAACAGTATCTGCTCCGGCGTGTCTCCGCCGAGGAGTACAGCCTCGTACCCCTCCTCGGTGCCGTGATGGCGTTCGCTCCCTTGCTGTCGATGGTACTGACCGGCGGTCTTGGGCGGTACATCACCGTCGCCCATGCCCGCGGTGACGACGACGAGGTTACCCGCGTCTGCTCGACCATGTTCCCGCTCCTGCTGCTGGGCGGTGTCGTGTTCCTTTGCGTCGGTCTGGGATGCGTCTGGCAAATCGAGCATCTCATCGTCATTTCGCCCGAGCAGCTCTGGGACGCACGCTTGATGCTCTCTCTCCTGGTTGTCTCTGGGGCGGTGCAGCTACCGGCTGCTGCCTTCGCCTCAGGCTTCATCGTTCGTCAGCGGCTCGTGTTGCAGGACATGATTAGCGTCGGCTGCCAGCTCTTCCGACTGCTGCTGCTGTTTGGGCTCCTCTTCGGCGTCAGTACTCGCGTGTTATGGATAACGGTCGCGACCGTTGCGGGCGACGTGCTCGCGCTCGCCATCGCGACCCCGGTCTCGATGCGCCTCTTGCCCGCCCAGCGCTTCCGTCGAGCATCGATCAAGTGGTCGTTGGCGCGCGAGCTCACCAGCTATGGTGGTTGGAGTCTCGTCAATCAAATCGCTCAGACGGCCAAGCTCGCGATGGATCCGGTCATCCTGAACCGTTTCTCCTCGGCCGCCGAGGTCGCGACCTTCAACGTTGGTGGTCTCGCCCCGCGACAGTTCCCGGCCCTGGTAGGACCACTCTGTCGCCCCTTCATCCCGGTCTTTGCGATGCTTCACGCAACCGGCGACTTCGCACGTTTGAGCCGCACGTACCTGCGAACCGGTCGATACAACGGCTGGGTCGTTCTGACCGTTGCCGTACCAGCAATCGTCTTCAGTCAGGAGTTCATGTCGCTCTATCTGGGTGACCGCTACCCTGGGGCTGCGCTGGTCATGGCAATGCTCCTGGGTGCGCCCATCCTGCTGTCGTGGAACGCAATGGGACAGGCCGCGCTCTACGCGGCCGGTGAGGTCAGGGCGCTCGCGACGCGGCAGCTCGCGGTGCACGCATCGAACTTGGTGCTGACGTTGGCGTTCGTTGCGCATCTTGGGCTTGGGGCGGCCGGCTCGGCCGGGGCGACGCTGGTCGCGGTCCTGTTCATCGAAACTGCGCTCATGTGGCCAGTCTGTCTGCGAGTCACGCATACGCCGCCGTCAGCATGGCTCCGTGAAGTGCTGTTGCCGACTGCACTTCCGGCCATCCCAACCATCGCTCTGTGCGTTCTCATCAAGTGGAGCGTTGGCGTTTCTAGCTGGGTCCATCTCATTGCGGCGAGCGCGCTCAGCGCGCTCTCGTATAGCGCAGCGGTTGGGGTCGTTGGCCTCCGCGACGAAGACAAGGTCGACCTCGCGGCCGTCATCGCCAAGGTGCGACGCAAGCTCGGTTCGCGCAGCAGCGGCGAGCCGACCCTCGCGCAGGCAGGGGTGGGCAGCGCGGCCGACCCTCCATCCGGCGCGACCGAAAAGAAGGAAGCCGAGCGCGGCAGCTGACCGGGCCGACCAACCCAAGGTGGGGCTCGGGCATGACCGCCGAGGCCCCTGTGGGGACACATCGATCGATGATCGCGGCCGACCCGCCCGCCGTGCAGGGCGCCGTAGGACCGTGAGCAACCTCGACGGAGGGTGGCCTATCACCGTCGCCGGGATGGTGACCGCCGGCGTACTGCCGCCTGGCGCTGGACGTCGATGAGCACGCGCAAGGTCGCGCGCACACGTCGTGCTTCCTCCTGGTTGCCGGCGTTGGCCGCCGCCGAGAACGCGAGCATCTTGAGCGTGCCGAGCACCACGATGGCGAGGGCCTCGGCGGGCACGTCGTCGCGAAACACGCCGGCCCGCTGCCCATCGGCGAGCGTCTTGGCCACCGCGGCGCGCGTGTCGACGATGGCCGCGCGCAGGCGTCGCTTGGCCGCTGCTGGCAGAGCGAGGGCGAACTGGTCCGAGGTCATGAGGCGCAGCACGCCCGCATGGTTGCCGGCCATGGTGGCGCGCGCGTCGAGGAAGCGCTCGAGGCGGATACCGGGCGGCAGATCGTCCTCGGGCAAGGTGGCGCGCAGCAACGCCTCCGCGCGTTGGGCCACCTCCTCGAGGATGGCGTCGAAGGAGGCGAAATGGCGAAACAGCGCGCCGCTGGTCAGCCCCACGGCCTTGGCCAGGGTCGCCGTGGTGAGCGCCACGATGCCGTGGCTCTCGATGATGCGCAGCGCGGCGTCGGCGATCTCTTCGCGGCGCTCAGCGGTGGGGCGACGGGCCGTTGTCATGTCCCCCTCCATGGGGCGCGCTGGGCCTCCAGTCAACGAGCTTGAAGGTCTCCACGAACACCACGTAGAGGAGCGGCACCACGCCCTTGGTGACGACCGTGGCCAGCAGGAGGCCGCCGATCTGCACCCACACGAGCTGCCGCCACATGGGACCGCCCTCGAGCGCGAGGGGCACCAGCCCACCCACCGTCGCCAGCACGGTCACCAGCACCGGTCGTAGGCGCACCAGCCCAGCGTCGATGACGGCGCGGTGCAGCTCCACGCCCTCCTCTCTCGCCTCCTCGATGAAGTCGAAGAGCACGATGATGTGGCTGACGATGACGCCGATGAGGCTAGCCACACCGAGGAAGGCCATGAAGCCGAAATTGGTGTGCGTGACCGTGAGGCCAAGCACCACGCCCACGAGACCGAAGGGGATGGCGGCGAACACGATGAAGGGCTTGAAGAAGTGCGCGAACTGCCAAACCAGCACGAGGAAGATCAGCGCCACCGAGGTCTTGAGCGCGATCTGCACCGAGGCGAAGGCCTTGGCCTGCTGCTCCTGCTCGCCGCCGAGCTCGAAGCGGTAGCCCGGCGGCCACGGGAGGCCCGAGATGGGGTCGCGCGCCGCGGCCAGGATCACCGAGGGCAGCTCGCCGTCGAGCGGGATGGCGCCCACGGTGATGGTGCGCTCTTGGTTGTAGCGCACGATCTTCTGCGCCTCGAGCTGGTGGTTGACCTCGGCGAGCTGTTGAACCGGCACGGAGCGGCCGCTGCGGCTGCTCCACACGTAGAGGTCCTTGAGGCGCCCCGCGGCGCCGCGCTCGCCCGGGCGCATGCGCAGCACCACGTCGATGAGGCGATCGCTCTCGCGCAACTGCGTGACGGTGGCGCCGCTGAGCGCGAGCTGCGACGAGCTGGCGATGTCGGCGTGGGTGACGCCCGCCACGGCCGCCCGCCCGTCGTCGACCTCGAGGCTGAGCTTGAGGGTCTCGGCGCCCCAGTCGTCGGTGACGTCGGCGGTCTGCGGCACTGCGCGCAGGATCTCCTTGGTCTGCTCTGCCAGGCCCCGCAGCACCGCGGGGTCCGGGCCGGAGACGCGCACCTCCACCGGCATCACGGCGGGCTTGCCCGATGAGATCCGATACACCTCGAAGCGCGCGCCAGGGACCTCGGCGCGCAAGGACTTCTGCAACCTCCCGATCATCGCCTTCGAGTCGTTGGCGTCTTTGGTCTGCACGATCATCAACGCATAGGCCGCGCTCTTGGGATCGGGGCTGACGTTGCTCCACCAGCGGGGACCGCCGTTGCCCACGAAGCTGGTGATGAGCTCGAGCTTGTCGCCCTCGCCTCGCAGGATCGTCTGGCGCGCCGCTTCGGCCACCTGCCCAGTTGCGCGCACGTCGGAGCCCTCGGGCAAGCGCACGTGAACGTAGAAGCGGCTCATGGCTTCCTCGGGGAAGAACTGCGTGCGAATCAACGACGCGGGCGCCAAGCCGACGGCGAGGAAGAGCACGAAGCCCATGAAGCTCTTGGCCTTGTGCGCCAGGATCCACTCGGTGA
Source organism: Deltaproteobacteria bacterium (assembly GCA_020850995.1). Classification (GTDB taxonomy): domain Bacteria; phylum Myxococcota; class UBA727; order UBA727; family VGSZ01; genus JACOUT01. The sequence continues at coordinate 28,982 of JADZDP010000055.1, forward strand.
CGGCGTTGTACTTCTGCGCGATGACGGCGCCGCGCCCGCCCTCTTGCAGCGCTGCCTCGTAGCCCTTCTGGCCGCGCAGCAGGTAGTAGCCGAGGAGCGGCATGAAGGTCATGGAGACGATGCGGCTCGACAAGAGCGCGAGCGACACCACCATGGGCAACGAGTAGATGAAGTCGCCCATGGTGCCCTTGACGAGCAGCAAGGGCGCGAAGGCCACCACGTTGGTGATGGTGGCGAACAGGATCGCCTTGGCGAGCTTGGTGGGCCCCTGCCACGCGGCGCGCTCGCGGGGCACACCCGCGGCGATCTCGCGGTTGATGGCGTCCGAGGCGATGACGGGATCATCGACGAGCAAGCCGAGCGCGATGATGAGCGAGGCGATGGAGACCTGCTGCAGGTCGAGCTTCAAGAGGTCCATGAAGCCGAAGGTCATCGCCAGGGTGAGCGGGATGCTCGCCGCCACCAGCACGGCGCTGCGCCGCTCCATGAAGATCAGCGCGATGGCGATGACGATGGCGATGGCCTCCGCCAGGCTGCGCATGAACTCGCCGATCTTGTGCTCGACCAGCTCCGGCTGGTTGCTGGTCTTGGCGATGATCAGGTCCTCGGGCAGCTCGCCCTCGAGGCGCTCGATGAGCAGGTCGAGCTCCTCGCCCACCTTGACCGCCTGCACACCGCTGCGCGCCTGCACGGCCACCGCGATGGACCGGCTCTTGTGCCAACCGCGCTCGTCCCGCCAGGTGAGCGCGCTGGCGTCGCTAATGGGAGTCTCGTACGCGCGGTGCACCTCCACCAGGTCGCGCACCATGAGTGGCGTGCCGTCTCTCGATGTGGCCACCACGGTGTCGAGGATCTCGCGCATGCCAGCGAAGGCGCCGCTCGGCTCCACCAGCAGCACTTGACGCCCCGTGCTGACGCTGCCGGCGGGCACGTTGACGTTGTGCGCGCGCAGAGCGTCGCCGATCTGGCGCGGGTGCACACCGAAGGAGGCGAGCTTCTCCTGCGAGTAGAGGAGGTAGACGCGCTCGGGCACCACGCCGTGTCGGTCCACGCGGCCCACGGCCGGCAGCCGGGCGATCTCGTCGCGCAGGCGGATCGTGAAGTCGTCGAGCTCGCGATACGAGTACTTGTCGCCCGCATGCGCCTCGAGCTGCGCGCGCACCTCGTCGAGGCCGCGCACGCGGATCGGCCCCCACACGTCGGGATGTGGCAGCTCGCCGCCGAGCTCTTCCTGCCAGAACACCAGGTCGAGCTTCTCGAGGGCGCCGTCATCGAGCGCCAGGTAGTCGAGCGCGACGAAGCTGCCACCCCACAACACTGCGCCGTCCGCCAACGCACCCAGGGCGCGCCCGCGCGCCAGATAGCGCTCGGCCGCGCGCGCCACCGTGTCGTGCGAGATGCCCTCAGCCGGGATGAAGATCGTTGCCGCATGAGAGTCTGCTGGCGACGAGCGTGCGGCGCGGTGCCGCTCGAGCTCCGTGCGAATGGCGGCGGCGCGCAGATCGAGCTCGATGTCGCTCACGGGCGGGCTCGCCACGCTGAAGGTGACGGTGGCCGTGTCGCCGAAGTGCGTATTGAGGAGCGGCTGCCCGGCTCCCGGAGGCAAGGTGGCCGTGAGCAGGTCAAGGCGCGCGCGCAGATCGGACCAGGCCGGCTCCAGCTCCGATCGCTTGGCCGTGTCCTCGAGTGTGACGAAGACGGTGGCGCTGCCGGCACGCGTGGTGGAGGTGACCTTGTCGACGTGAGGTACCTGGCCGGCCACCAGCTCGATGGGCCGCGTGATGAGGTTCTCGATGTCTTCGGCGGCCGCGCCGGGCCACATCACCGAGACCACGGCGGTCTTGATCACCACCTCGGGGTCTTTGCGCTGCGGCATGCGCTGGTAGGCGGTGAAGCCCCACACCAGTGTGGCCACCAACGCCACCCACGAGATGTGCCGCTTCTCCACGAAGAAGCGCGCGACGTTCATGGCAGCACCCGCACGGGCTCGCCCTCGCGCACGAGCTGGGCGCCCCGCACGATGACGCGGTCGCCGGCCACCAAGCCTTGGCGGACGCGCACCTCGTTGCCCGCGAGGTCGCCGAGCTCCACCTCGCGCTGGGTGACGCGATCCGACTCCGGTACCAGCACCCACACGGCGAAGCCACGCGCGGCTCCCGCGCGGGACTGCGTGCTCCGCACCACGGCCTCGAGGGGAATGAGCAGCGCGCTGGCGCCGCCCTCCTGGCTCATCGCGATGCTGGCCACCATGCCGGGGCGCAGCGCACCCTCGCCGTTATGGATGCTGACCTCTACCGAGAACGAGCGCATCACCGGGTCGGCCACGGGCTGCACCTTGGTGATGGTCCCCGCCAGCGGGTCGCCAGTGACGCCCTCGACGTAGATGGGCAGCTTGCGACCGATCGTCATCTCGCCCACACGGTGCGCGGGCACACCGAACACGACCCGCAGGCGGCTCACGTCGATGACCGTGAAGGCCGATACGCCCGGGCCAACGCTCTCACCTACCTCCACCGAGCGCCTCGCCAGCACGCCGTCGATGGGGCTCATGACGCGCGTGTCATCGACGGTGCTACGGGCGAGCGCGTGCTGCTCGGACGCGGCCAGGCGCTGTGCCCGCACCACCTCGACGTGCGCCGTTGCCGCCGCGAAGGCGCTCTCGGCACGCTCCAGCTCCGCCGCCGCGATGGCGCCCGCAGCGCGCAGCTTGCGTGCGCGCTCGAGCTCCGTGGTCGCCTGCGTCAGCGAGGACTCGGCGGCGCTCACCTGCGCGGCGGCGCTCGCAAGCGACGCAGCAGTGGCCCGTGCCTTGAGCCGCTCGTCGCTGTCGTCGAGCGTGGCCAGGAGCTCGTTGCGGCGTACCGGATCGCCCTCTTGGATGGGCCGCTTCCCCGCGTCGTCTTGCACCTCGGCGACGGTGCGCACCTTCCCCGGCACCGCGAAGGACAGGTCCACCTGTTCCCACGGCGCCAGCGAGCCGGTGAAGCGACTGAGCGCGGCGGCGTCGCGCGCTTGCACCTGGATCACCTCGACCGCGCGCGGCGGCAGGGGAAGCGGCGGCTTGGCACACGCGCCGAGGAGCCCCACCAGCGAGAGCACGCCGAGGAACAAGGGGGCAACAGGGTGGCTCACGGGACCTCCAGGCGCTGGTGATCTGGTGCGTCTTGACTTACTTGTAGTAAGCACTTACTTTCCTGGCAAGCAACCCCGGTGCACGGTGCCGTTCCACTCGGGGACGGTCGGCCGCGTCGGGACGAAAGGCAAGTGTCGACTTGCCTGGTACGGAGACCACCATGACAACGACAGCAGGCAATGCCACGACCGCGCTCGGCCCACCTTCGGGCAAGGGGTTCGGGCGCTTCGTCGCAGGCGGCCTTGCCATCCTGTTCGGCGTGGCCACCCTGGTCGAGGGCGGCCAGGTCTTGTTCGGCGGCAGCGAGGCGCGCACCGCAGCGGGCAACGTGGTGCCCTTCGTGCTCGGCTTCAACTTCGCCGCGGGCTTCTTCTACCTGGCGACCGGCGGGCTGACGATCCTGCAGAAACCCATCGCCGTCTGGCTCGCGCGCGCCCTCGGGGTCGCCACCATCGCCGTGTTCGTCGCGCTCGGCGTCCACATCCTCAACGGCGGCGCGTTCGAGAGCCGCACGGTGGTGGCGATGACCATTCGTTCGGTCTTTTGGTCGGTGCAGGCCTTGGCCTTGCCCGCCATCGTGGCCCGTGGGAGGGAACAGTCATGAAGACAGGTCGCTACAACGCCGGCGTCGCGCTCCTCATGATGGCCGGCTACATGTTCTATGGGTTCATCCTCGTGTACCTGCGCGACTTCGCGCCCGGCAAAGAGGAGTGGATCGCGAGCTACTCCTCGGGCAAGCACTTCGAAGCGCGGCTGGCGCACGTGCACGGCGCGCTGTTCTCGCTCTTGAACCTCGCGCTCGCCTTCGTGCTGGCGCGCCTCGATGGCGCCTCGGATCGCGCTCGCACCACAGCGGCCGCCCTCGGCCTCGCGGGCTTGCTCATGCCCGCCGGCATTCTTGGCGAGGTGTACCTGGGCCTGTCGCCAGTCTTCGTGCTGGTCGGCGCCGCGGCCATGACGGCGTCGGTCGTATGGGCGGGCGTGCTGTCGCTGCGCCACTGGTCTTGAGCGAACCGGAGACGCGCGAGCCTTTGTCAGCCAGGTTGCAGCGGTGCCCCTGCGATGAGTGTCACATTGGCCCCGGCGGTCGTTGCAGGATGCAGCGCAAGCGGCGAGACCCGGCCGATCCACGTGGAGCCCACCGCCATGCGCACCCTCGTCACCGCCCTCGCGCTCGCCCCCCTGCTGCTCGCCGCCGGGCCCTGCTTTCCCGTCGCCACCAGCGATCCTGCCGCCAACTGCATCGAGCAGATGAAGGTGCACTGCGCCTTCACCTACCAGTGCTGCAAAGACCCCGACGAGCGCGCGCGCTACTCGGGCTACGGTCTGGTGGGGCACCGCAGCGAGAGCGAGTGCGTCGAGGTGTACGGTGACTTCTGTACGGCGCTGATGTCGACGGTGCGCATCTCGGCGGAGCGCGGCCGCATCACCATGGACGCGAACAAGGTCAACGGCTGCCTGGAGGCGCGCCGTGCGGCGCTGGCCGAGTGCGATCTCGAGGCCTACCGCGCCGACGAGGATGACTGCGTCGAGCAGTTTGAAGGCACCGTAGCCGAGGGCGACGCGTGCGTGGGCGCGCACGAGTGCGCCGGCGACGCCACCTGCGCCATCGACTACGACAATGACGGCGAGCCCGAGTCCGTCGACGAGGAGATGGCGGTGCCGCAAGGTGAATGCACCGACCCGCCCGGTGAGGGCGACTCCTGCGCCGAAGACGACTGCGCCGAAGACCTCTACTGCGACGACGAGGATATCTGCCGCGAGCCGCCGGGCGCCGGCGAGCCCTGCCCCGACTTCTTTTGCGCGGACGGCTACGACTGCGACGACTCGGATGGTGACTTCGAGTACACCTGCGAGCCCGAGGAAGAAGAGGAAGAGCCGGCCGAGGACTACGACTACTGCGAGGGGTGACGCGGGCGCTCCCTACGGCGGCCCGCTCAGCGCCAGCCAGGACGGTACCGGTCCATGGACGACAACACGCGCTCCTGGCGCGCGTCGTCGAGCGCCACCACGCCCAGGCCCGGCGCGCTGGTCACGGCCTGCATGAGCGCCTCGAGCTTGATGGCCTCGGTGAGCTAGATGTCCTCGGAACGTGGGCGCGTACTCCACGGTGGTGGCCTGCTTGGCGCCTTGCTGGTGCCTGATCGCAGTGAGCTGCGGCAGCCCCGAGCGACCCGCGGTGCCGCCCTGCAAGTAGGGCGCGCTGCCCTGGGCGCTCGGCACCGAGGGAAGCGAGCTGCCTTGGCCGGGTTCCGGCTCGAGCTGCGCCTGCTGCTGCTGTTCACCGACCAGGGGCTGGAGCACCGGTGTGGTGAGCGGGCGAACACGCGGCATGCCAACACGGTACTGCGCCAGGCTGGTACCCGTGCTGTTCCGCGCACCGATGTCGCAGCGCGCCCGCCATGCCCCGGCCGCGCAGGCTCACGCCGCCGCGGCTGCCAGCTCCAAGGCCTCGCGCGCCACCGCGCGCGCGCGGCTCAGGCGCGTCTTGACCGCGGCCACGCTGAGCCCCACCTCCTCGGCGGCCTCCTCGGTGGAGCGCTCGTCGAGGAAGCGCAGCTTCAAGAGCGCGCGGTCGAGGGGCTTGAGCACCTGCACCGCTGCGGCCAGGTGGCGGCCGGCCTGCGCGCGCTCCACGCCGGCGTCGGGCCCCGGCACCTCGCTGGCGCGCTCCCCGTGGTCCTCGTTCAGGGGCTCGGTGGGCCGGCGGCGGCGCGTGCGCAGGTGCATGAGCGCGGCGTTGACGGTGGCGCGATAGAGCCACGTGGAGGGATGCGCCTGGCCGCGGAACTGCTCGCGCGAGCGCAGGGTCGAGAGAAACGCGTCTTGCACCACGTCCTCTGCATCGTCGCGAGAGACGAAGCGGCTGGCCAGGGTGAGGAGCTTGCTGCGGTCGCGCCGGAAGAGCTCGGCCCAGGCCTCGGGCGAGCCGCTGCGGATCTGTTGGCTGAGCTCTTGGTTGCTGCGGTGCATGTCGTCCTCCGGTGACCAGGTGCTGTTCAATGAACATGGTCACAATCTGGACATAAGATGCACAACATCGCGATCGGTTCTGCTTTTGTCCAAGATCCAGAGATCGCGTGATCCAGATCACGTCGATTCGAATCTCAGCTCGTCAGGACGCGATCGCTCAGGCGCTGGCCGCCGCCACCACGCCCGGGATCGAGGGGGCGAGGGTGAGCGGACGGGCCAGATGGGCGCCAAGGGCGGGTGCCGCGGGGCCCCCGAGCACCAAGGGCAGCGAGGCCAGGGGCTCGGACTGCAGCGCCGCAACCAACGCGTCGCGGGCAGCCCTCGACGGGACCATGGTCACGGAGAGCACCAGCACCTGCGCGCCCGTGGTGCGCGCGGCGGTGGCCAGCTCTGCTGCCGGCAGGTCGGCGCCGAGGAGCGACACCTGGAAGCCCGCGGCGCGCAGCTCGATGGCCGCGGCGATGAGCCCGCACTCATGGCGCTCCCCCGGCGCGCAGGCGCACAGCGCGCGGCGGCCGCGGCCGTCGGACATGGCCTGGAAGATCGAGAGCAGACGCGTGGTGACGAGCTTCTCGGTGAAGTGCTCCACGCCCACCGGCAGGCGCCCTTCGGCCCAGCGCTCACCGATGAGGTGCATGAGCGGCATGTAGACGGAGCGCACCACGTGTGGCCCGTCGGCGAACAGGCGAGGCCGATCGAGCAGCTCGGCGGCGCGCTCGTGATCGAGGGCCAGCGCGGCCTCGATGATCTCCTCTAAGAGCGTCGGGTTGTCGTCGAGCGCTCGCGCCCCTCTGGTTGCGCTGGAGAGCCGATCGGCCTCACTGTGGATCTGCTCGTGCGGCATCGTGGCCACTGCGCCGATGCGCATGCCGGCGTCGAGCAGCACCTTGATTGCGCGGAGGACCGCCACGTCGTGCTCGGAGTAGAGGCGGTGCCCGCCCTCGCTGCGCGCGGATGGGCCGATGCCATGGCGCCGCTCCCACATGCGCAGGGTCTCGGCCTCGATGCCCGTCAGGCGCGCCACCGCGCCAATGGGGTACGCCGCGCCCGGTAGGGCCTTGGTGGAGCTCACGGCCGACATCGTAGTGCGCGGGTGCACGGTGAATACCCCATCGTTCACGCGCTGCGCGTCTGCGCCAGGTCGAAGAACGCCGAGACCGCCAAACGCAGCTTCTGCTGCCACGGCACCACCACGCGGCCTGCGAAGGGATCACCCTGCTGCGCGGCGAGGAGGCGGACGCCGATCTGCCGGTAGAGGCGCGCCGCCACCGCCACCGCCATGCGCGCGCGCCAGGGCAAGAAGCGCAAGCCCGCGCGGGCAGCCTCGTAGTGTCGATCGGCCTCGCTCAGCACCTCGCGGATGACCTTGGCGAGGCGCGAGCGGTCCGCTCCGCCGCGGAGCACCTCGTCGAACGAGAGCCCAGCGTCGACGAGGCGCTCACCGGGCAGGTACACGCGGTCGCGGCCGGCGTCTTCTGCCACGTCGCGGCAGATGTTGGTGAGCTGCATGGCGATGCCGAGCTCCAGCGCCGGCGCGAGCGCGCGCTCGTCGTTGGCGCCGAGCAGACGCACCATGAG
>JADZDP010000056.1 GCA_020850995.1 Deltaproteobacteria bacterium
ATGCCCGGCACAGCCGCGCTGTCGGGCACCTTGTTCCTCGACGGCGGCGCACACGACGGCGCCTTCCAGCCGGAGAGCGACGAGCCGGCGCGCGGCTTGGTGGTGCTGGCGTTCCGTGGTGGCGCGCACGAGCCCGTGCAGACCGCCATTTCCGACCAACGAGGTGCCTACCGCCTGCTCTCGATCCCCGCGGGCAGCTATCGGCTCGCGCTTCGATCGCCGGGCGGCGCAAGCATGGGTGAGGTGGCCGTGCCCGAGCTGACGGACGGTGAGGTGCGCACCAGCGACGTCCCGGTACAGGCGAACGGCGCCGTCTACGTCGCCGACACCGGCGCCGGCGCGGAGCGCGCGCGCGTCTGGCTCTACAACGACGACGGCGACCACAACCCGGCCGATGACCTGCTCGCCGATGACGGCTTGTTGGGCGCCGGACAGCAGGGCCAGGTGGTGGGGCCGCAGGGCCTGTATCGCTTCGACGCACCTCCTGGGAGCTATCGCATCTTCGTGGAGACGCCCGACCCGCTGACGAGCTTTCCGTCGGCAGCACAGCCAGTGTCGACGGATCCCGACGGCGATCCGATGGGCGCGGTCGCGTCGTTCCAGGCCGACGGTGACGTCAGCGACATCGCGTTGCCACGAAACGAGCAGCGCCCGGCCTACTTCCTTCGCTTCGAGGTCGAGCCCGGTCGAGCGCTGATGCAGCGCAATCACCTGCCTACCGACCGCCTCAGCAGTCAGCTCGTCGTCACCAAGACGGCCAACCGCAAGCGCGTGTCTATCGGCGACATCGTCTCGTACTCGGTCTACATCGACAACCGCGCGCTCGCCGGCGTAACTGCCGAGCAAGGGGGCGTCGAGATCGTCGACGCGCTGCCCCCGGGCTTCGACCTGGTGCCCGGCAGCTATCGCCTCGACGAGATCACCCGTGATGAGCGAGGTCAGGAACGGCGCGCACAGGTGAACGTCGGCAGCCAGGGCGTGCGTGTGCGGACCTTCGGTTCGTTCGTGCTCGCTGCCACCACGGCATATGAGCTGCGCTACAACGTCGTCATCGGGCCGGGCGCGACCTTCGGCGAGCACGAGAACCGCGCCGCGCTGCGCTTGGCGGCAGGACAGGTGCCGCTCTCCGACGACGCCACCGCGCGCGTGCAGGTGGTAGCGGACCCGATCTTCGACCTGTCCGCGTTGCGCGCCAAGGTGTTCTGCGACGACGACGGCAACGGCCTGCAGAGCGAGGGCGAAGACGGCGTCTATGGCGCGCGCCTCTGGCTCGACACGGGCCACTTCGCCGAGACCGACGTTGTCGGCAAGGCGCACATCTCGGCGATCCCGGCGGGCATGCACCTGGCCAAGCTCGATGAGCGCACCTTGCCGCCGGGCACCACGGTGACGTCGCCGCGCCAGAGCTTCTACGTGTCGCCCGGTGCGCCCGCGCAGGTCGCGTTCGGCGCGCGCTGCCAGTTCTTCGTCGACGACAAACCGACGCTCGTGGTCAACGAAGAGGCCTATCGGCCGCCGCCGGTGCCGATGGTCAGGCTCGCGCTTGCCGGCCGCGCGTCGCCGCCGCTGGTGACCGCGAACGGCGCGCCGCTGGCCCTGCCACATGTCGATCTCGGCGTTGGCGCCGAGGGCGGTGAGCCCGTGTTCGCTGCGGCGGGCCCGAACCTGGCTGGTGTCGTCGACGGCGCGCTGCAGCCGCGCCTGCTCTTGGTACCGCGCGCTAGCGGCGGGCCCGTGGCGTGGGAGTTGCTCATCGAGGACCTGGGCGTGGGCATTGGCGATGAACGCGAGGCGCGCATGCCCGACGGCGCGGTGCCGACCTTCGCGCGCATGTTCGCCGGCCACGGCGGGCCCCCCGATCGCATCACCTTCGACGGGCGCGACCCCGCGACCGGCATGCCGGCGCTGCTCGAGGGTCACCTGTACCGGGCCACGCTCACCGTCGCGTACCCGAACGGCGATCGCGCGGTGTCGGGCGCGCGCACCTTCGGCGTGCGCGCTGGCGCGCCGCTGGCGCCGGCGGCCGAGGGGCAGCTCGCCGTTATCGACGAGAGCGCGGGCGCGCTGTTCCGCGCATCTGGCAAGCCTGCGCTGCGCCTGTTGTCGTGGCTTGGCGCGAACAAGCAGGCCGTCACCGATGCGTTGGCTGCCGGGGCGCGCCGCGTGATCGTGGTGGTGCACACCGACGGCGGCGGCACGAAGGCGCCTGCCGCCCTCACCGCTGGTAGAGCCGCGGAGGTGGTCAAGGCGCTCGCGAGCGGCTTCGGCGTGCCGGCCGAGAAGCTCGAGCCGCGCGGCGCGGGGGATAGCGCGCTCAAGGTGCCGAACATGCGCAAGCGCGATCGCGCGAAGAACCGCCGTGTCGAGCTGGTGGTGGAGCGCGGCGCCGTTGGCCCGATGCCGGCGCTGTTGGCGCCACCGGAGCAAGCACCAAAGCTGACGGTGCAGGGCACGGAGCGGACGCTGGCGGACGACGGGACCTTCGCGGTCGAGCTGGAGGTGCCGGCGAGCGAGCTCCTCGTTGTCGACGTGCTCGCCCCCTCGGGCGCGCGCGTGCGCGTGGTGCGGGATCCGAAGGCGCCCGCTGACGCGCTCGCCCCCGCGCCGGCCCCGCCCATCGGCGTGGAGTGGCGCGAAGCCGATCGCGCCATCCTGGTCGCCGGCCACGCCGTCGATACTTCGTTGCTCGGCGTGCGCGTGATCCCCGCGGGGCTCGACGACAAGGACGGCATGGTTGGGGTCTCCGCGCGCGGCGACGTGGAGCTGACGACCACCGTGCCCGGGCTCGACGTGGCCGCGTGGTTCTTGCGCGTGATGGACGGGAGCGCGGCGCCCGAGAACGGCGACGAGAGCGGCACTACGCTGCGCGAGCTGCGCGGCGAGGGCGCGGTGCCGCCGGTGATCCGCTGGGACGGCAAGGACGCCGCCGGCACCGAGGCGCGCACGCCCGACCGCCGCTTGCGCTTCCGCTTGGTGGTGAAGACCTCGGGCGGCGACGTTGGTATCTCGCCCGATGCGCGCGTGCTGGTGCGCGGCGAGGAGACGCCGCCGACGGCTGTGCACGCGGCGCCAAGCGCCGCTGTGGCTGCCGGCGAGCCGGTCATGGTGGGCGACCCGTTCGACGCTCGCGGTGCCTTGCGCGTCGACGCGCGAGGGCGCCTCGACGAGCTCGCGCGCAACGCTGCCGCGCAAGGACTGCTGGTGCGCGTGGAGGTGCACAGCGACGACCGGGGCAGCAAGCTCGAGGAGCGCACGCGCTCGCAGCGCGGCGCCGATGCCATTGCCGCGCTGTTCGTGGCCGCCGGCGCTCCGTCTGATCGGGTGACCGCACTCGGGCTCGGCTCCGACACGCCTCTGGTGCCAAACACGGGTGTGAAGAACCGAGCGCGCAACCGGCGCGTGGTGGTGACGTTGAGCAAACCCACCGTCGCAGCGGACGACACGTCGGCGGGCGCGCCTCTCGAGGGCGCGGTCGATCCCTCCGCGGCGCCCGCGCCCACTGCCGCGAGCGCCGACCGCGCGGCCTCCGCGTCGGCCGCACCGCCGGGGCCGCGCTTCCTCGCCAACGGCTCCGCCGTTGCGGCGGGCCCCGATGGCGTCGCTCGGGGCGACGTGCCGGCCATGGCGAGCGGCGAAGTGGTGCTCGATGTCCGCACCGCCGACGGGGCACGTGCATCGCTGCGCGTGCGCCCCGACGGGCCTGCGTTGTGGCAGGGCGACCAAACGGCGTGGCAGGCCTTCGCGCGCGAGGGCTGGCCCTTGTCGCCGGAGCCGACGGAGAGCGCGGCGGTGCCGAGCGCCGTCGCCGACGGCGCAGCGGCCGCGCTCGAAGTTGCGCCCACCGCGCCCGCGCATCCTCCCTGGTGGCCCGACGAGAGCTCGCTGCCCGCGCGACAGCTGCGCGTCGAGCTGCCCACCGATCTCGGCGCCATCCGCAGCGAGCGCGTGCTCGTGCGTGGCCAAACGGCACCCGGCAACCGCGTGCGTATCGGTGGCGAGGACGTGGCGGTCGACGTGGGCAGCGGGCGCTTCACGCACCTGGCGCGCGCGCCCGAGGGTGACGGCGAGCTCGTCATCGAGGCCGTCGACGAGCGCGGCAACGTCGGCCGTATCACGCGGCCGATGCACGCCGACCCGAGCGGTTTCTTCATCCTCGGCCTGGCCGACACCGCGCTCGGCGGCGACGGCGCACTGCTCGGCGAGCGCGGGCCCTTCACGTCGCTGACCTTGGGACCCGTGTTCGTCTACGGCCGCGGCGCCGGCGTGGTGAACGGGCGCTTCAGGGGGCCCATGGTGTTCAAGAACTACGATCTGACGCTGCACCTCGATACGGCCCGTTGGCAGAACGACGTGTTCGCGCCCGATCTGCTCGATCCCGACCGCTTCTACCCGGTGTACGCGGACTCGTCGGCAGAGAACGCCGACGCTGCCTCGTCGGCGTTCCCGCTCTACCTCGACCTCAAGGCCGACGCGTCGCGCGTGCAAGTCGGCTCCATCCGCACCGATCTGCAGGGCGCCGACCTGTTCCGCTACCAACGCGCGCGCTCCGGCGCGCAGCTGACCTTGGACCGCGGCTGGACGACGCCACTGGAGTTTGACCCCAAGAGCCGCGACCCTGCGCCCGCGCCCGACGGCGATCCCTGGCGCACCACCGCCACCGGCTTCGTGGCCGGTGGTGGCGGCGAGCGGCATGCGCGCGCGGAGCTCCTGGGTACTGGCTCGTCCATCTACTTCTTGCGCCACGAGCGCGTCGTCGAGGGTAGCGAGCGCGTCTCGATCCTGGTGCGCGACGGCGTCACTGGCACCGAGCTCGCGCGCACGCCGCTGGTGCGCAACGTCGACTACACCGTGCGCTACCTCGAGGGCCGCGTCTCGCTCAAGGAGCCGCTCGGTGCGTTCGCCGACGCCGCGTTCATCAGCAATCACAACCTGGGGCAGGTGACGGCGGCGAACCGCGTGGCGCTCGAGGTGGAGTACGAGCACCGGGACGACGATCCCTTCCAGGGCGTGGCCGCGGGCGTGCACCTCAAGCAGCAGGTGCTCGGCCACGCCGAGGTCGGCGG
>JADZDP010000057.1 GCA_020850995.1 Deltaproteobacteria bacterium
GGTCTTCACGGTAGCCGGCCAGGTCGTAGTCGAACGACGCGTAGCCGCGCGTGGCGGTCTTGAGGCGATCGAAGAAGTCGAACACCACCTCGGCGAGGGGCAGCTCGTAGGTCACCGTCACGCGGGTTTGCGTGACGTAGTTGAGGCCCTTTTGGATGCCACGGCGCTCTTCGCACAGGCGGATGACAGCACCGACGTGCTCGGAGGGCGTGTGGATGATCGCGGTGATGAACGGCTCCTCGATGCGATCGATGCGGATCGCGTCGGGGAGCTTCGATGGGTTGTCGACGACCACCATGGAGCCGTCGTTCATGTACACGTGGTAGACGACGGTGGGCGCGGTGGTGATGAGGTTGAGGTTGTGCTCGCGCTCGAGCCGCTCCTGCACGACGTCCATGTGCAGGAGACCGAGGAAGCCGCAACGGAAGCCAAAGCCCAGGGCCTGCGAGGTCTCGGGCTCGAAGTGGATGGCGGCGTCGTTGAGCTTGAGCTTGGCGAGCGCCTCCTTGAGGTTCTCGTAGTCGGCCGCGTCGATGGGGAAGATGCCCGCGTAGACGACGGGCTGCACTTCCTTGAAGCCGGGCAGCGGCTCGGAGCGCGGGTTGTCGAGCGAGGTCATGGTGTCGCCGGTCTTGGCGTCGTGCACGTCCTTGATGTTGGCGATGACGAAACCGGTCTCACCGGCGGCGAGCGCGGGCAGCTTGGCGGGGTGCGGCGTGAAGGCGCCCACCTCCTGCACCTCGAACTCCTTGCCGTTGTGCATCAGGCGGATCTTCATGCCGGGCTTGACCGTGCCGTCGACGACGCGCACGAGGCAGATGACGCCGCGGTAGGCGTCGAACCACGAGTCGAAGATGAGCGCGGCGAGCGGCGCGCTCTCATCGCCGGAGGGCGCCGGGATGCGCTGGACCACCGCCTCGAGGATGTCGTGGATGCCGATACCCGACTTGGCCGAGGCGAGGATGGCGCCCGAGGCGTCGAGCCCGATGATGTCCTCGATCTCTTGGCGCACACGCTCGGGCTCCGCCGAGGGCAAATCGATCTTGTTGAGCACCGGCACGATGGCGAGGTCGCCGTCGAGCGCCAGGTACACGTTGGCGAGCGTCTGCGCCTCGACGCCTTGGCTCGCGTCGACCACGAGCAAAGCGCCTTCACAAGCGGCCAGCGAGCGGCTCACCTCGTAGTTGAAGTCGACGTGCCCGGGGGTGTCGATGAGGTTGAAGACGTAGGTCTTGCCGTCGTCGGCCTTGTAGAGGAGCCGCACCGCCTGCGCCTTGATGGTGATGCCGCGCTCGCGCTCGAGGTCCATCTTGTCGAGGAACTGTGCCTGCATCTCGCGCGCGGTGATGGCACCGGTGGTCTCGAGGATGCGATCCGCCAGCGTCGACTTGCCGTGGTCGATGTGCGCGATGATCGAGAAGTTGCGTAAGAGCGGGTTCGCCATCTCGTCGGTTTCCTAGACTCCCCCGCCCGTGCCACCCGCTGCGAACCACTGGTAGGTGCGCGCCAGTCCCTCGGCCACCGCCACCGTCGGTCGCCAGCTCGTGGCGTCACCGAAGGCCGTGGGGTCGACCACGCTGCGCTTCTGCTCTCCGGCGCGCGCCTCGGCATGACGCACGTCGATCTTCCGCCCCGACACCTCGATGAGGCGCCGCGCCAGCTCACACACGTCGGTCTCTACCGCCGTGCCGATGTTGAAGCCGCCCTGCGGTCGCCGCTCCATGGCGCGCACGTTGGCGTCGACCACGTCGTCGACGAAGACGTAGTCGCGCGTCTGGCGCCCATCGCCGTAGATGGTGAGCGCTTGGTTGGCGAGGATGCGCGTGCAGAAGATCGCCACCACACCGGCCTCGCCGTGCGGGCTCTGCCGCGGACCATAGACGTTGCCGTAGCGCAGCGCCGTGAAGCCGATGCCGTACATGCGCCGGTACCACGCGAGGTATTGCTCGCTCACCGCCTTGGCCAAGCCGTAGGGGCTCTCGGGGCGCACCGGGTGGTTCTCGCGCGCCGGGAACTCATCCTGCTCGCCGTACATGGCGCCGCCCGACGAGGCGAACACGACGTGCGTAAGCGCACCGCCCAGACGCGCGGCCTCGAGCACGCGCAAGAACCCCACCAGGTTCACGTCGGCGTCGAACGCGGGGTCGGCGACGCTCTTGCGCACATCGAGCTGTGCCGCGTGGTGGCAGACGAGCTCGGGCGCAAACGCGCGCACCGCCGCCGCGGCCTCGGGCGCGCGGATGTCCGCCACCTCGAGGCGCGCCCCACGCGCCAGCGCACCCGCCAGGTTCTCGCGCCGCCCACGGCAGAGGTCGTCGAGCGCCAGCACCTGGTGCCCCAGCGCCACGCTGCTGTCGACGACATGCGAGCCGATGAAGCCGGCGCCACCAGTGACCAGAACGCGCATAGGGGGACGCCCACTCCTGCCCTTCCCTGTACGGCTTGACGGCCGAGCCGGCAAGGCCGACTCTCCCCGCCATGACCCATGCCATGTCCCACGCGGTGACTACCGGCATTGCCGTGCGCGGCTTCGCGCTCCTGTTCGTGACCTCGATGGTCGGCGTTGCGGCCTGCGCGTCGGACGAGGGCGCAAGCCGTGGCAGCGGCGCCGGCGACCTGAGCGCCACCGGTTCCAAGGGCGGCGCGGTCCGCATCGCCGAAGACAGCTTCGACGCGGGCTGTTGCCAGCGCCGCGACCTCGACCTCAACAAAGACGGCAAGCCCGACGCCTATCAGTTCAGCCGCATCATCGATGAGCAGCCCGTGGTGGTGCGCAAAGAGGTCGACATCAACTTCGACGGCAAGATCGACCTGGTGCGCGACCTGTCAAATCAGGGCGAGTTCGTCGACGAACGGCTCGACAACGACTTCGACGGCCGCATCGATCTGGTGGTGTTCTTCGAGAAGGGCGCCATCGTCCGCAAGGAGTACGACACCAACTTCGACGCCAAGGTCGACCTGTGGCGCTTCTTCGACAAGGGCTCGATGCTGCGCGAGGAAGCCGACCTCGATTACGACGGCCGCGTGGACTACTGGGAGTACTTCGAGGGCGGCAAGCTCGACCGCGTCGGCATCGACCGGAACGGCGACGGCAACGTCGACGAGTGGCTCAACTCCTCGGAGAGCTGAGGTGCCGCCTCCGTTTGGCCTGCAGATGCGCCGGCCAGCGCGAGGGATCCTCCACGTCGTGCGACGGAGGCAATGGGCTGGGGCTATCGAGCGCAGCGGGAGCGCCGCCGTCCGGGACAATGCCGGCGAGGCCCGCGCGCGGCAGGCGCGGGCGATGCCGCCGATAACCAGAGCGCTGCTTGTGGCCGTGGTCGCCGCCGGGTGCAGCGCGCGCTACACGCCCTGCCCCGACACGCTCACGTGTCGTGAGCAGGCCGCGCGGCGCGACGCCGCGTTCGCCGCGGCGGTCGCGCGCGAGCCGCCGCCGACGACGGTGCTCGAGTGGCCGGCACCCGAGGTCCTCGTCGACCGGAAGGCGCGCGTCGCGTACGTCGTCACCCCCACGTTGGTGGCGCTCGACCTGGACAGTGGCGCGGAGCGTTGGCGCGCGCCATCGGTGAGCGGCGAAGCGGTCTGGGCCGTGGGCCGCCTGCTCGCGGTGGGAACGCAGGGGTACTCCATGCCCGCGCGCCTCGCCTTTGTCGACCCGAGCGCGAGCGGCAAGGCGGTGCAGTGCACGTTGCAGCTCCCGGTCCCCGCGGCGGCAGCGCAGGTCGGTGTGGCCCCCTTCGCCCGCGGCGACGAGGTGCTCGCGTTCTGGACGAGCTCGCTGTCGTGGGAAGGTGGCACGCCGCCGCCGGAGGAGTTCGAGGAGGCGCAGCGGCGCGCCGAGGCGTGCGGCGTGGTGTCGATCGACCCCGCTACCTGTGGCGTCGAGGCGCACGAGCTGAGCGAATTCCTGTTCAGGCCGCCGGAAGGACGACCTGACGGCTGCTACTACCTGTCGCCAGGGCGCGACCTGCCGGCGGTCGCGGCGTCCATGGCGAAGCAGTCGCGCGGCGGCGCGCCCCAGCTCGCCGTGATCGCGGAGCGCGTGCTCGAGAGCCAGTGCCAGGAGCAGGTGCGGAAAAGGGTCGAGGCGCGCGACGCGGCAGGCGTGCTCCGGTGGAGCCGCGAGCTCGCGGAGCACACGCGCGAGCTGTGCGGGCCGCCCTGAGCTCGAGCCGAGCGGCATCGCCCGGAACCGCGACTGCGACGTCGACGATTGGCTCAGCTCCTCGGAGAGCGGAGCGCGCGCCGGCGCCGGGCAGATCCGAGGCAAAGTCCGAGCACGACCAGTGGCAGTGCAGCGGCCGAGCGCGCGCCGCTGCTGGCGCACAGGCCGCCGTCGCCCGGGAAATCGGTCTCGTTGCCAGGGTTGCTCTCGGTGCCCGTGGGGTTGCTGTCGCCCTCCACCCACGCGCACTCGACGTCGCCGAGCTCCTCGCCGTTGCTGTAGCCGTCGCCGTCGCTGTCGACGTCGCACACGTCGCTCCAGGTGGGCGAGCCCGCGTAGCCCTCGTTCTGGTCGTCGGGGTTCGCGTCGGGGTTGGCGCCGCCGGCCTCGAGCAGGTCTTGGCCGAACGCGTTCCACCCCTCACCGCCATTGGGTGCGCTGTGGCAGGCGAGGCACCCGTACGCGGCCCCGTTCGGGATGCTCGCCACAAACTCTTGGGTGGCGAGCGCGGGCGCACTGGCCAGCGCGATGGCCACGATGAGGAACGTCCGTGTGCTCACTTGGATGCCCCCTTGGGCGGCGGCGGCGGCGGTGGCGGCGGCTTCAAGGGCGCGCCGATGCCGGCGGGCGCGCCGCCGCCCGCCGCCATGCGCTGCTCGAGCTCGGTGAGCGGGTCGGTGACCAGCGCGAAGCCCTTGGGCACCTCGAAGGTGCCCGCCGGCATCGCCATCTCGCGGAAGGTCAAGAGCGTCTCCGACGTCGTCACCAGGCCGTTGGGCGTCTGCACCGTGGTGACGTTCTGCACGGGGTAGCCCGGCAACGCGCCCCACTGGCGAAACAGCGTCTCGTAGGCGTCCCCCTTCGGGTCGGCCAGCGACACGCGCATCTGCGACACGAGCTGGGTGAGCGGCAAGGTGACGTCGCGCGAGACCCAGATCGACGTCGCCACGCCCGGCGGGAGCGCGGCCGTGATCTTCATCTCCTGCGCATGCCAGCGCTCGTCGATGAGCGCCTCCTTGCCGGTGGCGGCGAACATCGGGTCGGGCACGATGGGGTTGCCGTCGAGGCCGAGCTGCACGCCCATGACGATGAGCGACATCAAGGCCAGGCGCTGGTAACGGTCGGTGGACAGCTTCCAGTAGGTCTTCCTCGACTCGTTGACGCCGAACACGGCCTTCTTGTCGAGGTCGATGATGACCACCTCGCCGCGCAGGGGGCTCTCGCGCTTGAAGCGCCGGCCGTCTTGCCACGAGTGGAGGACCTGCTTGATCGACTTCGACAGGTCGGCGGGGTTTGGCAGCACCGCCTCGTGCTCGAGGTAGGTGCCGGCCAGCGCCGGCGGTGCGGCGGCGAAGAGCGCGGGAGCGACGAGCGCAGCGCAAAGCGCTGCCGCGCGGGTGCGGTGATGGTGGCGCATGGCGACGGCTTAGCCGTCGCCATGCGCGCGAGCAAGCCCGTGGTCGCGCTCGGTCAGGCGCCGAGCATGAACCAGGTGATGCCGCCCACCGCCATGCCGAGACCGGCGGCCGCCGCGTACAAGGGTGCCAGCCAGCTCGCGCGCGGCTTCGGAGCGTGACGGGCCGCCAGGCGCGCGAGCTCGCGCTGCGCGTCGTCGTCGAGCACCACGATGCCGCTCTTGAGCGTGGGGTCGGGGAAGTAGCCGGCGCCATCGCTCAAGAGCGCTGCGCGATCAAAGACGTTGCCGATGCCGAGCGTGCGCGGATCCGTGGCGGCCCTGGCAATGACGTCGTTGTACACCCAGGCCAGCGTCGCCGACTCGCACACGCGCTCCCAGCCCACCATGCCCGCGCACCACATGCGCGTGCGCGCGTGCAGGTCGCCGCTCGAAACGAGGGAGCCGATCTCGTCCTCGCGGTAGGGCCCATGGGGCGTGCCAAAGATGGCGCACCACCACACGGCGCCGTCGCGAGCCGCGGCGTCGAGCGGCCGCAGCCCAACCACGTGCATCGTGGCTCGACAGACTTTGCAGCGGACCTTGACGAACTTGCCGGCGACGCGCTCGTCGGGGATCTCGTAACGGGTCGCACAGTGCTCACAGGTATGCCGCATGGGGACTCCTTGCTCCGGTCGTCTCCACCTTCGTACCGGAGGATCCCCGCGGATCGAAATTTTTGGCCGCCGCGAGCCGCGCCGGTCGGCGCAGCGCCACTGCTCACCCCGGCGCAGGGCGATCGGGCGCGAAGAACACCGCGCGCTCCCGCAACACGGCGAACAGGAAGGCGCCCGCCGACGCCGCCGCCAGGCCCCAGGCCAAGAACGCGAGGGTGGGCGCATCGCACAGGTTGCCCCAGCCGCACACGCCCACGACCAGCGCCATGATCGTCGACGGCACCACGCTCGAGCGCGCGAAGCGCGCGCGCTCGGCCGCCACCGCGTTGTCGACACCGCCATAGGACAGCTCGGCGCTCAAGCTGACGATGGCGGCCACCACCAGCGCCGGGTGCTCGTCGAGGAGGGGCACCAGAGCCACGCCGTGCGCGACAGACCAAAGCACGCGCGTGACGTCTTGGCGCATGAGGCCGGCGGCGAGGATGCGCCGGCCGGCGCCCCACAGGTAGTCGGCGCCGCTCACCCAGGTGAGGCCCACCATGATCATGAAGATCCAGAACGCCGCCTCGAGGGGCTCGAGCCAGAAGCTCGCCACGGCGATGGCCAGCCACATGAGGGCGCCGCCGAGGAGCCACGCAGGCGGGAGCCCACGGCGCCGGACAGCAACGCCCACGGCCACCACCGACATGGTCACGGCGCATGCGAGCTGCACCCGCGGCATCCACTCCACCGGCTTGATGAAGAGCGCGAGGTAGTAGGCGGCGATGCCGCCCATCTGCACCACGGTCTTGAGCTTGCCGAGCTGGCTCGTCTTGAGCGCCTGCTTGCGCACCGCCAGCGACGTGCGCAGGGCGGTAATCAAGAGCTCGCGCACGAAGAGCGCGCCCGCCGCCCACCCAGGGCACTCGCCGTGCGCCACCAGGGGCAGCAGCAGCAAGGCGATGAAGAGCTTGTCCGCCACCGGGTCGAGCAGCGAGCCGAGCACCGTGGGCCCCTGGCGACGCGCGAGCCACCCGTCGACGAAGTCGGTGGCGCCCACGACCACGCCCACGCCGAAGGCCACCCACATCCAGGGCTGCTCGGGCCGCGCGATGAGCGCCCAGGCGAGGAAGGGCAGCGCGAGGATGCGCGCCACCGTGACCTGGTTCGCCGTGACCTTCACGGGGCGGCACCCGGGGCGCCACCAAAGCCCGGCGCCCCCTGCCCCACCACGCCCGCATCGATGGGAGCGGCGGGCGGCGGTAGCAGCAGCGCTTCCACGGCCGCGTAGCGCGCCGGCAGCGACACCCGCATGCGCTCGAGCCACTTGACCGCCACCAGGCCCACAGGCGTGTCGGCGCCGAAGTCGCGCGCGCCCGTGACGAACACCGCGTCGACGAGCGCGCCGAGCGACACGCGCTCTGCGGCGCGCGCGGCGGCGCGCGCAAATGCCTCCTCGGGGGGCAACGAGGCCAGCGCTGCGACCAGCGGATCGCGCGCGCAGTCGGGCTCGGCCGCGCTCAGCCGCGGATCGCTGTCGAGCGCCGTGACGGCGTCGAGGAGGGGGCCCGCCACCGCCGCGCGCAAGGTGGGCGCCCCCTCTGCGAGGAGCGCGCCCGCGTTGACGGCGTCGACCGGGCGACGCGCGGCCAAAAGCGCCGGCACGCGATCGAGGCAGACCTGCGCCAGCGCCGCCTTGGCGTCGCGCGCCAGGTGGGCGGCGCAGGTGCGCGAGGCCAGCAGCGCGTCGCCGGCGCCATCGATGGCGGTGACCGCGTTGATGAGGGCGTCGGCAGGCTCCGCGGGCAGGTGGAGCGGGTCGACGCGCACCATGCCCGCCGCGCCGACGTCGAAGAGCTCGGCGTGGCGCTCGAGCGCGCAGCCGGCGTCGCCTTGCATGCGCAGCTCGGTGGTCGCCAGCACCACCTCGCGCTGGGCATCGGCGTCCGCCTCCATCACGCGGGCCTCGCCGCGCACCAAGAAGCCCGGGCGCTCGGCACCAAGCAAGAGCCCCGCGACGCGTACGAGCCCACCATTGCTGGGCGCCACCACGGTGAGCAGACGCGCGCCCCGATCGGTGCTCTCCTCGATCACGAGCTCGTCGCCCGGAGCGGGTGCCAGGTCGTCGGCGGCGATGACCCCACGCGCGCGCACGCGCCCGTCCTTGAGCGACACCGCGCATGAGGCACAGCCCGGCGCCGGCGCCGACGTCAGCAGCAAGCGGGCGCCCGTAGCGTCGACCGCCAGCACCTCGGTGGCGCCATCCGTCGTCAACGCGTTCGTGGCGAGCGCCAGGCGCTCCTGCGCGGGGCCGCCGAACAGGAGCGCGGGCGCCTCGGGCGCGCGGCGCTCCGCGACGGCGCGCGCCGCCTCGAGGCTCGGCCGCCGGGGCTCGGCGCGGGCGCGCTCGAGCACGAAGAAGCGCGGTTGCCCTGGCACGGGCGCGTCGAGGAAGGGCTCGAGCTCACCGCCGGGCCCTGTCCACCGGGTGGCCCGGGCTACCAGGCGCGCGTCGCTGTCCTCGTCGCCGGCGCACAAGCGCCACCACACCCCGCGCTCGCCGAGGTCGGCGCGCAGCACCTCGACGGGGATGCCCGCCTGCTTGCGCATGCCCTCGGCCACCGCTTCGGCCTCGCCCTGGTCCTTGATGCTCTTCACCTGCGCGCAGCGGCCAGCGCGCGCAGGCAGCGCGGCCAGCACGAGCGCGAGCGGGTCGCCGTCGACGGCCCGAGGCTCGGCCAGGGGCAAGGAGCCGCTCGACACCGGCGTGGGTTCGGGCTTGTTGCCTTCGCGGCACGCCGACGAGCCCGCGAGCACCGCGGCGACGACGGCCGAGAGGGCGCGCACGCTCACGAGCGATCGGCGTCGAGCTCGTCGAGCTCGGCCAGGATCTTCTTGGCCTCGCGGCGCAGGCGCCCGGCCTGGCGACCGAGCTCCTTGATGTCGGCCTTGGAGGGGAGCTGGGAGAGGTTGAGGAGGCGCGCCGCGGTCTCGTCGACCACCTCGCGCCCCTTCTGCACCGTCTGCACCGCCTTCATCACCCGCTCGGCGCGCTCTTGCGACTCCATGAGCTTCCCCACGGCCTTCATGCCGAGCTGCATGCCCTTTTCCTTGAGTCCCATGGCGCGTCCTACTTCTTCTCGTCGGGGGCTGGTGCGGCCTCGTCGAACTCCGCCGGGTCGGCGCCCTGCTCCTTCAGGTCCTCGTCGTTGAGGGGCTGGACCTCCTTGTCGTCCCATTGGCCCCCCGGCGGGCCCTTCCACGAGCCGTCGATCTTCACGTGCTTCCATTCGATCTCGACGGGCACCATGGTGCCGCCCAGGGTGCGCAGGTTGCCCGTGAGGGTGATGTTGGCGCGGTCGGTGCGCGAGTCGAACATGGGCACGCCCTGGTAGTAGCCGGCGGCGACGCCGATGGGCCATTCGGGGAACCACTCCCAGGTCTTGTCGAGCAGCACGTAGGGCATGGCGGGCGACAGGTTCATCGTCACCACCGTGCGCTTGGGCTGACCCTTGCGCTTGCCGCTGGTCTCGAGCTCGGCGAAGTGGAGCACGTTCTTGATCTCGATGTTCGCGAGCTGCAGCTGCTCCTTGGTGGGCACGCCCCAGATGAGGACCTCCCAGCGCAGCCCCTCTTGCCCGCCCTCCACGGCGCGCTTGATGGACACCACATCGAATCGAATACCGCCGCTATTCCCAGTGAGAACAGGCTTATATGCGCCATCCTTCAAGTAGTTGTTGAAGATGTCCTTGGCGTAGTCGTAGCGGACGCGGTACTCGGCGGTCTTCGCCTTGTCCTTCTCGCCGGCCTTGGCCTTGGCCTCCATCTCGTCGATGAACTGGTCGGCCTTGAGCCGCGTCGGGTACTTCTTCCGAAGCGCCTCGATGCCCTCCATGTTCTTGCGCACCACCTGCTGCCGGTCGTAGCCCACCTTGTCGTTTGGGCTGTTGACGATCAGGTTCACCTGGCGCAGCACATCGAGCTGCAAGTCACGCAGCGCCGCGTGCATCTCGGCGTCTTCGGCACGGTCTTGCGTCGAGATGATGAGGAAGATGGCGCCGGCCGCGATGGCGCCGATGGCGAGGGCGAAGGCGAGCAGGTTCTTCACGTCCGTCTCCGGGCTGCAGGGTCAGCACCCTACGTTGAAAGGGCGCGCACGCTCAAGGGAACTCAGGCGATCATCCGTTGGTCAGGCGATGAAGGTGCGGAGCTCGAGGAGCTCCTTGTTGGACAGCGTGCGGTAGTCGCCGGGTCTGAGGCCCTCGGTGGTGAGGGATCCGAAGCGCGTGCGCACCAGCTTCAAGACCGGGTGCTGGATGCGCCAGAACATGCGCTTGATGAGGCGATTGCGGCCCTCGGTGACCGTGATCTCGACCCAGGTGTTGACCTTGGCCTTCTGCACCACCTCGACGTGCGCAGGCTTGGTGGCGCCGTCTTCGAGGTAGATGCCCCGTCGCAGCTTGTCGAGCTTGTCCTCGGCGGGCGCGCCCTTCACCTTGGCCATATAGGTCTTCGGCACGTGGTAGCGCGGGTGGGTGAGCAGGTTGGCGAGCTCGCCGTCGTTGGTGAGCAAGAGCGCGCCCTCGGCGTCGTAGTCGAGGCGCCCCACCGGGTAGATGCGCGCCTGCGACGCGCCCACCACCAGGTCCATCACCGTGCGCCGCCCGCGGTCGTCCTTGGTGGTGGTGAGCACCGCTGGCGGCTTGTTGAGCAGGAAATAGACCTTCTCCTGCGCCTCGTGGGAGGTCACGGGCACGCGCCTGCCGTCGACGCGCACCACATCCTTGGCGGGATCGACCTTGGTGCCGAGTGCGGTCACGACCGCGTCGTTGACCCGCACCCGGCCCGCCACGATCATCTGCTCGGCTGCGCGCCGCGATGCCACGCCGGCCCGAGCCAAAGTCTTCTGCAGCCGCTCTTCCATCGTCCGCCCCTCGCTCCGACCTCACGTCGGTGCATGGTGCCGTTCTGCTGCCGTGCCGCGCTCCCGCTACCCCTCGCCACCCTCCCCCTCGGGTGGTGGCGGGGTGCCGCCTGGTTCTGCCGGCGCGGCCGTCGGCTCGACGGGCGTGGGCGCCGCCGCTGCCTCGGCCGCGCGCGGCGCCTCGCCGTCCTCGTCCTCGACCTTGAGGCCGAACACCAGGGCGCTGGCGCGCTTGGCGACGTCCTTGGCCTCGCCGAGCGCGCGCTCGAGCGCGTCGAGGGCCTCGTTGCTCTCGGCCTCGGTGGCCACCGACACGGCGCTGGCGGTGTCGGGGTTGAAGAGGTCCATGATGACGGCGGGGCGCTCGTCGTCTTCGGCCGGCGCCTCGACCACGCCGTGCTCGAGCTCGTGCAGCTCTTTGAGGGTGGGCAGGTCGTTCAGGCTCGCCATGCCGAAGAACTCGAGGAAGGTGCGCGTGGTGCCGTACAGGAGGGGGCGGCCGATCTCCTCGGCCTTGCCGAGCACGCGGATGAGCTTCTTGTCGAGCAGCGCCTTGACGGCGCCGGAGCTGTCGACGCCGCGGATCTCCTCGATCTGCGGCTTGGTGACCGGCTGCCGGTAGCTGACCACCGCCAGGGTCTCGAGGGCGGCACGGCTCAAACGCTGCGGTCGGCCCACCAGCATGCGCCGCTGGTAGCGTGCGTTGGCAGCCACGGTGCGCAGGCACAGCCCCCCGTCGACCTCGAGCAGACGAAAGCCACGGCCCATGGGGCGCAGGGGATCGCCCCAGCGCTCGAGCAGCGTGGCGAAGGCGCGCTGCATGTCGGCCGTGGTGGGCGGCGGCCGCCCCTCCATGCCGTCCATGCACTCGAGCTCGGCGGCGATGACCTCGCGCGCGCGCCCGGCTTGCAGGGGCTCCGTCGACGCGAACACCAAGGCCTCGATGGCCGAGAGCACCCAGTCCTCCACCTCGAAGCCGGAGGGCGGCTCCTCGCCCTGCTCCGGCGGGGCGGGCGAGGCCGCGGCGGGGCTGGGCGCGGCGTCGAGCGCGGCGTCGACCGGGACGGCGGGCGCCGCGGACGCGCCGTCGTCGGCGGCCTCGACCACGTCGTCGTCGGCGGCGGCGATCGCGTCCGTGGCCTCGATCGCGGGCGCTTCCTCGTCGCCGCTGGGGGTCACATCGTCGTCGATCATGGGGCTGCCTCGCTGCCGCCGGCGGGTGTCTCGCCGCCGGCTGCCGGGGTTTCGAATTCGTCCACGCCGGCCAGCGCGCGGCCGAGCGCCTCACCGTCGTCGGTGCGGAGGTTCTCGAGGATGGCGTGCACGTCGATAGTGCCGTCGTCGTGCTGGGAGATACGCAAGAGCCGCAGGCGCGTCATCTCGAGCACCGAGAGGAAGGTGACGATGATGTTGCGGCGCGTGCGCCCGCCAAAGTGATCGACCAGCGACGCGAAGCTCACGCCTTGCTCGCCCACCTGTTGCAGGTGGTCGACCAGCTCGTTGATGCGCGCGCCCACCGACAGGCGCTCGACCATCACCTCGTGGATCACCTGCTTCTGCTGCTTCTTCAGCATCAGATCGAGGGCACGGATGAGCTCGAAGACGTCGAAGTCTTCCAGGTTCAGCTCGGTCTTGACGTCGTCGGCCGGCAGGTCCACCGGCCCGTCGTAGGAGAGCGGCGCGCTCGGCCGCGCGAACACGTCGCGGCCGAGCTGCGGGAAGGCGTCGAGCCGCAGCGCCGCGTCCTTGAAGCGCTGGTACTCGAGCAGGCGACGCACCAGGTCTGCGCGGGGGTCGAGCTCGGGCGTGGGCTCCTTGGGCCGCTCGTCCCGCGGCAAGAGCATCTTCGACTTGATGTGCGCGAGCTGCGCCGCCATCACCAGGAACTCGCCGGCGACGTCGAGGTTGAGCTCGCGCATGTCGTCGAGCGCACGCATGTAGGCCGCGACGATGACCTTGATGGGGATGTCGAAGACGTCGAGGGCGTGCTTCTCGATGAGGTGGAGCAGCAGGTCGAGCGGCCCCTCGAACGGCGCGACCTCGACGCGCAGGGCGTCGGACTCGGGGCTCGGCACGTAGCCCGCCACGTCGCGCTCGCCGAAGTCGCCGCGGGCCTCGACGTAGAGCTCTTCGTTGCCGGCGCGGATCACCGGGCGCTCGCCGGCGGGCTCCGTGGCCTCCGCCAGCGGGAGCTCGTCGGGGTGCGCCTCGGCAGGCGCCGCCGCCGGCGCGGTCTCTTCGACCGTCATAGGGCTCCGGGCCTCACGGCCGGGGATCGCTGCCACCGGAGTCGGATAGCCGCCTCGGTCGCCATCGGGAAGCGGGAACGCAGCGATTTCCGCCGGGATCAGGCGACCACGCGCAGCACGAGCTCGATGGCGGCGCGCTGGATGGGGCCGAGCACGAAGCGGGCGCCGCCGAACACGAGGAGCAGCAAGAGCAGCCAGGAGAGCTGCGAGGCCACCGCCTCGTACTTGGCCGCGGCCGGCCGCGGCAGCAGGCTCATCAGCACCTTGGAGCCGTCGAGCGGCGGTACCGGCAGCAAGTTGAACGCCGCGAGGCCGACGTTGAGCAAGATGAAGCCGAACACCAGCTGTGCGATGGAGCGGGGGTCGGCGAGCGAGGCGCCGCTCTTGACGAGGATCAACAACAGCACCGTGGTGACGATGGCCAGCACGATGTTCGACGCGGGCCCAGCAGCCGCCACCAGGAGCTCACCGGTGCGCATGGTGACGCGCTTGCCTCCAACCTGCCGCGAGAAGCGCACGGGGTTGTAGGGCGCCGGCTTGCCGGCCGCGAAGAAGGGGATGACGGCCGCGGCGGCCCCCCCCAGCGTCGACGAGATGACGAGGAAGGCCGGCAGCCCCACGGTCCAGATGGGATCGATGTGCGCCAGCGGGTTGAGCGTGAGGCGCCCCTGCTCTTCCCCGGTGCGGTCGCCGAGCCAGCGCGCCGCGGCCACGTGGGCCCACTCGTGCACCGCGATGGCCAGGATGAGCGGCACCAAGGTCGTCGCCAGGTTGAGGATCAAGCTCTGGATCATGTGCCCCTCGAGGTGACAACTCTTACGCTCGTCGCCAAGTGCGCCGAGCTACGCCGCCAACGCGCGACCGACGTGCTCGCGCACGAAGGCCCCGACGTCCTGGGTGCGCGCCGCGCCCCCGAGGTCTGGCGTGCGCGGACCCACGTCGACGCACGCGGTCACCGCGGCGTCGATGGCGCGCGCACCGCGCAACAAGCGCGGCGCAAGGGCGGCGTCCTTGGTGGCCAGGAATTCGAGCATGAGCGACGCGGTCCAGAACGCCGCCAAGGGGTTGGCGACGCCCTTGCCGGCGATGTCGGGGGCCGAGCCGTGCACGGGCTCGAACATGCCGATCTTGCCCGGGTGCACGTTGCCACTGGCGGCGAGGCCGAGGCCACCCATGAGGGCGGCGCCCAGGTCGGTGAGGATGTCGCCGAACAGGTTGTTGGCCACCACCACGTGGAAGCGCTCGGGCTTGCGCACCATCTCCATGGCGAGCACGTCGACGTAGAGGTGCTCGGCGGTGACGTCGGGGTAGTCGCCCTTGAGCTGATCGAAGGTGCGCTTCCACAGGCCGCCGCCGAAGCGCACGGCGTTGTGCTTGTCGGTCATGGTCAGCTTCTTCATGCCGTCGTGGCGCGGGCGGGCGCGCGCGGTGTCGAAGCCGTGGCGCAAGATGCGCTCGACTCCCTTGCGCGTGTTGATGCTCACGTCCTGCGCCACCTCGTCGGCCGTGCCTTGCTTGAAGGTACCGCCGAGCGCCACGTACAGGTCTTCGGTGTTCTCGCGGAACACCAGCATGTCGATCTCGGCGGGGCCCTTGCCCTTGAGCGGCGACAGGCGCTCGTGCAGGCACTTGCAGGGCCGGAAGTTGGCGTACAGGTCGAGGCCCTGGCGCATACCCAGCAGGATCTCTCGCCCATGCGCCATGTCGGGGATGCGCGGGTCGCCGAGGGCGCCGAAGTAGATGGCCGCGTAGTCGCGCGCCAGCTCCTCGAGCGCGCCCTTCGGCATGCCAACGCCCTCCTTGAGCCAGCGCTCGGCGCCCCAGTCCTTGTGGTCGAAGCTCAGCGAGAGGTCGAGCGCGCGGTCGACGTCGCGCACGAGGGTGCATCCCTCAGCGATGACCTCGGGTCCGATGCCATCGCCCGCCACCACCGCGATCTTCAGCGCCATGTCGCCTCCACGACGTGGGCGCGTAGCAGAAGCCGTGTCGCCTTGCATCGACGGCAGGGGTGGGTTAGCAGTTGACACATGGTCCCGTGCCCGAGTGGCTAGGGAGCGGTCTGCAAAACCGTCTACGCCGGTTCGATTCCGGCCG
Source organism: Deltaproteobacteria bacterium (assembly GCA_020850995.1). Classification (GTDB taxonomy): domain Bacteria; phylum Myxococcota; class UBA727; order UBA727; family VGSZ01; genus JACOUT01. The sequence goes on from JADZDP010000057.1 coordinate 15,482, forward strand.
GGACCTCCAGCACCTCACCGAGCGCGCTCGGCCGCGCCAGCGGCGCAGGACGCCATGGCAGAGGCGCGCCCCTAGGAGCGCGCCTTGCCCAGCGTCGCGGCGTCGATCAGATGCGCACGTCCGCGTCGTTGTCGACGTCGTTGCCCTTGCGCCCCGCCTTGCGCGTGGTGAACACGGGCGGCGACACGCCGACGTCACCGTCGCTGTCGATGTCGTTGCCCTTGCGCCCCGCCTTCATGGTGGTGATGGGGCCCGGCGACACGCCGACGTCACCGTCGCTGTCGATGTCGTTGCCCTTGACCCCCGCCTTCATGGTGGTGATGGGGCCCGGCGACACGCCGACGTCACCGTCGCTGTCGATGTCGTTGCCCTTGACCCCCGCCTTCATGGTCACCATGGGTGGCCCCGGAGGCCGCACGATGGGGTTGGTGCTCGGCGGCAGTTGCCCGACGTCGCCGTCGCCGTCGACGTCGTTGCCCTTGCGCCCCGCCTTCTTGGTGGTGTGCACCGGCGCCTGCGCCTCGGCGCCCGAGGTCGACTCCATGAACTGCGAGTAGAACGGGCGCGCCTTGATCTTGACCTGCATGACTGCCTCCCTCGAAAAGCGAGCACCCCTGGTGGCGCGACATGCGCTCAAACACGACAAGTAGGTGCGCTCCAGACATCTCCGTTATCGGGATCCGCGGCAGGACGTTGTGTGACGCAGCGCAGAACCTACAGGTCCTGCATCGGTCAAGGATCCCAGTACGCCCGGTCGCCAGGTTGCGGGCGCGCGATGCCCCCCTGGCGGCGAGGGCGCTCAGCGCTAGGAGTCCGGGGTGGGCGCGAGCAAAGGCAGAGGGGGCGCGAGCGCTGGCGGGGTGTCACCCGCGGCGCTCGCCGCGCGCCTGCTCCTCTCCGAGGCCCAGCTCACGAGCATCGTGGAGGTCTCGGCGGACGCCATCGTGGCCATGGACGAGAGCCAGCGCATCACGCTGTTCAACGTCGGCGCCGAGCGCATGTTTGGCTACGCGCGCGACGAGGTGCTCGGGCAACCGCTCGACCTGCTCATCCCCGAGCGCATGCGCGCGGCCCACCACGCCGGCGTGGCGCGCTTCGCCGTGGGGGACGTGTCGGCGCGTCGCATGGGCGAGCTCGGTCGCCCGGTGCGCGGTCGCAGGAAGGACGGCGCGGAGATCGACGTCGATGTCGCCATCGCCAAGATCGACGTGGGCGGCGCGCGCACCTTCACGGCGACCCTGCGCGACGTCACCGCGCAGCGGCGCGCGGATCAGCAGCAACGCTTTCTGGCGGAGGCGGGCGCCCTGCTCTCGTCCACGCTCGACTTCGAAGAGACCTTGACGCAGGTGGCCGGGCTCGCCGTCCGCGAGCTCACCGACGTGTGCATCGTCGACGTCGTCGATGACGACGGTCAGCTGCGCCGGCTGCGTGCGGTGGCGCGCGACGCCTCGATGGCGTGGGCCTGCGATGTGCTCATGCGCGTGCAGCTCGGCCGCGATCGGCCGCACCTCGCGTCCGAGGCGGTGGCGTCGCGCCGCACCCTACTCATGACCCAGGTCGACGACGCGCTCCTGGTGCGCGTGGCGCAGAGCGACGAGCACCTGCGGGCGCTGCGCGCGCTGGGCTCGACGAGCGCGCTGGTGGTGCCGATGGTCGCGCGCGATCAGGTCGTGGGCACCATCGGCATGTTGGCGACCGGCGACGCGCGTCGCCTCGGCGTCCAGGACCAGGCGCTGGCGGAGGCGCTGGCGCTGCGAGCGGCCCAGGCCATCGACAACGCGCGCCTCTATCGCCTGGCGCAGCGGGCGCTGCACGCGCGCGACGAGGTGCTCGGCATCGTTGCGCACGATCTGCGCAACCCACTGAGCGCCGTGCTCATGCAAGCACAGCTGTTGGCGCCGCGCCTCGACGCCGCCGACCAGCGCGCGCTCGCCTCGCTCGACGCGATTCGACGCGCGGTCCTGCGCATGAACCGGATGATCGAGGACCTGCTCGACGCCACTCGACTCGACGCGGGGCGATTGGCCGTGGACCGCGAGCAGCTCGCGCCCGCGCCGCTCGTCGCGGAGGTGGTCGACGCGCAAGGTCCCCTCGCTGCCGCCGCCGGCATCGAGCTGGGCTTGGTCTCCCCTGGCGACGTGCCCGCGGTGCTCGCTGACCGCAACCGCTTGCAGCAAGTGCTCGAGAACCTGATCGGCAACGCCATCAAGTTCACGGGGCACGGTGGCCGCGTCACGGTCACGCTCTCCTGCCCGGGCGACGAGGTGGTGTTCGCGGTGTCCGACAGCGGCGGTGGCATCGCCCCGGACGATCTGCCGCACATCTTCGACCGGTTCTGGCAGGGACGCGCGCAAGACCGACGCGGCGCCGGGCTTGGCCTGCAGATCGCGAAGGGCCTGGTGGAGGCCCATGGCGGGCACATGCACGTCGAGAGCGCAGTGGGCACGGGCACCACCTTCTGGTTCGCCATCCCGGTGGCGCCACCGCCGGCCAGCTGAGGCATCAGCCCGACGCGGCCATGGGGGGCGCGCTGCGGCGGTCGGGGTCCTTGCGCATGATGCGCTCGAGGATGAGCTTGAGCTCAGGGAGCCGCTCGCCGCGTTTGGCCTCGAGCCAGGCCACGGCCTTGTCCTCTGCCGGACCCACCTGCGCCTCGAAGCGCTGGGGGCGCAGCCACGACAGCGCCGTGAGCATGCCCCGCGCCAGCGGGTTGTCGGTGACGACGGCGAAGTAGGGCCGGAAGTGCGCGTTCGAGGTGGCCTCGGCCACCTTGCGGCGCCACACGCTGTTGGGCAGCGGGTGGCCTGGGTCGATGACGATGAGCAAGGCGAGGCGCTTGTCGCCCCCGAACACGGCCTCGGCAGCGGAGCTCAGCCGCTCGATATGCGGACCGAAGTCGTTTTCCTCGTCGCCGCCTCGGGCGATGCGGCAAACGAGCACGGCGCGGGCCTGGTTGAACTCGCTGTAGTACACGGACGGACCCTCGAGATACCTTGCCACGGTAGCGCGCAGGTGCCTGGTGCGGCAATCGATGGGGTGGCGCGCGGGCGCCCGGTTGGACGACGATGGGCGAATGATCGCTCATCGCGGTGTCGAGCTCTACTGTCGTCGCTGCGGCGGGAGGCGCTTCGAGCCGCGCCCCGCGCCCGACCTGGTGTGCGAGTGCGGCGCCGGGCTCTACCGCAGAGACGGCGAGCCGCCGCGACCGTCGACGCACTGGCTGCAAATCGCGCGCTCGTTCGTGACCCTGCGGGGCGTCTTCTTTTTCGCCACCGTCGCGGTCCTCGGCGCCTTGCCCATCGGCCTCGCGCAACGCATCGCCGCCGTGCTCGTGTACCTGGCGGCCATCAAGATGGCCATGCGCGCCATGAAGGTGACGCGCAACGAGCCCATCCAGTTCCCCGAGGTCAGCGCCGACGAGCTGTTCGACTTCGGCACGCTCATCCCCGCCGCGGTGTTCGTGGTGGTGTTCACCTGGGCGCCGCCCATCCTGCTCGCCTTTGGCGCCAGCGGCGCGCTCGATTTCACGCCCGAGACGCGCGATACGCGCGAGGCGCCTGCCTTCGTCGCGCCCGACGACCTGCCGGACGCGGCTCGCTTCGGAGCCGACGTGGAGGACCTCCGCGGCCTTGGCGTCGACACCCGCTTCGCAGCCGACGAGGCAGCCGACCTGCCGCCGATCCCCGACGAGCTGGAGGACGGGGGTGGCAGCCCATGGTCGCTCGTCGCGATCATCGTCGGGCTGCTCCTGCTCGCGTGGGCGCCGATGGCGCTGGTCTTGTACCTGCGCACCGGCACCACCTTCGGCTTCTTCCATGTGCCCGGTGGCATAGGCGCGCTGCGCGCCGATCCCGTTGGCTACCTGGCGCTCGCGGCGCTGGTGTTGCCCACCATGGGCGTACGCTTCGTCGCCGACCTCATGCAGGCGGCGCTCCCCTTCGTGCTGGCGCCGCCCATCGTCGCGGGGAAGGCCGCGGCCATCATCCTCGGCTGGGGCATCGCTGGGCTCTACGTGCGCCAGCACGCGCGCAGCTACGACATGCCCGTCGACGAGGACGACTGGGTGCTGTTCACGCGCTTCCCGCAGGAGGCGCCGGTACCGGTGGCGTCCGCGCGCCCCACCGCCATCGACCTCGACGAGCCGCCCCTGGTGCGCGGCGCCGCCCTCGACAGTGGCGACGATCTGCCGGTGATCGCGGGCAAGCTCGTGCCGTGATGCGGCGCCACCGATGGGCGGCGGCCGATCGCCGCCGCGCCTCCGCCGCACCTCAGGTCGCGGCCCGAAGCTCGATCCGATTGTCGGAGAAGGTGCTGCCCATGCCGAAGTCGGTGAGGCGTTTGCTCATGAGCGTGTTGACGGTGGGGCCGCCGGCCTCGGCGAGGCTGTAGACGCCCTCGGCCACGGCCACGCCTGGGGGCACGTCGTCGGTGACGACCAGCACGACGCGCGCCTCGCCGAGCTCGTTGAACGCCACCACTGTGTCTCCGTCGCTCAGGGCGCGCTGCGCGGCCTCGCTCGGGTGCACGCGCAGGGTGGGGCGCGGCGCGCGCAGCTTGTCGATCAGGTCGGCGCGCTCGCTGAACGACGAATTCAAGCGGTGGAGCGCGGGCGTGGGGTGCAGGCGCAGCGGGTAGCGGCGCTTGGTCTCGTCGTCGACGTCGTCGGCGGCGGCGAGCACGAAGGCGGGCTGCTCGTCGGTGGGCGCGATGCGGATCCTCCCCGTGGGCGTGAGCCAGCGGTCGCGCGGCGGCGTGAGCCGCACCGGCACCCCGTGCGCGAGCGCGTCCGCGTCGGTGGCGGCGCGCAGCGCCGAGGGCTGTGCGACGAGCGCGTCGATGTGCTCGTCGGCGCTTCGCTGGAACACCTCGTCGGTGAAGCCGAGCGCGCGCGCCAGCGTGCGCACGGTGTCCCAGTTGGAGCGGCTCTCCCCCAGCGGCGCGATGGCGGGCCGCGTGCGTTGCAGCCAGAACTGCCCGTAGCTCCTGTACAGGTCTGCGGTCTCGAGCATGGTGGGCGCGGGCAACACCACGTCGGCGTAGTTGGCCGTGTCCGTGAGGAAGCGCTCGTGCACCACCGTGAAGAGGTCGGCGCGCGCCAGGCCACGCAGCACGGCGCCTTGATCGGGACAGACCGCGGCCGGGTTGCAGTGGGAGACGTAGATCGACTGCACCGGCGGATCGCGCAGCGCGGTGAGCGCGTGACCGAGCTGGTTCAAGCTGATGACGCGCGTGGGTCGCGGCAGCAGGTCCTCGCGCACGAAGGGGGCGAGGTTGACGGCGCCGCCGGTGCCGGTGCTGGCGAGCAGGCCGGCGCCACGTCTGCGCCACGCGCCCACCGCCGCCGGCAGCGCGAGCATGGCGCGCAGCACGGCGGCGCCGTTGGCGGCGCGAAAGGGCCCCCCGCCCACGCGGATGAAGGGTGCGCGCGCCCGCGCGTAACGTCGCGCGAGCTCGGCGATGGTGGCCGCGTCGACGCCACAGCGCTCGGCGGCGCGCGCTGGATCGTGCTCGGCGCGCGCCACGCGTTCCAGCGCGGCGAAGCCCTCGACGTCGACGTGCTCGGCGATGAACGCGCGATCGATGAGCGCCTCGCCGGCCAGCACCGCCAGCATGCCGAGCGCCAGCGCGCCGTCGAAGCCCGGACGCACCAGCACCACCTGGTCAGCGAAGGCCGCGCTTGGCTGTCGCCAGGTGTCGATGAGCACGACATGGGCGCCGCGGCGGCGCGCCGTCTTCACCAAGTTGAGGAAGTGCAGGTTGGTGGCGAGGGCGTTGATGCCCCACAGGATGACGAGGTCGGCGTGAACCACCTCCTCGGGATCGGGCCCCGGGGTATCGCCCATGACCTGTTTCCAGCCCGCGTCTTGCGCTGGTGTGCAGATGCCGCGATCGAGGCGCGACGCGCCGAGCTTGTGAAACAGCGCGTGGGTGGCGTTGCGCTGGATGAGCCCCATGGTGCCGGCGTACGACACCGGCAGGATCGCCTCGCCGCCTGACGCCGCCACGATGGCGCGCCAGCGCTCGACGACGTGCGCCACGGCCTCGTCCCAGGACACGGGCGCGAAGCGCCCCTCACCCTTGGTGCCCACGCGCACGAGCGGCGTCAGCACGCGTCCCTCGGCATGCACGGTGCGCTCGTAGTGGCTGACCTTGGGGCACAGGACGCCACGCGTGAAGCCATGCTCCGGATCGCCGCGCACCGCCACCACGCGCTCCTGGTCGACGTCGACGACGAGCCCACAGCAGTCCGGGCAGTCATGGGGGCATACCGAGCGATGCACCGTGAGGGTCACGCAGGTCTTCTAGCAGGCTGCGGCCGGGCGAGCAGCGTGAGCTTCTTGCGGGAAGGCGCCGGCGGGCTGGACCCCACTGCGATGGCAAGCGCCGGCGCGAAAACCGTGGGCGGCGACGTGGCGCCGTCGATGCGCACGCCCGCAGTGTGCTCCTCGACGCGCCCTGCTGCAGAATGGCAACGGCAACCTGCTAAGGGCCCGCGAACGGACAACTCAATCGTCCTCGCGAGCGATCCATCGTCGCTGGCGGCGTCGCGTCCTCGGTCCGTGGCGACGGCCACGGACCTGCGGGGCTCCTTGCCATCGACGCGCCTCGCTCGCGATCACCGATCGACTTGTCCATTCGCGGGCCCTAAGGTCCGGGTCGATGATCACCCAGGATCGGGCCACGCTCGGCGCTCGCATGGTGGCGGCCCTGCGTGCGCGCGGCGCGGTCAGCGAGGCAGAGCTGGCGGCGGCCGCCGAGCACTTCGCGGCCGGGCACTTGCCGTCGACGGCGCTGCGCCTGGCGGGCGTGGCGCCAGATCACGTGGTGGCGGCGCTGAGCGAGGCCTGCGGCTTGCCCGCCGCGCCGCCACCGGAGCGGTGGACGGCGGAAGCGCTCCACCTGACCCCAGTCAACGCCACCTCGTGGGAGCGGGCGCGCGCGGTCCCCTTCGGCATGAACGGAAGGCGACTGCTGGTGGCCTTCGCCGATCCCGCCCTGGCGGCACGCTCGCAGGCGAGCCTGCCGCCCCACGACGCGTACTGTTGCCTGGAGGAGGATCTCGAGCGCGCGCTCGAGGCGCTCTTTGGCGGCGCGACCATGATGCCGACGCCGGCGCCGCAGCGGGACCAGGTGCGGGAACAACAGCGCGCACGGCCGCCCACCGACCCCGGACGCGCGCCGGCCAATGGCCCCCGCGGCACCTTGCACGACCTGGCCCAGGCGCCCGCGCCAAAGGCTCGCCCGGCGCGCGCCGCGGCCGTGGAGCTGCAGTCGGCAGAGGTGGGGCCGTGGCTGATCGACGCCGAGCTCGCGCAGGGCGGCATGGGCGTGGTGTACCGCGCCCACGATCGCGAGGGCCGACCCGCTGCGCTCAAGCTGGTGCACGAGCACCTCTTGCACATCGAGGAAGTGCGCGAGCGCTTCTTGCGTGAGGCGCGCGCGACCCAGCGGCTGCGTCACCCGAACATCGTCAGCGTGCTCGACGTGGGCGCGGAGCACCCCGCCTACCTGGCGGTGGAGTTCGTCGACGGCGGCACCATCCATGACCTCGTGCGCCGTCACAAGCGCCTGCCCCACGCGGTCGCGCTCGAGATCTTCGCGCAGCTCATCGAAGGGCTGCGTGCCGCGCACGACGAGCACATCGTCCACCGCGATCTCAAGCCCTCGAACCTCTTGGTGTCGCGCGCGGGCGTGGTGAAGATCGCCGACTTCGGCGTGGCGCGCGAGCTCGATGCCACCGCGCTCACGCAGACCGGATCGACCCTCGGCACGCCGGCCTACATGAGCCCGGAGCAGATCCACGCCGAGGCCATCGACGGACGCTCCGACCTCTACACGGCGGGCGTCATCCTCTACGAGCTCATCGCGGGCAGGAAGCCCTACGAGGGTGACTCCGTGGGCGCCATCGTCACGCGCGTCCTCGAAGCCCGGGCGCCGTCCTTGCTCGAGCTCGACCCGGCCCTGCCCGAGGCGGTCGACGACTTGGTGAAGCTGCTGATGTGCCCCGACCGCGCCGGGCGCCCCGCCGATGCCGCCACCGTGGCGTCGTGGATCCGACCCTTCATCGAAGAGCAGCGCCGGACCTACCCACACGCGCTTGCGGAGCTGCTGCGCGACCCGGGCTCCGCGGAGCGCCTGCGCCGCCAGCAGGCAGACGCGTTGGTGGCCTCGGCCAAGAGCCTGTTGCAGTCTGGCATCCAAGGACGCGAGCCCGCCGCGCTCCAGCTCTATCGCGCCGCGACGCTGACGCCGGCACACGAGGAAGCAGCGCGACTGCTCGAGGGGCTGCGCCAGGCCCACGGTATCTCCTTCGAGCCCTCGAAGAACCCCAAGCTCGCCGAGGTGGAGCGCGAGCTCACCGCGCGCCCCGACGATCCGGTGCTGCTGCAGCGCGCCGGGCAGCTCTACCGACAAGAGGGCAACGTCTTCAAGGCGCTGGTCTTCTGGCGTCGCTACCTGCGCGTCCGACCCGATGATGCGTATACGAAGGCGCAGTTGGCGCGGCTCGCTATCCCCAACGTCGATGCCACCCTCAAGCTCGCCACCGAGCACTTGCTGGCCGCCGCGTCGTCGCCGCCACGCACCGGCACCCTCGAGCGCATCGCCGGTCACATCGGCACCGGCGGGTTCGCGGCGGCCCCGCCGGTGGCACCGCCGCAGCCAAACCAGGTGCGCGTGCTCCCGGGCGTACCGTTGGCGCCGCCGCCGGAGATCGAGACCTCGCTCGGTGAGCAAGTGCGCGCGCTGCTCGCGCTCCACGGCGGCAAGCTCATCGCGCTCGTCGTCGTTTGCCTCGTGCTGGTAGGTGCGTTGCGCGGCGTGCGCGCGTTCATCGCGAGCTCCCAAGCCGAGATCGACGCGAACGCGCGCGGCCAGGTCGCCAATCCCCGCGCGCGCAGCGCCGCGGACGCCGAGGCGAGCCGCAAGGACATCAGCGACGGGCTCGAGGCGGCCAAGGCCGGCAACTGGGTGGTCGCCGAGGCGCGCGCCACCTCGGTCATCACCCGCGGCGGCGACGACGCGGTGCTGGCGCGCGCCTTCGCGCTGCGCGGCCAGGCCCAGCTCGAGCAAGGCAAGCCCGTCGCCGCCGTGGCCGACCTCACCCGGGTCATCGACGGGTTCCGCAACGATGAATACGCCTACCCTGAAGCGTTGCTGTACCGCGCGCGCGCCCACCAGCGCGCGGGCGACCAGGCCAGCGCCCTCACCGATCTGAACGCGTGCGTCGCCTCGCGCGGCTACCAGGGGACGGTCGCCGAGGCGCGCCTCGAGCGCGGGCTCATCAAGAAGGCCACGGGCGACCTCGCGGGGGCGCGCGCCGACCTGCAGTGGGCCGAGACCTTCTCACTCGGGAGCTCGCAGGTGCGCGTGCGAGCCGCCGAAGCGCTCCGCGAGCTCGAAGGCGGCGAGGCGCCGGAGGCGCCGTGAGTGGTGCGCACGATGCGCGCGCGCGCCTCGTGAGGGCGCTGCAGCAGCGCGCACAAGAGCTCGGCACCATGCTCGCCAAGCGCGCAGAGGAGCGGGGCCTAGCCGTCACCGCGGCCGACGGCGCGCGCCGCGCCATTCCCATCGCGCTCCTCCCCGTGGTCCTCGACGACGCCGAGCTGGCGCGTCGGCAGCGGCTGGCGCGGCTGCTCTCGTCGGCGGGCGTCGCCATGACGGGCCTGGCCCTGGCCCGTCCCGAGCTGCGCGCGCGCCTGCTCGGTACCCTGTCGCCGCTCGAGGCCGAGCTGGCTGCGGCGCGGCCACCGACCCTGCTCGCCACCACGCGGGTCGACTTCCTCGAGGGCGCCGCCCTGTGCGCGCTCGAGCTCAACGCCACCATCCCCGCCATGCAGGGCTACTCCGACATCGCCGCCGAGGCGCTCATCGACGTCATCGGCGCGGTCGCTGGCGCCGACGCGTCGACACGCACGCGTTGGAAGGAGGCCAACGGCTCCAACGCGTACGCCCTCTACCGCGCGCTGCTCGCCGGCGCTGCGCGCGTTCGTCCGGGCCGCGCGCCGACGCGCATGGCAATCCTGTGCCGTCGGAATGACGCGCAGCTGAGCGAGCTTGCGTTCTTGCGCGAGCGCTTCGCGGCGTTCGGCACCGACACCGATCTCGTGTACCCCGATGAGCTCGTCGATGACGACGACGCCGTGCGGGTGGGCGCGCGGCGCTACGACCTCGTCTATCGCCACCTGTTCGTGCGCCGCATCGAGCAACCGGGCGTCGACCCGGGCGGACAGGCGCGCCGGCTCTTGCGCGAGGACAACGGCAGGCGCGCGGTGCTGCTCAACCCCGCGGCCTCGCCAGTGGAGGTCAAGGCGGTGTTCGCGCTGCTCTCGGCGTCGGTGGACGACGACGCGCTCGCCGCCGCCGCCGGGCTCTCCGACGACGAACGCGGCGCCATCGCCGAGGCGGTGCCGTGGACGCGCGAGCTGCGCGGCGACGAGCTGGCGGAGCGCGTCGCCGCCGACCCCGACCGCTACGTGCTCAAGCGCTCCTGGGACTACGGCGGCCGCGCGGTCTTCATCGGACGCGAGCGCGACGAACAAGGCTTCGCCGATCGCGTGCGCTCCGCCTGGCCCGACGTGGAGCCGCGCTGGTCGGCGGTGTGCGCGCGCGCGGCCACCGACGAGCGCGGCGGTGGCTTCGTCGCTCAAGAGCTTGTGGAAGCGCCGCCGAGCGACAACCTCCTCTGCGACGCCTCCGGCGCCACGCCGCGCATCCTCACCGTCGACTTCTCCGCGTATGCCTCGGTGGGGCTCGGCCTCGATCCGCCCTGGGGCGCCGTGTGCCGTGGCGCCCCATCGCGCATCGTCAACATCGTGGGCGGCGGCGGCGTGGTGCCGGTGCTGCGCGCCACGGTGGCAGGCGAGCTCGCCGAGGCGCTTAGGGCCCGCGAATGAACAAGTCGATCGGTGATCGCGGTCGAGACGCCCGGGTGGCAAGGCGCGAGTGAGGATCGACTTGTTCGTTCGCGGGCCCTTAGGGCCCGCGAACGAACAAGTCGATCGGTGATCGCGAGCGAGGCGCGTCGATGGCAAGGAGCCCCGCAGGGCCGTGGCCGTCGCCACGGACCGAGGACGCGACGCCCCAAGCGACGATGGATCGCTCGCGAGGACGACTGAGTTGTCCATTCGCGGGCCCTTAGCCGCTGACGTGGCTACCGCGAGCTTGTCGTGGTCAGCTCACACGCTTGCTCGCTCCACTCCCACAGGCGACGCGCCAGCTCGATGTTGCCCGTGGCGCGGCTCGGCGCCACCTCCCGCTCGTTGGCGTAGTAGCGCCCCGAGTGGCTCGCGAGCTCGGGCGCGGCGGCGCAGTACAGCGACGTGCGCGCCCCCTCCTCGTTGCTCACCATGCGACGCAGCCAGAACCATGGGGCGCGCAACGGGCGGGGGATGGGCTTCCAGATCTCGCTCGCCACGACCCCTGGATGCACGGCGTAGCTGGTGACGCCGGTGCCCTGCATGCGTCGGGCGAGCTCGGCCGAGAACAGATTGTTGGCGAGCTTCGACACCGCGTACGCGGGGAGCACCACGAGCCCCGTGCGTTCGCGCAGGCGCGCGAAGGGGATGCTCGACACCATCGCGTGCGACCTCGACGACACGTGCACGATGCGCGCGGGCGCGCTCGCCTTGAGGCGTTCGAGCAAGCTCACGGTGAACAGGAAGTGGCCCAGGTGGTTGGTGCCGAAGGTCAGCTCGAAGCCGTCGACGGTGCGACCGCGGATGCCCGCGACGCCGGCGTTGTTGACGAGCACGTGCAGCGGCTCACCGCCGTCGAGGAAGCGCGCGGCCGCCCTTCGCACCGACGACAGGTCCGCCAGGTCGAGGGACAGGAGCTCGGCGGCACGCGCGCCGTGTGCGCGCCGCAGCTCGGCGACGATGGGCTCCGCCTTCTCGGGCGAGCGGCAGGCCAGGTGGACCCGGGCGCCGCGCGCGCACAGCGCCCGCGCGGTCTCGAGGCCGATGCCCGCGGTGGCGCCGGTGACGAGCATGGTCTTGCCGATGAGATCCTGCATCGGTGCTCAGCCGAACCCGTGCTGGCGGACCTGCGCCAGCGCGTCCGCGATGGCTACCACGTCGGGGCGAGCCGCCAGGCTCGCGAGCGTGGCGCCGCGGATCTCGTCGCCGAGCAGGCGCGCGACCCGCTCGAAGTAGCCGCTCGGCGGCACGATGCCCTCGTGCATGCTCCAACCCACGCCACGCTCTCCGGTGAACGCGCGCATATGGTCCTTCAACCGCTGCCACACCACCGATTGCTTGTAGACGCGCTCGCTGTCGACGGGAAAGTCGATCATCTGTGCGCCAGCCTTGGCGAGCACCAGGTTCATGGCGGCGCGCGCGGTACGCCCGTTGCCATCCATGAAGGGGTGGATGCGGATCATGACCGTGAGCGCCCACGCCGCGGCCAGCCGCGCGGCGGCGTCGTCGTGCGCTTGCGCGGCCCCGCGAATCAGCGTGTCCATGGTAGTTCCGAAGGCCTCGAAGAGCGGGCGCACGTCCTTCGACGACGGCGCCACGTAGGGCCCAGCGCGGTTCGGACCCGTGCGCAATTCGCCCTCGCGCTGCAGGTTGTTGCCGAGGAGCAGGCCCGACAGGCGCACCACCACAGAGAAGCGCTTGTCGGCGTTGAGCGTCTTGTGCGCCTGCTGCAGCAGGCGATCGAAGCGCTCGCCGCTCGCCACCAGCGACGGGAGCTGCGCGGCCAACGCCGCCGCGCGCGCGCTCCGATACGCCAGATCCTGTTCGCGCTGCTCCTCGCTCATGGGCGCCACGGTGCCGAAGCGGTTGAGTAGCGAGAGCACCGGGTTGAAGATGCGCCGGCCGGTGGTTCGAGCGTGCGCGGCTTCGTCGTGCGCACCGTGCGTGGCGGTCGGGGGTGGCGACGTCTCCGACGAGGGAGTGGTGCTCACGCCGACGTTCTCGGATGGCTCGGCGCCCGTCGACGTCTCGGGCGCCGATCCTTGCGGCGTGCGTGGCGGCGCTGCCCCGCCACCAAGGGGGATCGGCATCTCGTGGTCCTCCGCGTGCGCTTGGCTCGCCATGATAGCCTGCCTGACCGGGCGGGCGCCGCGCACAGCGCGCAGGTACGTCTCCGGGGGAGCGATCGGGGAGCGGTGGAGAGCAAGCGCACGTCGCCGAGGCGAAGAGTGGTCGCGCACAGCCGCGGCGCCCCGCCGATCGCGCCGACCCCCACGAGCACGCCGGCGGCGTCCGCGACGCCACTCGATCGCTACCTCGCGCCGCCGACGGCGCCGCCGCGCCCCCTCGATGAGAACGACCGCCGCGCCGCGCGCCGCGCCTTCGATGACCTCGTGGGCGCGCTCGACCGCGCCGCGGGCTCTGCCAACGTGCGCTATGCGCTCGATTCCCTGGTCAATGCCGGCGGCAAGGCCGGGCGCGCCGCGCGCGCGCTGCTCGAGCGCGGTGTGGTCATCGCGCCGCCAGCCACCTGCAGCGTCGACGATCTCGCCCGGCGCATCGCCGATGCCGTCGCCACGGTGGCGGACCGCTCCACCGCCGCGACGGCCTTCACCACGCTGCAGGGCGCGCTCTCGGCCTTCCGCGCCGGCGTGGTCAAGGCGCGGCTGTTCGCCCTCGAGCCCGTCCTGCTGCCCGAGGCGCTGCCCGTGGCGCCGCACGTCGTGCCAACGCGCGGCTTCGATCCGGCGGTCGAGGGTCTGCGCCTCGACGACGAGCACTCCATCGGCGATCTGCAGAGCTACGTCGAGCAGCGCTTCGGCGCCTTCGTGTTGGCCGACCTGGTCGAGCACGGTCGCACCATCGAGCTGCACCACGGCGCGCGCGAGGACGCCATGGCCTCGTTGCTCGAGCGCGGCTTCGACCGCATCGTGCGCGTACGTACCCCCGAGGGGTTGCTGCACAACGAGCTCTACCTCGCGCACAACGGCGCGACTGGCGAGGTGCGCTACGCCATGACCGAGATCTGGGGCGGCACGCGCCTGGGCCACGTGCAGAAGCTGCTGCGCGCCGCCGTCGTCGACGGGCCCCACGGCCCGCGGCGGGTCGAGCCACGCCAGGTGGAGGTGTACGCGGAGCCGCTGCGCCGGCCCGAGGAGATCTATCGCCGCACCTCACGCGCGCTGCTTGCGTCGGGCACCGTGCCAGCATCGGTGGTGGTGGGGTTCAAGGCCGGCATCCTGCGCGAGCTCGGGCGCCGCGCGGCGCAGGCCAAGCGCCTCGAGCTCGTCCACGATGCGCTCGGCCCCGATCCGGTGGCCACCTTGCGCGCGCGCGGCGCGGCCGCGGGCGCGGCGGGCGCGCCGCTGGTGCGTTGCCTCGAGGAGCTCGGCGCCACCGCCGCGGTGCTGCGCGAGGCGCCGGCCGAGCTGTTCCGCTTCGCCGCGCGCATCGACGATCTGCAAGCGGTCGAGCGCGCCCTGCAGGCCGTGGTGCGCGCGCACCCAAGCGTCGCGCCCCTGGTTGACGACGTGCTCGGCGCGCACGGCTTCAAGGTGGTGGTGTCGGGCATGGTGGCCGACACCATCCCCGAGGGCAGCTTCATCGACCAGACGGTGATCACCTACGTTGACGACGAGGGCGCGCGGCGCAACCTCCTGCTCACGCGCAACCCCTACGGTGAGATCGCCCACGAGCTTGGCCGCGTGCTCGTCGACAACGGGGTGGAGAACGTCTTCGTGTTCGGCACCGCGGGCGGCCTCGGCGCGCACGACGCCGTCGGTGACCTGCACGCGCCCACCGCCGTGATCGACCACGGTGTGCTGCCCTTCGCGAACCGCGCCGTCGCCATCGCCACGACGATCCCCGAGCGGCTACGACCGCCACTCCGGCTCGGCTCACGCGTGGCCAACGTGGCATCGCCCGTCGACGAGACGCGCCGCGAGGTGGATCGGCTGCGCGGAGCTGGCGCCGACCTGGTGGAGATGGAGCTTGGCCACCTGGTGGGTGCGCTCCGGGGCTCATCGACGACGCTGTCGGCGCTCTACCTGGTCTCCGATCTGCCCGGCACCGCCAAGACCATCGAGCAGCAAGGTCACCACGATCTCGACGCCGCGCTGCATCGCGCCGTCGACCTGCTCGTCGAAGGGCTCGGCATGCGGGGCGTGCTGCTGCGCACCGACCCGAAACCGCCGGCGCCGCCGCCGTGGCGGGGCGCCATGGTGCTTGCCGAACGCGCGCTCACGCGTCGGGGGCTGCGGGGCGAACAGCACGCGCTCTTGCGCTACGTGATCGCGCGCTATCTCTTGAACGGGCTCTCGGATCGCGCCATCGCGTCGTTGCTTGCCGACGACAAGGCCTGCCCAATCCAGTGCGCGCAGCTCTCGCCGCGTTGGAAGGAGAAGGCGCTGCGCGAGCTCGACGCGCCGGCCACCAACGACCAGATCATCGCCCACCTGCGCTCACTCAACGCCGAGCTCGCCGACGCGGTACGCGAGGTGCGCCGCCTGGGCGGCAGCGCCGACACCATGGCCATCCACATCTTGGGCTCCGTGGTGAAGGGCCGCGCCGGTTGCGGGTCCGACGTCGACACGCTCATCGAGACCAAGGACCAGGCGCTGGCCGAGCGCGTGTTCGACAGCCCCTACGGCTATCGTGGCGCCGCGCCCGACCACCGCGTGGTCATCGGCGGCCACGACTACGTCCTTGCGCGCGGCCAGCACTATGGCCCGGTGGTGTCGCTCGGCGACGGCAGCAGGGTGGTTGACGATCCCGATGCGCTGGTGCGGGTCTGGGCCGAGGCAGCGGCCAGCTTCGGCATCACGCTCACGCCAGACGCCCGCGGCCAGTGGTGCGTCGGCGTCGACGACGACGCGCTCGGGCGCGCCGCCGTGACACGCGAGACCAACCCCATCGCCGAGCGCCTCCTCGAGCACGAGAAGCAGTTCCGGCGCTCCATCGAAACCGATTTCCTGCTGGCGCACCTCAAGGACCTCGATCCACTCGCGGACCTCACGCACCTGCCGCTCGAGCGCCTCATCCACGCGGGCGAGCTCTTGCTGCGCACCCGCCTGGTGCCGTCGCTCACCGTCGACAACCTCGCGCGCGTGCTCGATTCGCCGCTCGGGCGCGACAAGCTGCGCGGGCCCGCCGGCGAAGCCCTCCTCGCGGCGACCGGGCTCGCGGACGCCGACGCGCTCATCGACCGCGTGCGGACCACCGGTCTCGGGGAGCTGCCGCTCGAGATGTTCATCGACGGCGAGCTCGCGGCCGCGCTGGTGGGCGTGGGCGATCGCTTCAGCCTGCTCACCCTCGATCTCGCCGCC
The DNA here is from genome assembly GCA_020850995.1 of Deltaproteobacteria bacterium. Taxonomy (GTDB): domain Bacteria; phylum Myxococcota; class UBA727; order UBA727; family VGSZ01; genus JACOUT01. The sequence continues at coordinate 31,722 of JADZDP010000057.1, forward strand.
GCCGAGCGCGCCCGCCGGGCGTACCGCGGCGGCGCGACCCCCAGGCACTTCCCCTTTTTCGCGCGTGAGCTGCGCCAGGCGCGCCGCCACGCTGGCCGGGCCTTCGCCAACGCCGCTGCCCTGCGCGCCGGGCACAGGTAGGCACCAGGCCACCCGTGCCGATAGCCAGGGGTGCAGATCGCTCGGGCTGGTGCTAGGCTCCGCCCCGTTCGTCGGCGGCCACCGGCCATGAGGATCTTCATGTACCTGACTATCTCCCGCGTCGTCACCGTCATCACGCTCGCGTTCGCCCCGGCGGCGATCGCTCACAACAGCTACGTCAACGACATCCCCAACGGCAGCGACTTCCGTTGCGAGACCTGCCACGCCCCCAACGGCAACTACGCCGATTTCAACACCTTCGGCAGCGCGTTCCGCACGCAGATGAACCTGACGGACCCGCCCTCCACGGCCGGCATCTGGGCAGCCATGTTCGAGGCCGATGCCGACGGCGACGGCCAGAGCAACGGCGAGGAGCTCGGCGACCCGTGCGGCATCTTCGCCACCGGCGGTACGGCCGCCCGCAGCACCGACGTCTCCCACCCCGGCAACGTGCAGAGCCGCTCGGCCGCGCCCAACGCCCCCGACACCGACGCCGACGAGATCAGCGACGCCTGCGACAACTGCGGGTACGACGCGAACCCCTTGCAGGAAGACGCAGACCAAAACGGCGTCGGCGATGTCTGCGAGGCAGAGGTCCCGGTGTGCACCTGCACCGGCGCCAAGGCCGACGCGCCGGCGAGCGCTGTGCTGGTCGGCCTGGTGGTGGCGGGCGTGGCGCTGCGGCGCCGACGGCGCTGAGCGGCGAGCTCCGCGTCAACGAGACGGGTCGCCGCGCGCTCCGCGCAGCTCCTCGATGTTCGCCTCCCAATCGCGCCCACCGAAGCGCTTGATCGTGAGCGTGCGCCAGTCGAGATCGTCGAGGCAACGGACGTTGACGTCGACGTGGTCGGGGTGGCTCCGCGGCGTGTAGTACGGATGCATGCCGCACACCGCGCAGAACTTGTGCTCCGCCACCCGGGTGCCAAAGCGGTAGCAGGTGAGCGGCGCGCCGGGCGTGAGCGACCGGAAGCGCGCCGGCGGCACGATGACGTGCACGATGCCCTTCTTGGTGCAAATCGAGCAGTCGCAGTCGATGACCTCGTCGGTGGCGAGGTCGAGGTCGACCTCGAAGCGCACGGCGCCGCAGTGACAGGAGCCGTGATAGGTGCGGGTCATGGTGGCCCTCGACTGCGTCACCCGCCCTGCTCGCGGACAGCGCGCGCACACCGAGCGTGCCACAACTTCACGCCTGCGAACGGGAAGTCCCTCGCGCTCGCGGCCGGTCCTTCCCGGCGCGCTGCCCTGCTCGACGGTTGGCGCAAGGGAGGCTCCGCGGCCTCGGGCCAGCTCTCCAGGCCATGTCCTCACATACCGAGGATGGTGAGCGCGGCGATCCCGAGCCCACCGCTAAGCAGACACGCGGCGACCACGATGAGCCAGGTCGAGCGCCCGCGCGCCTTGCGCAGCGTGTAGGGCAGCCAGAACCACCCGAGCTGCAGCGCGCCGGCCACCGCCCCGCAAGTCGTCGAGAGCGCCGCGAGCTGCAGCCGATCGTGCACGCCGAACTGCGACACGCCGCCGATGAGCCCGGCGCCCGCGCCCCACAGAGCTCCGATCCCGAGCCCGAACAGCAGGAGCACACCGAAGGGCCAGCGCGACACGGGGCCGAGCAAGAGCGGCGGCAGCACCAAGCCGAGCGCCATCCCGAGCAGCGCGCCGCCCGCCCCGCATGCCGCGAGGTAGCCAGGTTGGTTCGCCCAGAAGAAGGCCGGCGCCAGCGCGCCAGAGCAGGCGCCGATGAGCGCGAAGTCACGCATCCAGCCGATGCGGGTGCCAAGGGGAGCGACCGCGTACTTCGTGCCCGCCATGCTGCCTCCACGCGCACGCTGCGGTGCGGTGGAGATGCAACCGCGCATCGCCCTGCGTTCTTCCCGGCTGCGCGCCGCGGCAGCTCAGGGGGCGGCGCTGGGCGGCGCTGTCGAGGGCGCGAGCGCGGCCGCCGCGGCCAGGACCTCTCCAGCGTGGACTGCCGGATCCACGTCGGGGAACACGCGAGCGACGCGACCCAGGTCGTCGACCAGGTAGGACACGCGGTGCGTCATGCCCAGCGTGAGGCCGACGCCCCAGGCGCGCGCGATCGCGGCGTCTGGATCGGCGAGCAATGGGAAGGGCAAGGCGTGCTCGGCCGCAAAGCGCGCGTGCGCCTCGACGCTGTCGGTGGAGATGCCGACCACGGCGATGCCTGCCTCGCGATAGCGCTGCCAGGCATCGCGGAAGGCGCACGCCTCCGCCGTGCACCCTGGCGTGCCGTCCCTCGGGTAGAAGAAGACCACCACCGGTCGCCCGCGAAACTCCTCGAGCGTTCGTTCGGCGCCGGCCTGATCGAGCGCGCGCACGGGCGGAGCAGCGGCGCCAAGCGGCAACATGGCAGACGCCCCAAGGGTGCCGCAGGCGAGGGCCGCAGGCAGGATGCTGAGCACCATGGCGCTTCGGTGGTGAGCGAGTCTCATGGGCTTTGGATGCCGTGCCACCAGCGTCGGTGCCGGCGCGGTGCGCGGCAGATCTTGTGGCGTGCACCACCTCCGCCTCCGGGGCTCGGCGCGTCCCAGCGACCTCCAACGGCACCTTCAGGTCTGCGCGCTGACGCAGCCTGGGCAGGGAGCTACCGCGAGCCCGAGGTGCTTCGTCGCCGCGCACCTCGCACGACCTGGCTATGACGGGAGCACCGTGGCGACGACCTGGCCGCCATCGCAGCGCCTGATCTCCGCGCTACCATGGGTCCATGGCAAGCCCGTGGCGCCTCCTGCTCTTCGTGCTCGCCGGCGCGGCATGCGCGTCGGCCTGTAGCAGGTGCCTCCCAGCGCAACTGTGTGCGGCCGACATCGATTGCGCCGGTGCCGACCGATGCACCGACGGGTCGTGCCAACCGATGCCCCCGGGAGAGGGAGAAGGTGAAGGTGAAGGTGAAGGTGAAGGTGAAGGCGAAGGTGAAGGTGAAGGCGAAGGTGAGGGCGAAGGCGAAGGAGAAGGCGAAGGCGAAGGTGAGGGCGAAGGTGAGGGCGAAGGCGAAGGTGAAGGCGAAGGCGAAGGTGAAGGCGAAGGCGAAGGCGAAGGTGAAGGCGAGGGCGAAGGTGAAGGTGAACCGAGCGTGGTCGCGGCAGACGCCTTCTCGCGCACGGTAGCGAACGGCTTTGGCGGTGCGGACATCGGTGGACCATGGGTCTGCGACCCGAGCAGCGGCTTGAGCATGGTGTCGGTGGCAACCAGCGTCGGCCAGCTCTTCCTCGGCGCCGACAGCTACGTGCAGTGCGCGCTCGAGGTCGACGTGCGCGACGTCGACCTGACCGTCACCATCAATGTCGAGCCCGCAATGGCGGCAAACACCACCACCCACCCGCTCGTCTTCGTGCGCCAGGGTGCATCCGGGTCGCAGTACGAGCTTGAGCTCGTCGTGGGCGAGAACCAGGGTGAGCTCCGCATCGAACGGCAGGCGTCCGGCGGCAGCGCGGTCGTTGCCATGGCGTCCTTTGGCGGCGGATTTCAATTCCCGCTCGCCATCCGCTTTCGTGTCGAGGCGACCGACGACACGCACCTGATGGCGAAGGCCTGGCCCGCCGTGCAGCCCGAGCCCGAGTCCTGGCTCATCGAAGGCTATGACGACGACGACGATACCGAAGCGGCGGGGGCCATCGGCGTAGCCGGGTTCACCGAGCTCGACGGCACCACCATCACCTTCGACGACCTGCGCGTCTTTCACGCGGGCATGGTGTCGCCGGACCAGCCGCTGTAGCTCTCGTTTCATGGCCGCGGCCCGAGCGGGCACGTGCCGTGCGGGCGAACAAGCGGTCCCAAATCAGGCTCGGCATGCGCACGGGCACGCACAAGGGTGCGGGTCGTTCTTTGCAGCCTGCGAAGGCCGCAGGCTGCGCGAGGTGCGCCCGCGGGGTTGCGCAGGCACACCCGCGATGACACACCGCCGGGGCGTGGCACGCCTCGCCTGGTTCCTGAGCCTGCTGTCGCTCGCGACTTCGGTCGTGCACATGGCCGTGGTCCGGCACGAGCGCTGCCTTGAGCACGGCGAGCTTGTCGAGGTCCACAGCGGGCACAACGATGCTGGTGGCCAGGCGGACGTGGCCATCGGCACACTCGCCTTCGGCGACCAACACGACGAGCACTGCCCCCTCGCCAACACCCCTGCTGCGACATCGTCGTTGGAACCCGCGCGCCTTGCGGCTGACCTGCCCGCAGCGCTCGCAGCCACGGCGACCCCTGCGCCGTCGGTGGCGCACCCAAGCGTCGCGACCCTCGACGTCGCACCCAAGCACGGACCGCCCGAGCAGCCCGTTTGAGCACCAGCCCGCGCGCATGCGCGGGGAGCAGCGTTCTTTGCTCACTCGAAGCTCGAGGTCTGTCCCCATGGTTCGCTCCTCATGCGTCCCCTTGTTCTGGGGCGTCGCCGTACTCCCGTTCGCAGCACGGGTCGCGTTGGCCCAGGATCCTCCTGCTCCCCCACCGCCAGACGCAGCGCCCGCGCCCACCGCCGAGGCGTCGTCGCTACCCCCAGCCACCGACGACGACGAGACCAAGAAGCTCCTGCAAGAGCTCGAGGCCGCGGAGCGCACCGACCCCCTGCCCTCACGCAGCAATCAGCCACCTGGCGTGCCTGACTTGTCGCGGGTCAACCTGTTGGGCGGCCTTCCCGGTTTGCAGGCGCTGAACCCGGACATCGCGGTCATCGCCGACGTCGCCGCCGCCATGTTCGGCGTGGCGCGCGCCAGCGCCGCCGGCGCACCGCTCCCCGACGACCCCCTGCAGACCGGCGGCCACGACGCGTCCGAGAGCGGCTTCACCTTGCGCCAGCTCGAGATCGCGCTCGGCGCCAGCGTCGATCCCTATCTGCGCTTCGACGCCAACCTGGTCTTCGTGGAGGGCGTGGAGGTCGAGGAGGCCTACGCCACCACGCTGGCGCTGCCGCTCAGCCTGCAGGGGCGCGCCGGCGTGTTCCTCTCGCGCTTCGGTCGCCACAACGAGCAGCACCCGCACCGGTGGTGGTTCCTCTCGCAGCCGCTCGTGGTGGGGCAGCTGCTCGGCGACGACGGCAACCGCGGCCTCGGCGCCGAGGGGAGCTGGCTCGCGCCCCTGCCCTGGGCTGCCACGGTGTTCGCTTCGGTGCAGGAGAGCGGCGGTGGCTGTTGCTCGCGCACCTTCTCTCCCGTCGACGACGAGCCGGCCGCGCTGCGCTCGGCGCTCGACCTGGTGGCCACCGGCGCCGTGGAGCAGTTCTTCTCCATCGGCGACGACCTGAGCCTCTTGTGGGGGCTGTCGGTGCAGCTCGGGCCCGCCCAGTACCTCGACGACGAAGGCCGCGCCGAGCTGTGGGGCAGCGACCTGCTCGTGCGCTATGCGCCGAGCGCCGCGAGCTCGCGCTGGTTCCTCGAGCTGCAGGCCGAGGCCATGGCGCGCACCCGGCACCGCGGCGGCAGCAACCTGGTGCGGGACGCCATCGTCGACGGCGGCGCCTACGCGCAGCTCGTCTTCCACCCGAGCCCCGCGCTCGGCGCCGGCCTGCGCTACGACTGGGTCGAGGGCGATCCCAGCGACGTGGCGGGCGCCGGGCTCGGCCACGGCACGCAGCGAGGCGCCGTGGTCCTCGAATACGCGCCCACGCACTTCTCGCGCCTGGTGGCCGAGCTCAACGCCGGCACCCGCGGGCAGGACGACCTGTTGTGGGGCGCCATCATCAACCTCGAGGTCTCCATCGGCGCGCACGGCGCGCACGCGTACTGAGGAGCACACCATGCGCACGCTCGTCCTGCCCTTCGCGCTCGCCCTGGCGGCCGCGCCCGCCGCTGCCAAGCTCAACGTCGTCACCACCACGCAAGACCCGGCCGCCATCACGCGCGCCATCGGCGGCGAGCGCGTCGAGGTCACGGCGCTGTGCAAGGGCTTCCAAGACCCGCACTACCTGGACGCCAAGCCGAGCTTCATGCTGGCCGTCAACCGCGCCGACCTGGTGATCGCCATCGGCCTCGACCTCGAGGTGGGCTGGCTGCCGCCGCTCTTGCATGGCGCGCGTAACCCGCGCGTGCTCCCCGGCAGCCCGGGCTACCTCGACCTGTCGACGCTGGTGAAGCCGCTCGAGGTCGGCAACAGCGCCGATCGAGCGCAGGGCGACGTGCACCCGATGGGTAACCCTCACTACTGGCTCGACCCCGAGAACGGGCGCCTGATGGCGCGCGGCATCGCGGCGCGCCTGGGCGAGCTCGATCCCGCCGGCAAGGCGAGCTTCTCCGCCAACCTCGCGGCCTTCGAGGCCGCGCTCGACGAGAAGGAGGTGGCTTGGGCCAAGGCGCTGGCGCCACTCGCCGGGCAGCCCGTCGTGACCTTCCATCGATCGTGGGCGTATCTCGCGGCGCGCTACCGCCTCGACGTCGTGGCCTACGTCGAGCCGAAACCCGGCATCCAGCCCACGGCCCAACACACCGTCGAAGTGATCAAGACCGTGCGTACCAGGAACATCCGCGTCATCCTGATGGAGAATTTCTACGACCGCCGCGCGCCCGATCAGGTGGCCTCGCACACCAGCGCCAAGGTGGTGTTCGTGCCCGCCATGGTGGGTGGCACCGACAAGGTGAACAGCTACTTCGATCTCTTTGATGCCGTTGTGAGCGGCATCAGCGCCGCGTTCGGGAGCCCGCCATGAGCCTCGAGCTGCAGATCGTGCTGCCCGGCCTGCTGGCCTGCCTCGTCCTCACCGGGTTCCTCTCGTACCTCGGGCTGCACGTGCTCGCGCGCGGCGTCATCTTCGTCGACATCGCGCTCGCGCAGATCGCCGCGCTCGGCACCGCGGTGGCCGCGTGGCGCGGCGTCGAGCCGCACACCACGGGCTCGTATCTGTGGTCCCTCGCCTTCACCTTCGTCGGCGCCGCGCTGTTCGCGCTCACACGCGGCCTGCGCCGCCGCGTTCCCCAAGAGGCCTTCATCGGCATCACCTACGCCGTGGCCGCGGCGGCGGCCGTCTTGTTCTCGCGCTTCAACCCCCACGGCGACGAGCAAATCAAGGAGATCCTCATCGGCTCGCTGTTGACCGTCACGCTGCGCGAGGTGGGCGTCACCACGCTCCTGTTCGCGGCGCTTGCGGTGGTGCACGTGGTGTTTCGCCAGCGCTTCCTGGCGCTCTCCTTCGACGAGAACAGCGGCTCCGGCGGCAGCGCGCGCGCGATGCTGTGGGATCTGCTCTTCTACGCGACCTTCGGCGTGGTCATCACGAGCAGCGTGCAGATCGCCGGCGTGTTGTTGGTGTTCTCCTTCCTCATCGTGCCCGCGGTGTTCTCGGCGCTCTTTGCTCGGCGCCTCGCCGTGCGTCTGGTGAGCGCGTGGGCCTTGGGCGTCGTGGTATCGGCGGTAGGGCTGTGGAGCTCCTTCAAGCTCGACCTGCCGACGGGGGCCACCGTGGTGGTCACCTTCGGCATCGCCCTGGTCGGCGGCGCCGTAGCCCGGGTGGCGCTCACCCTACGGGAGCGGCGCCAGCAAAGCGCAGCGCCCTGATCATCTCGGCGCTCCTTGTGCGGCACCGGGGTTCTGCCAGAGTCCCGCCCATGAAAGCCGACGCTGGCCGAGTCATCGCCGATCTCGAGGAGCTGGCCGCCCTCAGCTCCGATGAGCGCGGCGCGCAGCGCGTCGCGTGGACGCCCACGTGGCAGAAGGCGCGCGCCTGGTTCGCGGAGAAGCTCGCGCGCGAGGTGGGCGTGGGCGTCACGCGCGACGGCGCTGGCAACCTCTGGGCCTCGCTGCCAGGAACGGGGGCCGGCAGCCTGGTCGTCGGCAGCCACCTCGACTGCGTGCCCTGCGGCGGCTGGCTCGATGGCTGCCTGGGCGTGGTGGCGGGCATCGAGGTGCTCCGGCGCGTCAAGGCGCGCGGCGCGCCGCCGGTCACCGTCCACCTCGTCGACTGGGCCGACGAGGAGGGCGCTCGCTTCGGTCGCAGCCTGGCGGGCTCGGCGGCCGCCGCCGGCACCCTCGACTCCGCGCGCGAGCTCTCGCACCTCAAGGATCGCAGCGGCGTCGCCCTCCCCGACGCCATGCGCGAGCACGGCGTGCCGATCGAGGGCATGGCCGACGCAGCAACGTACTTCCGCGCGCGCGACGTGCGCGCGTACCTCGAGCTGCACATCGAGCAGGGCCCGGTGCTCGAGGCCATGAAGAAGCCCTGCGCCGTGGTGCTCGGCACCATGGGCGTCGAGCGCCACCTGCTCTCGTTCACGGGCCAGACCGCGCACTCGGGCGCCGCGCCCATGCACTTGCGCCACGACGCGTTCCTGGCCGCCGCCGAGTTTGCCTTGGCGTGTCGCGCCGTCGCCGTGGAGCGCTCGGGCAAGGCGCCGCGCTCGCGCGTGGTGGCCACCTGCGGCGTCGTCAAGGTCGAGCCGAACTTCGTCACCGCCGTGCCGGGAGCCGCCGAGATCTCCGTCGACCTGCGCGCCCTCGACGCCAAGGTGCTCGCCGGCATGCTCGCGGCGGCCCAACGCGCATCAAAGGCCGCGGCCAAGCGCCACAAGGTCAGCGTGGCGTGGCGCCCGCTCATGCACATCGCGCCCCGGCCCTTCGACCAGACGCTCATGGGCTTCGCCGCCCGCGGCATCAAGGAGATCACCGGCGCCACGGCTCCCCAGATCCCCTCGGGCCCGCTGCACGACGCCTCGGAGATGGCGGGGATCGTGCCCACCGCCATGGTGTTCGCGCAGTCGAGCCCGGGCATCTCGCACACGCGCCTCGAGGACACGCCGCGACCGGCGCTGGACAAGTCCATCCGGGCGTTCCTGCTTGCCGTGGATCACACCCTCGAGCACCTCGGTCACGAAGCCCTCCCGTCGAGCGGCCGCCGGTGCTAGCAGCGCCCGCGGAGCAGCCCATGGCGACCCGTCGCGCCCTCGCACTGGCATTCGCGCCCGTCGCCGTCACCGTGGTGGCGCTGGCGTCGGGGTGTTTTCACCACCAAGCGTATCTGCCGGGCGTCATTGACATGCGCACCGACGGCAGCGGCCTACCGGCGCCGGGCAAGCTCGCGCCGAGCGATCCGCGGCAAACCCGCAACCAGCTCGAGGGCGTGGCGCTGGGCCAGGGCCTCACCATCGCGGGCTCCGACGTCACCGTCGACGACCGTCACTTCTGGGTGGTCGGCTTGATCCCGATCTTCAACGACAGCGCCACACCCGAGCTGGAAGCCGCGCTCGCGACGGCCGGCACCATGACGCGCCTCGAGATCGTCGAGGAGGTCGACGCGCTCTCGGTGGTCGGGTCCATGATCGCGCGCTTCTTCCTGCCGATCTCGGCCTGGGTCACGCCGCCCTGGACCTTCAAGCTGTACGCCCGCGCCGCTGGCAGCGGCCCGGCGCCGGCGTTCGCGCCGCTGCCGGCGCCGGAGCCCGTGGCCCCTCTCCTGGCCCCGCCGCAGCCCGCGGTGCCCGACATCAGTGACCTCCCGCCGCCGCTCGAGGTGCAGCCGTGACGGACCATGGCGTTCGCGCGGGCTCCCTCGCCGTGCTCATCGCGCTCGCCGCGAGCAGTGGGTGCTACTCGATGCACGCCAACCTGCCCGGCACCTGGCGGCGCCCGGCGCCGAGCGAGGACGTGCAGGTGCTCGGCCGCGTCGACGTCACCACCACGCACCTGTGGTTCCTCGGCGGCCTGGTGCCGCCACCCTCGGCCGACATCTACAGCGCTGCGGTGCTGGCGAAGGTGGCGGCCGCCGGCGGTGACGGTATCGCCAACGTCGTCATCGACACGCGCTTCGAGGCCATGGACGTGGTGCTGAGCGCCTTCACGCTCGGTATCGTTGCGCCGCGCACCTACCGCATCCGAGCCGACATCGTGCGCCTGCCCACGGCGGCGCCACCAGGACGCGCGCTGCTCGGCCGCGGTCGCGCGCTCGCGGCGTCGATCGCGCCCCCACGGGGTGCACCATGAGCGGCGCGCTCGCGCGAGCGAAAGCGGCGCTGACGGCGCTGGCCCTCCTCGTGTGCGCCGCCGGCTGCGCGCACAGCATCAGGGTCGAGAGCGAGCCGCCCGGCGCCACCGTGTTCGTCGGTGGCAAACGGGTGGGCACCACGCCCGTCGAGCTCACCGAGGTGTCGGGGGGCATCGATCGCGTGCCCGTGGAGGTCGTGCACGGTGAGCGCGCCGCGCGCTTCGCCTACACCAGCACTGGCATCTCGAGTGAGGCCGTGGGCGCGGGCGCCGGCCTCGCCGGCGCCATGTGCCTTGGCGGCACCGCTGGCGTGTTTGCCATGCCGCTGGCCCTCGTCCTCGGCACGGGCGGGATCTTCGCCGGCGGGGTCGCCGGCGGCCCGGTGTTCGTGGCGCTGCTCCTTGGCGGCTACTGCGCGTACTTCGGGGGCCTGCTGATGGCGTCGTACGCGCCCTATGCGCTCATCGGCACCATCGGCGAGGCCGGGCGCATCGGCCCCGACCGCATTCATGTCGACCTGCGGCCCGCGGTGCCCGAGATAACGTCGCAGCCAGCCAACATGGTGGAGCCGTGGGTGGGCCGCTCGGTGGCGCCCCGGCGACAGCGCTTCTGAGCGCGCCCGGCGCCAATCGCGGGCCCTTACTCGCCGCGTTTCTTGATGAAGCGCGCGGGCACGCCGCCCCAGATCTCACCCTCGCCAAGCTCGGTGAACTTGGGCACCACCGCGTTGGCCCCCACCACGGCGCCGTCCTTCATGACCACACCGGGGAAGATGGCCGCCTCCTGGCCGATGCTGCACTTCTTGCCAATGTGCACGGGCGCCAAGCGGAGCTGGTTCATCTCGCCCGCGTGGCCGATGACGGTGGCGCGGCCGCCCACGAACACGTCGTCGTCGATGGTGATCATGTCCCAGTCGGAGATGACGAAGGTGTTGATGGTGACACCCCGGCCGATGCGGGCGCCGAGCGCCTGGTACCACCAGTTGATGAAGGGCATGCCGATGACCCAGCGCAGGAAGAGCTCGTTGGCGACCAGGGCCAGGTAGGAAATCGCGGCCCACCGGGCCACCGTGAGCGACGCGAAGGGGTAGCTGCCGGGCTTGAAGCGCGAGAAGGACAGCCACTTCACCGCGATGACCAGGAGGCAGTAGCCCACGCCCCACGCAGCAAACGCGACCGGCACGCCCAGCGCGACTCCTGCGAGCCCGAGGCGGCCCCACGCGAGCTCGAGGCCGAGCGCGGGCGGCAAGGCCGCCGCCCCCAAGAGCGCGCAGGCGATCCCGAGGAGCACGAGGCTGCCCAGGGCGCGCCCGCAATCGTACAGCCAGCTCGGCATGAGGCGCCTCCCCCGTAGTGGCGCGAGGATAGCGCGGCGGGCCCGCCGGCAGGTCCCCGGTGCGTGCGGGCCGCGGACCACGCTGTCAGTGAAAATCGCGGGAGGCGAAGGGCAGCTCGAGCTGCGAACGCCCATCGCCGCCGAAGGTGCCGCGCTTGGGCCGCACCTCGGTGACGCCGTGGGCGATGAGGTGCACCACCTGGCCGCCCTGGGGCTCTGCCTGCGGGTCACCGGCCTGGCGCTCGATGACGCCGTCGACCAGCAGGAAGTGCGCGTTCACCACGGTGCTTCGCCAACGATCGAAGTCTCGGCCCCACACGATGACGTTGACGTGCCCGTGCTCGTCCTCGAGGGTGACGAAGCAGGTGCCGTCGGCCGTGCCCGGGCGCTGCCGGCCCACCACCAGCCCGAGCGCGCGCACGCGGCTGCCGTGGGGGGCGCGCGCCACCTGCGCCGAGCTGAAGGCGCCCGCGAGCTCCGGCGGCAGCGCGGCGCGCACGTGGCGCATGGGGTGATCGTGGAGCGACACGCCGGTGCCCGTGTAGTCGAGCAGCAAGAGCTCGGCGGCCGGCGGCGGCGCCAACAGGCCGCGCACGTCGTCGTCGGGGAGGTGGCGCAAGAGCGGCGGCGTGGCGTGCGCCGTCATGGAGGCCCACACCGCGGCGCGCCGGTGGGGCGCCAGGGTGTCGAAGGCGCCGGCCCGCGCCAGGGCGCCCAGCACACCCTTGTCGAGCTTCACGCGCCGCGACAGCTCGCTCACGTCGACGTAGGGCCCGCGCGCCGCACGTTCGGCCTCGATGGCGCGCCCGAGCTCCTCGGGAAGCCCACGGACCAGGCGCAGGCCCACCCGCAGGGCCGGCAGCGCCGCCTGGTTTGGCACGGCCCTCCCCACAGGGGAGGGATCGAGGGTGGGGGGCGCAGGCTCGAGCGTGTGGTCCCAGCCCGAGTGGTTCACGTCTACCGGCCGCGCGGGCACACCGTGGCGCTGGGCGTCGGCGATGATCTGCGAGGGCGCGTAGAAGCCCATGGGCAGCGAGTTCAAGAGCGCGCAGGCGAAGTGCGCCGGGTGGTGCGTCTTCAACCAGGCCGAGGCGTACACCAGGATGGCGAAGCTGGCCGCGTGGCTCTCGGGGAAGCCGTACTCACCGAAGCCTTTAATCTGCTCGAACAGGCGCTCGGCGAATTCTGCCGACACACCACGAGCTTGGAAGCCATCAATCAGGCGCTGTCGATGGCGCAAGAGCTTGCCGCTCTTCTTCCATGCGGCCATGTCGCGCCGCAGCTGATCGGCCTCGCCCCCCGAGTAGCCCGCGCCCACGATGGCGAGCTTCATCACCTGCTCTTGGAAGAGCGGCACGCCGAGGGTGCGCTCGAGGATGGGCCGCAGGCTCTCATGGGGGTACTCGACCGGCTCCTCGCCGCTTCGACGCCTGAGGTAGGGATGAACCATGCCGCCCTGGATGGGGCCGGGTCGGATGATGGCCACCTCCACCACCAGGTCGTAGAAGCAGCGCGGCTTCAGGCGCGGCAGCATGGCCATCTGCGCCCGGCTCTCCACCTGGAAGACGCCGATGGAGTCGGCCCGGCACAGGGCGTCGTAGACGGCCGGGTCCTCGGGCGGGATGGAGTGCAGGAAGAGCGGCTCGCAGGCGGCGCGCGCGTAGGCGCGGTCGGGGGGCGCGGTGGTGGTGGTGGAAGAAGAAGAAGAAGAAGGACTGGAACAAGAACAAGAAGAACAAGAAGAACAAGAAATTGGGGCTTGTTCTCCCGCCCCTATCGACGATCGCTGCTCTCGCGAGAGCAGAGGACCGTGCCCTTCTGAGGGCACGGCTTGCCTGCGCGGTGGGGCATCCGGGGGGGCGGACGGCCCCCCTTCTAGATCTTCCCCCATAGGAATGGGGGAAGCCGTGCCGGGTTCGGCAGGCGCGCCTTCCAAAGGTGGCAGGGCCCTCCCCATTCCTATGGGGAGGGATCTAGGGAGGGGGCCGTCGCGATGACCGGACGCCCGCCCGCCCCGGCCAGCCGGCGCTCCCTCAGGGCACGATCCCCTGCTCTCGCGAGAGCAGCGATCCTCCATGAAGGAAGCCCGATAAGCCCCATCTTCTTCAGCCTTTCTTCCTTCTTCAGCCTTTCTTCCTTCTTCAGCCTTTCTTCCTCCTTCAGCCTTTCTTCCTTCCGCTGCCTTTCTGCCCTCTGCTTGAGCCGAACCCAGCTCCAGGTTCAGAAGCTCCAGGCACTTCCTGATGCACGTGAGCATGCCCAGGCCCAGCACATCCATCTTGAAGAGGCCGAGGGCCTCCACGTCGTCCTTGTCCCAGGGCAGGATGGTGCGCCGCTCCATGCGCGCGGGCTCAATGGGGCCGAGCGTGGTGATGGGGTCCTCGGTCAGCACGAAGCCGCCCACGTGGATGCCCAGGTGGCGCGGGTGGCCCTGCAGGCGGCGCGACAGGCGCAAGGTCTCCGCGATGCGCCTCTCGGAAAGATCGAGACCTACCGCCCGAAGAGCCTGTCCTAGCTCGGGTTTCGACAGCTCGCTGAAGCTCGAGTGCAACAAGAGGTCCGCGATTTTCCCCGTCTGCGCCTCGCTGAGCCCGTAGACCTTGCCCACCTCGCGCACGGCTGAGCGCCCGCGATAGGAGATGACCTCGCTGACCAGGGCCGCGTGGTTTCGGCCGTACTTGTCGTAGATGGCCTGGATGACCTCCTCGCGCCGTTCATGCTCGAAGTCCACGTCGATGTCCGGGGGCTCGCCGCGCTCCTTGGACAAGAAGCGCTCGAACAACAGGCCCATGCGCACCGGGTCGATGGAGGTGACCCCCAGGACCCAGCAGACCGCACTGTTGGCCGCCGAGCCGCGCCCTTGGCAGAGGATGCCCTTGTCGCGCGCGATGTCGACGATGTCTTTGACCGTAAGAAAGTAGGGGGCCACGTCGAGCTCATCGATGAGGGTGAGCTCATGCTCGAGCTGTTCGCCCACCTCGGGGGGCACGCCGTCGGGGTAGCGCTGCAGGGCGCCTTGGTGCACGGCCTGGCGCAGGAGGGCGTTGGGATCGGGTGGGGCGGGGGCGGGAGCCGCAGCAGCAGCAGAAGCAGCAGAAGAAGAAGAAGAAGAAGAAGAAGTTGGGGCTTGTTCTTTCGCCCCAATCGACGATCGCTGCTCTCGCGAGAGCATGGGACCGTGCCCTTGTGAGGGCACGGCTTGCTTGCGTGGTGGGGCATCCGGGGGGGCGGACGGCCCCCCTTCTAGATCTTCCCCCATAGGAATGGGGGAAGCCGTGCCGGGTTCGGCAGGCGCGCCTTCCGAAGGTGGCAGGGCCCTCCCCATTCCTATGGGGAGGGATCTAGGGAGGGGGCCGTCACGATCACCGGACGCCCGCCCGTCCCGGCCAGCCGGCGCTCCCACGGGGCACGATCCCATGCTCTCGCGAGAGCAGCGATCGTCGATGAGGGCGGGAGAACAAGCCCCAGGTTCTGCTGCTCTTTGTCCTGCTGTCTCTTGTCCTGCTGTCTCTTGTTCTCTCGCCCTTGGCTCCGCCGCCAAGCCCTCGTCCGCCCGCCGCTGATAGGTCGGGAACCGATACTTGAGCTGCCCGAGCTCGAAGCTGCATGCATCCGCCACCTCGCGGGTGCGCAGCAACCACGCCGCGACCTCGTGGGGGAGCGCGCCGCGGCCCCGGGCCAAAATCGCGAGCTCCTCTGCGCCGCGCATGCGGGCGTGTGCGTTCGGCAAGAGGCGCTGACCTGCGTTCTCGAGCGTCAGGTGCTGGCGGATGCACGTGAGCACGTCGTGCAGGCGCTTGTCGGCGGCGTCGACCAGAAAGGGCCGCGCCGTGAGCGCCACGGGCACCCCCAGGCGTGCCGATTGCTCGCGGGCGAAGGCCAGGCGCGCCTTGTCCTCGGGGGTCTTGTGGAAGGCGACGCCAAGGGACAGGCGCGCGCCGAAGGCGTCGTTGAGCTGCTCGAGGGCCACTGGGGCGAAGGGCGGTAGGGCCAAGGCGAAGAGCCCCGCGGCGCGGGTGAGCACGCGCTCGAGCTTGTGGTCGACGTCGTCCTTCTCGAGGCCCTCCTTGGCGAGGGTGAGGATCTCGCAGAGGTGGGCCCAGCCCTTCGCGGTGGCGGCGTGCAGCACGAGCGCGCCCTCGTGCAAGAGCAGCTCCGTGCCCGCGATGACGCGCACGCCGTGCTCGCGGCCCGCGCTGAAGGCGCGCACCACGCCGGCCACGGTGTCGAGGTCGCAGACGGCGACGGCGTCTTGGCCGAGCAGCGCCGCACGCGCCACCACCTCCTCGGGCAGCCCTGCCCCCGGCCACGCGGCCTCGGCGTCCATGAGCGAGGCGCCGTCGACGGCGCCGCTGCCCTCGACGGTGATGCCCGAGAACGCGGTGCGGGCGCACAGCTCGACGAAGTCCGTGGCTTGCATGGCTCGCAACAAGCATGGCACCTGTACAAATGTTCAGCAAGCGACATTGTTTACAGTTTCTGGATTACGTCTACCGTTACGGCTCCCCTCCGATCCGACGGTGAGCCCTGCACCTTTTCACCCCGGCGCCGCCGCGGGTCTCCCCTGTACGACGCCGACGACGAGCGTCACGGAGGACCGATGCGACGCCTGCTGACCCCCGCCCTGCTCACCCTCGCCCTGCTGGCCCCGAGCGCCGCCTTCGCCAAGGGTGACGGCGCCAAGGCCGAGCGCCAAAAGCGGCGCTTGGCCTGGGTGTACGACGACAACGGCGACGGCAAGCTCGACGCCGCGGAGAAAGCCACGCTCGACGCTGACCGGGCGCAGCGCAAGGCTGCACGCGTGGCGCGCGTCGACACCAACCACGACGGCACCATCAGCCCCGAGGAGCGCGCCGTGGCGAAAGACGTGGCGCGTCACCGTCGCGCCGAAAAGAAGGCCGAGCGCTTGGCCAAGCACGACGCCAACAAGGACGGCACGCTCGATCCCTTGGAGCGCTCGCGCGCCAAGAGCGCGAAGGCGGCGGCGCTCGACAAGAACAAGGACGGCAAGCTCGACGCCACAGAGACGGCGGCGGCGCGCGCCGCCGCCCGCGCCAGGCTGCAGGGAAAGACCTGAGCGCCCCGCGCAGCGAGGAGCCACGGGGGATCACCAGCGATCCCCCGTGCTCCTGCGGCCTTCAACGCGGTACACGGCGGCCTCCTCCGGAGGTCGTATGGCCAAACCCCCAGGATCCCTCGCGTTCGTGCTCGTCGCCCTCGCGGCAGCGCCGGCCGTGGCAACGGTGCCGCTCCAGGTCGGCCTTGGTGGCCCGCGCGGCTACGGCACCGACTGTCTGTCGCCCAACGACGACGGCACCTCGGCCTCCATCGACATCACCCCGGCCTTCCCGGCAGGCCTGCGCTTCTTCACCGGCACGCACACGCGGGTGTTCGTCAACACCAACGGCAACATCACCTTCAGCGGCGCCGAGCCGGTCTACACGCCGCAGGCCTTTCCGGTGGCATCACGGCCCATGATCGCTGCCTACTGGGCCGACATCGACCTGCGCCCCATGACGCACGGCGATTGCCGGGGCCTGGCGCAGTACACGGGCGAGCGCGGCGACGGCGCTTGCCAGAACCCCACGCACAACGGCACGTGGTGGAAGCTCGAGCCGGGCAAGATGACCATCAGCTGGGACGCGGTGGGCTACTACAGCTGCAAGCTCGACCACGTGATGGACTTCCAGATGGTGCTGACGGCGGCCGATCAGAGCGGCTGCGGCGCCACCGAAGGCGATTTCGACGTGGAGTTCCGCTTCAACCGCTGCGAGTGGACCACCGGCGACGCCAGCGGCGGCTCGGGCGGCTTCGGCGGCACCGCGGCGCAGGTGGGCTTCGACGCCGGCAACCTCAGCGACTTCGTGCAGATCGCCGGGTCCATGACGGCCGACATCAACACCATCGTGTGCAACGACTCGAACGTGGGCGAGCCCGGGCGCTGGGTCTTTCAGATCCGCGGTGGCACCGTGGTCTGCCCCGACTCGGGCGAGGCCTGTGACACAGGGCAAGAGGGCGTGTGCGGCATCGGGCGCACTAGTTGCGTGGGTGCCGGCACCGAGTGCCGCGCCGTGGTCACGCCCAGTGACGAGCGCTGTAACGCCCTCGACGACGACTGCGACGGCACCATCGACGAGGAGGCGCCGTGCGACAACGGCGGCATTTGCGACAACGGCGTGTGCCTGGGGCCCTGCAACGAGGTCACGTGCCCCGGCATCGACGAGGCCTGCGTCGACGTCAGCTGCGAGGCGGGCTTCCGTTGCGTCGAGGGCGCGTGCGTTGATGCCTGCGCCGGCGTCACCTGCCCCGTGGGCACCGACTGCCGCGCCGGGCGCTGCGTCGACTCGTGCGCAGGCTTCGCCTGTGACGAGTGCAGCGTGTGTGTGGACGGCGCGTGCGAGGCCCGCTGCAGCGAGGGTAGCTGCGGCGCCGGCACCACCTGTCAACCCGATGGCCGCTGCGTCAGCGACTCGTGCGTCGGCGTGAGCTGCGAGCCGGGCTTCTTCTGCGAGGGCGGTGGCTGCGCCGACGCCTGCACCGGTGCCGTGTGCCCCGAGGGCCAGGCGTGCACCGGCGGGCAGTGCGTCGACGAGAGCGCGCCGCCACCGACGGACCCGCCCGACGACTCGAACGGCCCTAGCGACCCGAACGATGCCGACGACGACGACGGCGTCCCGCTGTCCCCCGCCAGCGATGAGGACGAGGATGGCGGCGACGACGGAAGCGCCGACCGCGCCTGCGCGTGCACGAGCAGTGACCGGGGCGACGCGGCGCTCGCGGCGCCGCTTCTTGCCGTGGTGGCAGCGCTGCTGCGCAGACGTCGATGAGGGCCGCGGCGCCGGCGCCGCTCGGCCCCCGCCAGGGTGACGCCGCTGTTCGGCGAGCCGCACCGCTCCCTCGACGAGCGGGTGTTGCCGCCCGAGGGCACGAGCGTGGTGCAGCCGGTCGCCTGGTCGCTACCGCCGTTGGACCTCATCCCTGAGCTCGCCACCAGGGCGCCGACCTTCGACTCCCTGCCCGGCAGACGCTGATCCGCCCGCAGACACTTCGCGCCACGCACGAGAAATATCTTTGTTCACAGCACCTTGCCCCCATGACAGTGCGCTAACGATCCGCCGGGCATGGACTTTGCGTCAGCGTGCGTATGCCGCACGGAACCGCCTGCTCCGCGGGAAGCGCCGCGGGCTGCCACCTCGAGACCACCAGCTTCGTGGGCCGCGACCGCGTGCTCGCGGACCTGCTCGCCGCCAGCGAGCAGCGCCGCTTGACCACGCTTTGGGGCGCCGCCGGCGTGGGCAAGACCCGCTTGTTGCGCCGCGCCTGCGCCGAGACCACGGCGCGGGGGCGCGTCACCGTCGTCGAGGTCATGGACCTCGTGCCCGCGCGTGATCGCGCGGCGCTGGTGGCGGCGGTGGCGCAGGCGCTCGGCATCTCGCTCGCCACCGTGCGCGAGGACGCCGCGGTGGAGCACGTGGGGCGGGCCCTAGCGCTCTCCGGCGACATGCTGCTCGCGCTCGACGGACTCGAGCACCTGCTTCCCCACGCCGAGGTCATCGCCATCTGGCTCGATCGCGCGCCTGCCCTGCGCGTGCTGTGCACGTCGCGCACCCCGCTAGCGCTGCCCGGCGAGCACGCGCTCGAGCTTCTGGGCCTCTCGCAGGCCTCGGGCGTGGCCCTCCTCGAGGATCGCCTGCGCGCGCTCACCGACGTCCCCCTGCCGCAGAACGCGCACGCCACCGCCGGCGCCATGGTCGATCTCGTGGGCGGGCTGCCGCTCGCCATCGAGCTCCTGGCGGCGCGCGCCGCGCGCGACGGCATCGATCCGGTGGCCGCGCAGGTGGGCGACGCGCTGTCGCCGCGACCCACCGCCAGACCCGACATCATGGCCGCCACGGTCGAGCTGGCCCTCGCCCGCGCCACCGAACAGGAGCGGGATGCGCTCGAGCGCGTGGCCTGTTGCGCCGATGCCCTGCCCCTCGACGTCGCCGAGCTGGTGATCGGCGAGCCCTCGGCTGGGGCGCGCCTCGAGGCGCTCACCAAGCTGGCGCTCACTTGGGTGCGGCACGGGCGCCACGGCGAGCTGCGCGTGGGCTGCTACTCGAGCGTGCGCGAGGCGCTGGAGCGGCGCGCTTCCAGGCCCGCCAACGCCGACGCGCGGCACGTGCGCGTGCTCGCCGCCTGGTCCGAGCCCGTCGCTGCGCGGGCACGGGCGGGCGACGCCGCGGCGCTGCAGGCGCTGCTCGACGACGGACCCAACCTCGAGCTGGCGCTGGCCCGCTCCACCGACGACGAGGCCACCGTGGCGCTGGCCCTGTCCTCGACCATCACGGCAGCGCGCCGGGGCGCGCGCGACGCGCACGACGCTGCGCTCGACCGCGGCTTGGCCGCCGCGCGCGCCGCGCGTCTGCCCACCGCCGAGCTCGAGCTGCTGGAGCGCCGCGGCGCGCTCGCCGAGGCGGCGGGCGCCGTGGGCGAGGCGCGGCGCGCGCACGAAGAAGCACGCGCGCTCGCCCAACGCATCGGCGACCTGGGTCGCGAGGCCGCCGCGCGCGCACGCATCGGCTTCGCGCGCTTCGAGCTCGGCGAGCGCGAGGCGGGGCTCGTTGAGCTCGACCACGTCATCGGCGCTGCGCCCGGCGAGAGCGCGGCGCTGGCGCTGGCCCACAACCGACGCGGGATCGCGCTCTTGTCGAGCGGCGATCGCCGTGGCCTCGACGACCTCATGCTCGGCGCCGCGCTCGCCGCGCAGGCTGGAGACACGGCCCTGCGCGTGGGTGCCCTCGTCGACGTGGCGCGCGCGCAGCGCACCTGGGGTGCCGTGGAGATCGCGGCGCGTCACCTGCTCGAGGCCGTGGCGCCGGGGCGCCCGCTCGGGGACGAGCTGCGGGCGCGCGCCCTGTGCGAGCAAGCGGCGCTGGCTCGCGTCGACGGGCGCCACGGCGATGCCGGCGCGCTCGCCCGCGACGCGCTGGGCGCCGCCGAGGCATGCGGTGCGCCCGCAGGGCTGGTGCACGCCCTGGTCACCGCCAGCGAGGTCGCGCTCGATCGCGGCGAGGTGAGCGCCGCCACCGTGCACGCCGAACGCGCGGGGACCTTGGCCACGCTCATCGACGTGCCCGCCCCCGCGCTCGAAGCGCAGCTGGCGCTTGCCCGCGCGCTGCGCGCTCGCGGCGACACGGCGGGCGCGCGCACGGCCCTGGCGGCCGTCGCGTGTGGCCTCGCGCGCTGCCCTGATCGCCGGGTTGTGGGTCTGCTGGCCCTCGAACGCGCCCTGTTGGAGGGTGAGCCCGACGGCAGCGCCCCGCAGATGCGACGCGACCTCGCGGCGGCGGCGGCGGCGCTCGTACCCCAGGGTGGCCGCCTGGCGACGCTGGCGCTGGTGCTGCGCGCCCTGCTCGACCCCGACCAGGCCGATCGCGCCGCGCTCGTGCGTGCCGCCAGCGAGCAGCCCGACGCCGAGCTGCGCGCGCTGCTGGCGCTCGTGCGCGGCGAGCGTGACGACGCACGCTTCGCTCTGGTGCGCCGCGTGGCGCCCTTGCGCCGGGTGCCCGCGCGCCGGGAGATGGTCGTGGGCAGCGACGGCCGCTACTACGAGATCGATGGCCGGCGCACCTCGCTCGCGCGGCAGCGCAGCCTACGCCTGATCTTCCTCGCGCTGGTCGACGAGGCCGAGCGGCGCCCCGGCCACGGCCTGCCGCAACCCGAGGTGCTCGCGCGTGGCTGGCCCGGCGAGAAGATGCGGGCCGACTCCGGCGCCACGCGCGTGTACACCTCGATTCGCCGTCTCCGCCGGGGCGGCCTCGAGGGCGTCCTGGTCACGCGAGACGACGGCTACCTCATCGATCCGCAGATCAGCGTGCGGCGCGCCGCCCTCGTGCAGTAGCGCGCCGCTGTTCCGTGGTTGCGCAACCCATGGCCATCGTGCATCGCGATGGCCATGAACGTCGACGCGCCGGCGCGCGCCCTCGAGCCCACCGACCTCCCCGCCGGCCAGAAGGCGCTCGCGCTCGCGGGCACCCTGCTCGGCATGCTGTTGGCGGCGCTCGATCAGACCATCGTGGCCACCGCCGGCCCGTCCATTCAGCGCGACCTCGACATCGCGCCCTCGCTCTACACGTGGATCACCACCTCGTACTTGGTCGCGTCCACGGTGTGCGTGCCCATCTGGGGCAAGCTCTCGGACGCGTTCGGGCGGCGCCGCATCCTGCTGGCCGGCATCGGCGTGTTCCTGCTCGGCTCTGCGCTGTGCGGTCTGTCGGCGTCGGCCACCCAGCTCATCCTCTTTCGCGCCGTGCAGGGCATCGGCTCGGCGGCGCTGTTCACGAGCGCGTTCACCGTCATCGCCGATCTGTTCACCCCCGCGGAGCGCGGGCGCTTCCAGGGCATCTTCGGCGCCGCCTTCGGCCTCTCGAGCGTCATCGGCCCCATGATCGGTGGCTTCGTCACCGACACGGTGGGCTGGCACTGGTGCTTCTTCGTCAACCTGCCGGTGGGCGCCATCGCCACCACCTTCATCCTCGCGCGCATGCCGCCGCTACGGCGCGCGCAGGCGCGGCCCCTCTCGCTCGACGTGGCGGGCGCGCTCACGCTCGCGCTGTTCGCGGTGCCGCTCTTGCTGGCGCTCTCCCTCGGGCGCCTCGAGGCGCGCGCCGGCGAGATCGGCTGGCCCTGGCTGTCGTGGCAAGTGGGCGCGCTCTTCGGCGCGGCGACGATCGGCCTGGTCGCGTTCCTGGCCGTCGAGGGGCGCGCCCGCGACCCCATCGTCGACCTCAAGCTCCTGCGCCTGCGCGTGGTGGCCGCCGGGCTGGCGGTGAACTTCCTCGCGGGCCTCGCGTTCCTCGGCGCCATCGTGTTCCTGCCCCTGTTCATGGTGGTGGTGGCGGGCGCCTCCGCCACATCGGCGGGCATGACGACGCTGCCGCTGACCATGGGGCTGTTCGTGGCCAACATCGCCAGCGGACAGATCGCCTCGCGCATCGGGCGCACCAAGCCGGTCTTGTTGCTGACCGTGGCGGGCGCATGCGCGGCCTTTCTGCTGATGGCGCTTACGCTCGACGTCGACACCACCGAGGGAGCGGTGGCGTGGCGCATGTTCTTGCTCGGGCTCGGCATGGGGCCCGCCATCCCGCTGGTGCCGCTGACCATCCAGAACGCGGTGCCGCCGGCCGTCATCGGCGCCGTCACCAGCTTGTCGACCTTCTTTCGCCAGATGGGCGCCACCATGGGCCTGGCGGTGCTCGGCACCGTGTTCGCCGCCTCCCTCCAGGTGCCTGGCGGTGGAGCCATCGGCGGCGAGGGTGCCGGCCCGTCGGCGGCCCTGCTCGCGCACCTCGATCCCGCGTCGCTGCTCGCCTTCAAGCGCTCCTTCGTCGACGCCGTGGCGCGCGTGTTCTGGTTCGCGACGGCGTTCCAGGGGGCAGCGCTGGTGGCGGTGCTGCTCTTGCCGAACCAGCCCTTGCGTGGACGACCAGCACCACCACCAGCGGCCCACGAGTAGCGCTCACTCAAACGAGAGCGTGGGCAGACCTTCCACGTGCGTGACCTGCCAGTCGCCGCCGTCCTTGCGCCAGCGCAGCGTCAGCTCCAGGGTGCGCGCGTTGGTGTCGAGGAGATCGGCGGCGCTCTTGATCTCGGGCGCGCCCTGCACCGCCAACACGGTGAGCTCGGTGGTGGCGCGCGCGCCCTCCACCTCGGTCGAAACGCTCTGCAGCCGCACGAACACCGGCCCGCGCTGCAGCGCCAGGAAGCCGAGCCGCGTCAGGTCCTTCTTGGTGCGCTTGGCGCCATCGGTGAAATCGTCGGCGAGGATCGCTCCCGCGCCTTTGATGTCCTTGGCCGCCAGCGCCGCCACCGCGTCGTCGAGCGCGCGGCGCATCTTCGCCTCCGGGGTCTCCCGGGCGCAGGCGCTCAGGAGGATCACGCACACGAACGCGATGGCGGTCGGCAGGGACCAAGGGGATCGTGCGCGCATGGGGCCTCCGATCCCCGAGCCTAAGGGCCCGCGAATGGACAAGTCGATCGGTGATCGCGAGCGAGGCGCGTCGATGGCAAGGAGCCCCGCAGGGCCGTGGCCGTCGCCACGGACCGAGGACGCGACGCCGCCAGCGACGATGGA
>JADZDP010000058.1 GCA_020850995.1 Deltaproteobacteria bacterium
CTCGAGTGGGTGGAGGAGCGCCGGGTGGGGGAGCGCGAGTTCCTGCCGGCCGACAAGCCGCTGGTGCACGGCCTGCAGTTCGGCCTCATCGCCGACGACTGGTGAACGCGCGGGCGCAGGGGCGGGCTGCGCGCCCAAGAGCGGGAAAGCTCCCGTCAATTGTGAGTTACCATAATATGTATTATCGGACAACGCGAAGCGGGCGCGGCCGGGGCAGCCTCGTTCAGGGCCTCAGCGGTGGCACTTGATGCACTCGGGCTTGGGCGGGTGGTGCTCGCCCACGCAGCGCCCGCCGGGCTGGGCGCACGGGTGCTTGGACAGGTCCTCGCCGGCCAGCCCATGGCAGCTCTGGCAGCCGGCGTTGACGCGCTTCTCCACCGTGCGCTTGTCGGTGACGAAGCCCTTGGCGGCCGTGGCCAGCGCTGGGTCTACCGGTGGATCGCTCTCGACCCCGATGAGCTCGCCCTTGAGGTTGAGCCGCAGCCGATGGTGTGGCTCGGGCCCCATGGGCGGCGCCTTCTCCTGCATCCCCAGGTACGAGAAGGCCGCCAGCACGCCGCCCACCACCACCACGAACAGCGCCGTGCGGGTCGCGCGCTGTGCCTTCGACATCCCTGCGTCAGCCATCGCCACTCCGCTCCGTTCGCGCGCTGCCCCTAGGCCCGGGTGCTACCACGGCGCGCCTGTCGTGACCTCGTCCGTTCGCACCAAACGCGCAAGGCCGCCGCTGACGAGCACCTGGCCTGCGATCCACGCCTCGCCCACGCCGGTGGCGATGGGAAATGGCCCGAGCCACCCGACGTGCTCCCCGCCCAAGGTCACGCGCACCTCGGCGGTGGCGTAGCCGGTGGCGGCGCGCGGTACCACCGCCACGTGCACGACGCCCTCGGCGATGGGTACGGATAACACCTGCTCGCCGCGCAGGTCGGGCGCGGCGGTCTCGCGCACGGCCTCGCACGCCGCGCCAGGCGATCGAAAGTCGCAGGTCGACGACGCGGCGTTGCCCTCCACCAACACGCGCAGGTCGAGGGCGGCGGGCTCGTCGGCGTGGAAGCTCAAGCCGAGCTCGAGGCCCGCGCTGCTCGGTGCGGTGCCGTTGATGCCGAGGCCGCAGCGTGCGCCGTCGGCGTCGAGCCAGATGACCTGTGGCCCGTGCGCCACGGCGACAGGTTGCCCCACGAACGAGCTCAGCCCCGCGCCGACGGTGCTGATGGGCCCGGGCGCGCTGCCCAAGGGCTCGACCCAGAGCGAGACCACTGCGGCCGCGCGATCGAGCTCGGCGCTGACCTCGACGCTCAGGAGCTCGGCAGCGTTGAGCGCGCGCTCGGCCTCGGGCTGCGTGAAGCGCGCGCCGCCGGTGCCCGAGGGCGCGCTCACCAGCGTCAGGTCGCTCACCACCGTGCCCCCAGCCGAGCTCATGGTCGCGCGCAGCGTGAACCGCTCGCCGAGCGCGAGCAGGCCGGGCACGGCCACGCGCTGCGTGAGGTGCTGCTCGCGGTCACCGAGGAGATCGGCGCGGAACGGCACGAAGGGCGCGCACGGGTCGCCGCCGTCCGTCGGTGCGCGCTCGACGCTGAGCGCGGCGGTGGCGGCGCGGAAGCTGATCTCGAGCTCAACGTCGAAGCTGCCGTCCACCGTGCTCCCCTGCTCCGGCGAGAGCCAGACGATGTCGCCGGCGGCAGGCGGACCGCAGAGGTGGTTGGGCCCACAGTCGGTGCCCAAGGGACAATCCTTGTTGTCGGCGCACTCGGTGGCGCAGGAGCCGGCGCGGCACCCGGCGCCGTCTGGGCAATCGGCATCGACGTCGCAGGGCAGCGCGCAGGCGGCGCCGCCGGCCGCGGTGAGCGCGGTGTGCGCGGTGAGCAGGGCGCAGCGCAGCCACCACGTGCGGCCGCGCCGCTCCCTCGCCGCCATCAGCAGCCCGCCTGGTAGGTGATGACCACCACGGCGCCCTCCGGCGGCGGGTCGTCGAGGAGCACGGCGTTCGCCACCGGCACGAGCGAGAAGGCCGAGGTGGCGACGCCGTCGACGGTGACGACGACGGAGCCCGCCTCTGGCGCGGCGCCCAGCCGGAACAGGCGCTGCAGGCCGAAGGTGGCGGCGCCGATGGCGGAGAGCTGCTCGCCCCAGTCGGCGGCGCCGATGTCGAGGAACACGCCCGAGAACGCGGTGGCCACCTGCTGGTAGCGAGGCGAGAACAGCGGCGTCCCCACCATCGAGAACAGCACCGGGGCGTTCGTCACGGTACCGGTCTTCAGCCCGCCGAGGAACTCGATGTAGGCCTGGGGCGGGCGCGCTGCGCTCGGATCGAGGCTTTGCACGTCGGGGATGTCGCCGCCGTCCTCCTCGTCACTCACCACGACCACGCTGAGCGCGGCGTCGTTGCGCAGGAAGCCAGCGTTGGTGCTGGTGGCGTAGTCGTCGAGCGCCCGCCGCATGGCCTCGAGGCCGAGCTCGAGGCCACCACCGCCGACGCCCACGTGGACCTGGTCGGCGAACTGCGAGGCCAGGCCGGAGCTCGAGTCGCGCAGGAAGGGCGCCACGAAGGGCCCGCCGGTGCCGCCGAGGACGTCGGTGGTGGTGACGCCGAGGTGGAAGTCGAGGTTCGGGTCGTTGGCGGCGGCGGCGATGAAGGCGTCGAAGTTGGCGGCGAGGATCTCCTGGTCGTCCGCCATGGAGCCGGAGTTGTCGACGACGAAGAGCACGTCGACGGCGGTGGTCCCCGCCACCACGAAGGTCTCGGTGATGGGTGTGTCGGCGGGCTCCACCAGGAGTCGCAGGTGCGCGTTGGCGCGCAGCCCCGCGCTGCTGGTGGCGACCACGTCGGCCTCGTGGGTGCCGGCGGCGGCCAGGCGCGGGGAGACCGTGACCGACAGGAGGGCCCCTGGCGCCAGCGACGCGGGCAGCGGAGGCACGAGCAGGTCGAAGGGCGCGGACGCGGGCACGAGCTCGATGGACTCCACCACCACCGGGCCGCTGCCGTCGTTCAGAAAGCCCGCGCTGCGCCCGGGCGTCGCGCAGCCTTCGAGGGTGGGGCCGAGCTCCAAGAGCGGCGGATCGCCCACGAGCGACCCGGTGACCGCGCGCGCGGTGGCGGACACCAACACCTCGGCAGCGATGCCCGAGAACTCGAGGCTCACGAAGGCGGAGCGGGCGCCGACCGAGCTCGACACGAAGCCGAAGTCGACGGTGCCGCTGGCGCCCGGCGCGATGGACGCCGCGCGGGCAGCCGAGAAGGAAAATCCATCATCGAAGGCGAGGCCTTGCGCCGGCCCGGCGCGCACCAGGTCACACGCTGCGTCACCGACGTTGACGATGCTGACGCTGCCGGTGGAGCCCCGGCCGAGCGGCACCGCCCCCAGGTTCACGTTGGGCGCGCCGGCGCGCGGCTGGCACCCGGCGCTGCCGCTCAGGAAGGCGAGCGGCATGATCGCGTCGTCGATGGCGTCGCCGCGGACGGTCAAGGTGCCCTCGCGTCCGCCCGCGGCCACCGCCGCCGCCGAGGCCTCGGCGCGCAGCCGCAGCACGCGGGCGGCGCCGGGCTCGAGCGTGAACGCGCCGGGCGCCGGCGCCATCAGCGAGAAGCCGTCGCCGTCGACGAGCACGGCGCTGACGTCCACGGGCACCGTTCCGGCGGAGCGCGCCACCACCTCGACCTCGCGCCCCTGCCCCTCGTCGAGGATGCCGAAGTGCAGCGCGGCGGGCACCAGCTGGAGCGCTGGGCCAGGCGCCACTCCGTCGAGGGGGATGAACACGCCCGGCGACACCGGGTCGTTGCTGCGCACGAGCAGGCCCGCGCCGAGCGACCCGAGCGCCGTCGGCGGCGCCCAGTGGATGGTGATGGTGGCGCTGGTCTGCTGTGCGACGACCAGCGGCAGCGCGTCGGCGCTCACCGTGACCGCATCGCTGCCCACGACGTCGAGCGCGGTCACCACCAGGTCGCCCGCGCCGGCGTTGGCGAGCACGATGGTGACGCTGGCGTCGGCGCCCGGCGCCACCTCGCCCCAGTCGACGGTACGGGGATCGGCCTCGATGCGCGGCGCGAGGCCCTCGCCAGTGAGCGCCACCTCGGGGCCACACAGCGGGCCGCAGATCTCCACGACGGCGCGCGCCCCGTAGGGACCACCGCGCGCAGGGAGGAAGTCGACGGCGACCTCGCTGGCCTGGCCGGGCTCGACGGACACGAGCGCGCTTGCGGACCCACCCACCACGAAGCCGATGCCATCGAGCACCAAGGGCAGATCGAGGCGCGCCGTCGACAGGTTGGTGATGGAGAAGGTCTGCCGCGCGCTCGTGCCCACCGCCAAAGAGCCGAAGTCGAGCGATGCCGGCGCCAGCGCCACCGCCGGCGGGTCGCCGGTGCCCGTGAGCGGCACCTCGAGCACGCCGCCGTCTGGGGCCTCCACGATGACGCTCCCGACGCGATCACCCTCAGCCGCGGGCGCGAACTCCACGCTCATCTCGCACAACGCGTTGGGCGCGATGGGGATCGCGCACGGCGCAACCAGGGCAAAGCCCTCGCCCTGCACCAGCGGCGCGGCCGTGGGGCTGTAGGGGCCGTTGCCGTCGTTGATGATGGCCAAGGTCGCCCGGGCGCGGGCGCCCACAGGCAGGCGCCCGAAGTCGATGCGCTCGGGCGCCAGACGCAGCTCCACCACAACCGCGTCGATGGGCTCGCCCCCGCACTGGCAGGCGGGCGCGACCAGCAAGAGCGCGAGCACGCGACCGAGGCGGCACATGGGCGAAGCGTAGCAGGGGGCCGTCGAGGGCCGCCCGGTGGTCGAACATCGCACCGGGGGCCTGGCGTCACCACGCCGTCCGTGCCCTCTTGCGGGGCGGCTTTCGCCCGTGCTTAGGTGCGCCGTCCTCGTGGAGGCGAGATGGAAGAGGTCGAGATCATTGGGACCTTCGACAGCGAGGAGACCGCGCGCGGCGTTGCCAAGGCGCTGAACGCGTTCTTCGGCTGGCTCTTCGAAGGCAACCGCGAGAGCGAGCCACCGCCGTTCTTCGCGGATTTCGGCGTCAACACCGAAGACTACGTGCTCGACGAGGGCGACATCGATTGGCCCGAGCCGGCGCACGCGCGCGTGCGCGGCCCCAAGGTGGCCGTCACCGCCGAGACCAGCCAGACCGTCGACACGCTGCAAGAGCTGCTCGAGGCGCTCGGCGCGTTCGACGTTTATCAGGTGGACGACGAGGAAGAGGAAGAGGACTGACGCGCATCGCCTGTCAAACGCCCTGCCCCACCACCCGCCCCACGCACTGCCTTCCCCTCCCCTTCCGACCCACGAGGACCTGATGCTCCACCACGGAAACGCCCTCGCCACCCTGGCCGCCTGCGGCCTGTCGCTCTCGGTCCTCGGCGCGTGCACCAAGCCGTCGACCGATCAGCCAGCGCCCACGCCGGCTACCCCGACGGCGGAGGCGCCGCGCGAGTCCGATCCCGCGTGCGTGGGCCCGCCGCTGGCCACACCGGAAGAGAAGCTGACCATCAACGGCCTCGCCTACTCCCGCAAGGGCTCGACCATCTCGCTCGACGGTCCCGGTGACGCCGACGACGAGTGGGTGCTCGGGCAGATCACCGACATCAAGGATCACAACCCCGACAACGCCGCCAACATCAAGGTGATGGTGGAGTGGATGACGGCGCAGAAGGTCGACGCCATCGCGGCCACGGGTGATCTCGGCGAGACCGCCGAGAGCATCGAGAAGGTGCTGCGGGACCTGGCGCTCGCCAAGGTGCCGGTGCTGGTGGTCATCGGCAACCGTGAGTGCAGGGAGCACTACAGCGCGGGCGTCGCCGCGGCCCAGAAGGACTACCCGAACATCATCAACATGAACACTGTGCGCGTGTTCAACACCGACGACGCATCGGTCATCTCGATGCCCGGCTACTACAACAAGGACTACCTGCACTGCACGCGGGGCTGCGAGTACCTGCCCGCCGACGTGCGCGCCCTGCCCGAGGTGGCCAAGGCCGCCACCGCGCCCGCACGCGTGCTCATCTCGCATGGGCCGCCGTTACAGAGCGGCCCGCTCGCCATCGACCGAATCCACGAGGGCGCCAACGTGGGCGACCCGCTGCTGACCGAGGTGATGCAGCAGAACCCGCAGCTCTTCCCGTTCGGGCTCTTCGGCAACATCCAAGAGGCAGGCGGGTACGCCACCGACCTCACCGGCCAGACGCGGATCGCGCAAGAGACCTTCGCCGATGCGTTCGTGCTCAACCCCGGCCCCATCGACGCCGTGCGCTGGGTGATGCTCGACAACACCGAGTCCATCGGCATGGCCGGCGTGGTGAAGTTCAAAGGCAAGCAGGCCATGTACCGCATCCATCGCTTGCAGCCGGGCGAGGCGAAGCCCGCAGCGGCGGCCCCGCCAGGCGGCGGCACGCCTCCCCCTGCTCCGGCCGCCCCCGGTGGCGCCGCCGCGCCGGCGCCGGCTGCGCCCGCGCCCGCGAAGTAGCGCAACCCATGCGCCCCCTCGCCGCTGCCCTCCTCTGGCTCGCCGCCACCGGCGCGCTGGCGCAAGGCGGCGGTGACGACCTCGGCGACACCGAGGCGCCGCCGCCCTCGGCGGAGGACCTCGGCAAGACCCCGCACGAGGAGCCCGCGCCGCCGCCCGAGGCGCCGGCGGAAGCGTCGGATGCTGCGCCTGCGGCCCCAGCGGCACCCAAGCGAAAGGCGAGCGGCCCAGCGGCACCGGTGGCGCCGAGCGCCGACTCCGTCGCCAAGGTCGCCAAGCTCAAGGTCGACCTCGATCTTGCGCTGCGCGCCGAGCCCGGCGATGCCCGTGCGCTCGAGGGCTTGGCCGGCACCTGGCTGCCCGATGGCGTGCTCGCTTCGGACCAAGAGCTCGTGGCGCTCATGAAGCTCGGCCGCGGCCGCGCGCTGTTGCTGCAGAAGCGCTTCGACGAGTCGCTCGACGCGCTCACGGACGCGCGCCGCGCCGCCGAGACCCTGCCTGCCGCGCTGCAACGCTCCTTGGTGGCACAGGTGAAGTTCCGTGCCGCCGAGGTGGAGGAGGCCCGCGCTCCCGACATGGAGCGCTGCGGTCAGGCGCTCGGGCTCAAGCGCCTCGCGCGCTTCGAGGGCGAGGAGGCGCGCCGTCGTATCGAGGCCGCGGCCCAGCGCTACCAGGCGGCGGTGAAGATCGGCGACCGCTTCTGGGGGCGACGCGCCGCGTTCCGCACGGCGGCGCTCTACGAGGGCTACTACCGAGCGAGCTTGGCAGTGAAGCCAGGGCTGCGCGCGGCGTCGCTGCCGAGCCCGGCCGCGGTCTCGCGCTACGACGAGAGCGCGCTGGTGGCGGACCTGTTGTACGGGCGCTGGCCGGCGGAGATCGCGCGCCTGTACGGCGAGGTCATCGCGTCCATCGACGCGCGCGATCCCGATCCGGTGCTCCTCGAGTTGGTGCGTGCGCGCGCTGCCGAGCTCGGCAAGCTGAGCGCGCCCGAGGGCGGGCTGGTGAAGAGCCCCTGGTACGCGGAAGAGCGCGAGGGCCTGGTGCGCTACGCCCGTCGCTACGAGATGCGAACGCGCGACATGTGGCTCGCGGTCTCGGCCGCCGATGCCAAGCTGCGGCTCGTGGAGCAGCTCGGCCGCGGCCCCGGCACCATCGACCATGCCTTTGCCCTCGCGGCGCTCGCAGACGCAGGACCGCCTCCGGGGACCGAGGAGATCGCCAAGGCGCTCGCGAGCTCCGATGTGCGCGCGCGCGTCGTTGGGCTCTTTGCCGCCGAGCGGCACCCCGACGTCGCGCTCACCGACACCATCATCACGCACTATGTGGCGCTCTCCGAGCAGGAGCGCAGGAAGGCCTTCGGCTCGGTGCAGGACACCCTGTGGAGCGAGGCAGCGCGCAGCCTGCTCGCCCTGCGCGCCCTCGCCGACAAAGACCGGGCGCTGGCCGAGAAGCTGGTGGGTGACCCGCGACTCTCCCCGTGGGATCGCGCGTTCATCGTGGCCGAGATCGGCGACGCGCGCCTGCAGTTCCCCCTCCAGAACCTCATGAACGACCGCGACGCCAACGCGGCGGCCACCGCCCTGTATGGCCTGTGGGTCACGCGCGGCAAGAACGCCAGCGGGCTGATGCGCCCCTCCGCCGAAGGCCCCGTGGGCTGCGTGTCGCGCGCGATCCAGCGTCTCGACACGACACACTGATGTGACGCACGGCCGCGATTCCTACGCGCCACCGGGTCGCTGGACTATCGTGCGGTTCGCTCGAGAGGAGCGGCGGCCGGCCACTGGGGTTGCGGGGGTGCGAGCATGGCGCAGAAAGAGATTGTGATCGCAGGCGCGGGCCTGGCCGGTTTGTCGGCGGGCATCCACTTGCTCGAGGCCGGGCAAGGAAACCTGCGCGTGCGCATCCTCGAACGCGGGCACGTCTTCGGGGGCAAGGCGTCGTCGATGCCGCACCGTGACCGGACGACGCAGCGCACGTTCACGGTGGATCACGGCTTCCATGTCTTCTTCGACTACCCAAACCTCGGGCGTCGCTTGAAGGCGCTCGGCGCCGACGCCGGCCTCGCGCCCGCCAAGCACGAGGTGCTCATCTGGAGCCAAGGGTCGGTGCGGCGCTTTCAGGCGTGGCCCATGCCGAGCCCGACGCACCTGTTCCCCGGCGGGCTGTTGTCGCGGCTCTATGGGCCCCTCGACGGCGTGAAGATCCTCCGCTTCATGTTCGAGATCTTCGTCACCGAGATCGACCGTCTGAGCTCCGCCGAGCTGCGCGCGCTCGACGCCATCTCGTTTGACGACTACGCGCGGCAGCACGGCCTGTCCGACGCCGTCATCACCAGCTCGTTCTTTCGCTTCGTCACGCAATCGGCCTTCATCTATCCAAAGCCGATGTCGGCGCTGGCGGCCGTGGCCGCCATGCAGCTCGTGGCGCAGAACTACCAGGCCGTCGCGTGCCGCTACATGAACCGCGGCTGCTCCGAGGTGATCATCGAGCCGCTCCGCCAGCACTTCCTGCGCTTGGGCGGCATCGTGGAGCGTTTCAAGGAGGTCGAGCGCATCAACGTCACGCCTGCGAACGACCGTGTCACGTCGTTCACCGTGCAGGACAACCGGCACTACATCCACGGACCCGAAGTGCAGGTGGAGTGGCTGTCGAACTACCACAGCGTCGAGACGCCCATGCCGGGTCAACCGGTGACCACCGAGGTCAGCGCCGACCATTACATCGCGGCGCTCCCTCCCCGCGGCCTCGAACAGGCCCTACGCCCCGAGTCGCTGGCGCTGCCCTACTTCCAGAAGATCACGCAGCTCCAGACCCAGCGCACCATCGCGCTCACCCTCTGGTACGACCGCGTCATCAGCCCGCCGGACGCTGATGGCGCCATCATCGGGCTGCCGGGGCCCTTCTCGACGGTGGCCGATCTCAAGCGCCTGCAGAGCGATTCCGAGGGGCGTGGCTCGGTGGTGCAGTTCGTCGGCGAGGACGGCGCCTATACCAACCTCAGCGACCAGCAGATCATCGACGACGCCATGAATGTCCTGCATCAGCTTTGGCCAGCTGCGCAGAGCGCCACGGTCGAGAAGAAGCTGTTTCACCGCGGCAACCACGACGCGTTCTTCCTCTCCACCCCGGGCAGCGACGAGCTGCGCCCGACGGCGGCCTCGCCGTACCCCAACCTGATGCTGGCGGGCGACTACACGCAGACCGGCTTCCGCGTCATCTGCATGGAGGGCGCGTACATCTCGGGTATGCAGGCGGCGAACGAGGTCCTGGCGGTCGAGGGCCTGCCCCGCGTCCCGGTGCGGCCCATGCGGGAGCCGGGCGGGGCCATCTCGCTCGCGCGGCTCGCTCGGCGCGCGCTCGAGGGCGTGACGGGACCATGACCCCTGCGAGAGCCGACACCCCGTCGTCGTCGCCTCCGTTGGCCTGGCTCGGCCCGCGCGCGCTGCTGGCATCGCCGTGGCTGGTGGTGCTGTTCTGTTGGCCGGCGACGCTGCTCGCCTGGTACTACATTTCGTTGATGGCCGATGCGTCGATGTGGCGCGATCGCCACCTGCTGCACTACCTGGTGGTGTTGCTCGGCCTCGACTCGGTCATCTGCGTCGCCACCATCGCGCGGCTGACCCGGCACGCGCGCGCGGCCCTGCGCACGAGCGACCAGGTGGATCCGGCGCTCGCACACCGTGCGTGGGTCGAGGCGCTCAACCTGCCGATGCACACCGCGGCGATGATCCTGGCGCTCATCGGCGTCACGGTGCTGCCTGCGCTCATCGTGCTGGCGTTTCGTGGCGAATGGAACCTGTTGGGTGTTGGGTTGACCGGCGCCGCCATGGCCGGCGCCTGCGAGCTGACCGTGCTCTTCCCCGTCGTGCAAGCGAGCACGGTGCCCTTCCTGCGAAGGCTCAAGGTCTCGCACCCCGAGCTCCGCCTCAGTGACGCGGGCGTGCGCGCGCCGCCGCTGCGCGCCTACTTCGGCTTCGGGATCCTGACGCTGACCGCCGTCAGCGTCGTCTTGGTGGCGACGCTCATCCGTAGTCACGACGCCGCGCTGCCTGGCGCGCCCCACGTCCACGCCGCCCCGGTATTGCCTGAGCTCGCCGCGATCGCGCTGGTGGTCGCCTGTCTTGGCTGCATGGCGCTCGGCATCTCCCTGCAGCTTGCGCTCTCGGTGCTCGGGCCGCTGCGCCGTTTGGCGGCGGTGATGCGGCTGTTCGCCCGCGAGGGTGGCGACGTGCGCGCGGGCCTCTTGCAGCTCGGCGAGGTGGGCGCGCTGTGCGAGAGCTTCGACGACATGGCCGAGTCGCTCGTGCGATCACGCGCAGTGGTAGCGGAGCGCGAAGCGCTGCTGCGCCACACGCAGCGCTTCGAGGTGATGGCCAGCGTCACCGCGGGCTTCGCGCACGAAGTGGCGAACCCGCTGTCGTGCGTCGCCAGCAACCTCGACGTCACCGCCGACGAGCTCGCGCAGGCGGTCGAGGCCCCGGGCGTGGTGGCCGAGTCTCACCGCAACAGGCTGGCGAGCTGCCTCGAGGGGTTGGCCGACGCGGGCCGCGCCGCCGAGCAGATGACCTTCCTCCTGCGTGACATGCGCGCGTTCGGGCGTCGCGACACCGGCGCAAGGGCGAGCTGTGACCTGGCGGCGCTGCTCGATGGTGCCGTGCGCATCGCCAGCGGAGATATTCGGCGCCGCGGCACCCTCACCCGCGACTACCATCCCTGCCCCACCGTGCGCGGCTCCACGCACCAGCTCTCCCAGGTCCTGCTCAACCTGCTGCTCAACGCCGTCAAGGCGCTGGCGGTCGGCGGCTCCGGTAAGGTGCACGTCGAGGTGCGCCCCGTCGGCGGCAACGTCGTGGTTTCGGTCACCGACAACGGCCACGGCATCCCCGCCGCGGTGCAACCCCGCATCTTCGAAGCCCTGTTCTCCGCGTGGCCGTCGGAGCCGGGCACCGGCCTCGGCCTGCACGTCTGCCGGGAGATCGTTGCCGCTCATGGCGGCAGCATCAGCTTCGAGAGCAGCGAGGGTGTCGGCACGACCTTCCGCGTCAGCCTGCCGGGAGAGAAGGTGCTCCCGCCCTCACCGTGAGCGTACGTAGCCGAGCTTCTTGAGCCCGGCGTCGGACGTGGTCCAATCCGGCTCGACGCGTACGAAGAGCTGGAGCATCACCTGGCAGGCGAGCAGGGTCTCGAGCTCGGCGCGCGCGCGCTGGCCGATGGCTTTTACGCGCTCGCCCTTCTTGCCCACCACCACGGCCTTCTGGCTGTCCCGCTCGACGTGGATGACTGCGGCGATTCGCACCAGCGGCTTGTTCTTCTCCTCGCGACGGCTCTCGTCGAACTCCTCGACCACCACGGCGGCGCGATAGGGGATCTCCTGGCGCAGCTCGAGCATCACCTTCTCGCGGATCAGGTCAGCGCAGATGTCGCGCTCGCTGGCGTCGGTCAGGGTGTCCGCGGGGAACATGGGCGCGGCCTCGGGGAGGTGGCGCGCGATCTCGTCGAGGAGGGGCGTGAGGCCCTTCTTCTTCGCGGCGGCGACGGGGACCAGCGCCTTGAAGCGCTCGCCCGCCGCCCAGGTCTTCAGGAGGGGCAAGAGAGCGGACTTGTCCTTCAGCTTGTCGATCTTGTTGAGCACAAGGACGATGGGGTGCGCCGTGGCGCCCTCCTTCTCGAGCTGGCGCAGGACGATCTCGTCGTCCTTGTGGATGCCCAAGGTAGACGCTTCGGTGACGAAGGCGAGCACGTCCACATCCTTTGCGGCGTCGAGCGCCTCGCGCACCATGAAGGCATGCAGGCCCTTGACGGGTTTGTGCAGCCCAGGCGTGTCGACGAGGACGATCTGGGCGTCGCCGTGCTGCACCACGCCGCGCAGGGTGCGGCGCGTGGTCTGGGGCTTGTGCGTGGTGGGCGCCAGCTTTTGGCCGAGCAGCGCGTTCAACAGCGTGCTCTTGCCCACGTTGGGGCGGCCGACGATGGCAACGGTGCCGCAGCGCGTGGTCTTGTTCATGTCACACCATCCCTAGACCACGATGTTCACGAGGCGACCCTTGACCACGATGACCTTCTTGGCGGGCTTACCCTCCATGAATTTCTGCACCGTGGCAGACGCGAGCGCCGCCGCCTTGCAGGCATCGTCGTCGGCGTTGGCGGCGACGGTGATCTCGTCGCGCCGCTTCCCGTTCACCTGCACCCCCAAGGTGAGGGTATCGTCGACGCAGAGCGTTTCGTCGTGGGCTGGCCAGGGCTGCTGGCAGGCGAGCCCCTGCCCGCCCAGGCGCTGCCACAGCTCCTCGGCCAGGTGGGGGGCGTAGGGCGAGAGGGCCAAGGTGAAGGTCTTGAGCAGGGCCCTCGGCAGCGCCTTGGCCTGGGTGCACTCGTTCACGAAGCTCATCATCTGCGAGATCGCCGTGTTGAAGCGCAGCCCCGCGGTGTCTTCCTTCACCTTCTTGAGCGTCTTGTGGAGCGCCTTCTCGAGATCCGGCGCCGCGGCCTCGTCGGCGACGCGGTTCGACAGCGCGCCGCTCTCCTCGTCCACCACCAGACGCCAGGTGCGCGCCAGGAAACGCGAGACGCCCTCCACACCGGCCATCTGCCACGGCTTCACCTGCTCGAGCGGCCCCATGAAGAGCTCGTAGAGCCTGAGCGCATCGGCGCCGTAGTCGCGGATGACGTCGTCGGGGTTCACCACGTTGTACTTCGACTTGGACATCTTCTCGATCTGGCTCTTGAGCTCCTCGCCGCTGCTCTTGGCGAAGGTCTTGCCGTCGCGTTCCTCGACGTCGTCGTAGCCGTAGTACTTCCCTTTGGCGTCCTGGAAGCTGTAGGCCAGGATCATCCCCTGGTTGAAGAGCTTGTGGAACGGCTCCTTGGTGGACACCAGGCCACAGTCGAAGAGCACCTTGTGCCAGAAGCGCGCGTACAGGAGGTGCAGCACCGCATGCTCGACGCCGCCGACGTAGAGGTCCACCGGCATCCAGTACTTCTCGAGCTCGGCATCCCAGGCGCGCTCGGTGTTTCGCGCGTCGAGGTAGCGCAGGTAGTACCAGCAGGAGCCGGCCCACTGCGGCATGGTGTTGAGCTCGCGCGTCGCCATGCGGCCGTCCGGCAGGCGGACGCGGCCCCAGTCCGGGCTCGCGCGCCCGAGCGGCGGCTTGCCGTCGCCCGTGGGCTTGTACTCGTCGACCGCGGGCAGCGTGACCGGCAGCTGGTCCTCGGGTAGCGCCACGATCTCGCCGTCGTCGGTGTGCACGATAGGGAAGGGCTCGCCCCAGTAACGCTGCCGCGAGAACAGCCAGTCGCGCAGCTTGTACTGCACGCGACGGCTGCCCCAGCCCACGTTCTCGACGTGGTCGATCATCCGCTTCTTCGCTTCTGCGGTCGTCAAAGCGTCAAGGAAACCGGAATTGCACGCGAGGCCCTCCTCGACGAAGGCGGCGTCCTCGACGGGCTTCGGCAGATCGCCCTCGAGCGGCTTGACCACCTGCACGATGGGCAGCGTGAGCGCGCGCGCAAACTCGTGATCGCGCTCGTCGTGACCGGGGACCGCCATGATGGCGCCAGTGCCGTAGGTGGACAGCACGTAGTCGGCCACCCAGATGGGGATCTTCTGCTCGGTGGCCGGGTTGACGGCGTACGCCCCCGTGAAGACGCCGGTCTTCTCCTTGGCGAGGTCGGTGCGCGCCAGGTCGGTCTTCTGCTTGGCCGCGCTCACGTAGGCAGCGACGGCGGCCTGGTGCGAGGGCGCGGTGATGACGTCGACCAAGGGGTGCTCGGGGGCGAGCACGCAGTAGGTGGCGCCAAACAAGGTGTCGGGGCGCGTCGTGAAGACGCGGAACTTCGCGTCCTGCGCGGACGGGTGCTTGAGGTCGTGGGCGACGACGACGCGGAAGTCGATCTCGGCGCCCTCGCTGCGCCCGATCCAGTTGCGCTGCATCTCTTTCACGCCCTCGGGCCAATCGAGGCCCTCGAGGTCATCGATGAGGCGCTGCGCGTACACCGGGATCTTGAGCATCCACTGCTTCATGGTGCGCCGCTCGACCACGTCGCCGGTCTCGACGTACTTGCCGTCCTTGACCTCCTCGTTCGCGAGCACGGTGCCGAGCGCCGGGCACCAGTTGACCGGCACCTCGGCGAGGTAGGCGAGGCCCTTGTCGTAGAGCTTCAGGAAGATCCACTGCGTCCAGCGGTAGTAGTCGGGACTCGAGGTGTCGACCTCGCGCTCCCAATCGTAGGAGAAGCCGAGCCGCTTGATCTGACGACGGAAGTTGTCGACGTTGCGCTTGGTGATGATGGCGGGGTGGACGCCCTCGCGCATGGCGGCGCGCTCGGCCGGCAGGCCGAAGGCGTCCCACCCCATGGGGTGCAGCACCCAGTGCCCCTGCATGCGCTTGAGGCGCGCCAGCACGTCGGTGGCGGTGTAGCCCTCGGGGTGGCCCACGTGCAGGCCGGCGCCTGAGGGGTAGGGGAACATGTCGAGGACGTAGAACTTGGGTCGCGTCTTCAGCGTGACGAGGTCGTTGGGGGTCTTGAAGGCCTTGGCCTCGTCCCACGCGTTCTGCCACTTGGGCTCGATCGTGCTCGGGTCGTAGCGCATGAGGCGCCGTTAGCAGGTTGTCGAGGCCCCTCGAATGGGCAAGTTGCGCTACGACGCGAGTGAGGCGCGACGATGGCGACGTCGCGTGGTCGCGCAACGTGACCATACAAGGGCCCTTAGGTGGGCGGCAGCCGGTCGAGCGCCTCTTCGACGGTGTTGGCGTCGTCCTCGCGGCCTTCGGCGCGCAGGCGCTCGGCGAGCCCGAGCAAGCGCACGGGCAAGGGCGGCGGCGGGGGCGCCGGCAACGACGAGGTCTCGGCCGCGGCAAAGGCCCCGACGACGTCGAGGCCGCCGCCGCCACCCGCACCGGAGCGCGCAGCGGGCATGGTCGCGCTCGGGCCCGTGATGGGGGGCGCCCCGAGGTCGATGCCGTCGAAGAGGTTGGCGAGGGACGATGAGCCCTGATCTGCCGTGTTCGAGGACGGAAAGCTCCCCGACGCCTCGAGCGAGAAGTCGAGCTCGGTCTCGAGCACCAGCTCGACGGGCGCGCCGCCGACATGGTCGGGGAGCGGCGGCGGGCTAAAGAGCGCCGCCGCCCCCGGCGATGTCGGCGCGCGTGGGAGCGAGGGAGGTGTGAGCACCGGGCCGGGCGTCGGCATCCTTGGGGGCGACAAGACCGCCCCAGGGGTGGGTGCGCGCCCGAGCGCCGGCAGGGGTGCTGGCGTGAAGCCGCGCGGCGGCGGTGGCGGCGGGGTGGGCCACGGGTTGGGGGTGCGCGGCGGCGGCCGCATCGCGCCGGGAGTCGGCGCGCGTGCAGGTGCAGGCGTGGTCGCGGTGGGAACGGGCGCCTGCGGCGGCGGCGGCGGCGCGGGCGCAGCGGCCGGGCGGGAGAAGGGGTTGCTCGAAGGGGTCGCGAAGGGGCTCGCCGAGCCAAGAGGCGGAGGCGCCGGCCGTGAAGGGGGGGGCGGAGGTGGTGAGGCGGGACGAGATGGCGTGCGCGGCAGCGGCGCGGGCGCTGCCGGCGGCGGCGTTGGAGTGGGCGGCGGCGCTGCGCTCGAGGAAGGTGGCGCGGCGGCTGGGGCGCCCTTGGCCCACTCGTAGCCGCACGCGAAGCACGCGATCCCGTCGGCGACGCGTCCACACTGTGGGCACCGGACCATGGGCATCGGCGGCATCATACGCCGAAACCGGAAAAACAGAGGGCCACCTGGTGGTGGCCCTCGCGTCGACCGATGGTGGTGAGGGAGGGAGTCGAACCCTCGACCTGAGGATTATGAGACCTCCGCTCTAACCAACTGAGCTACCTCACCAGGCGCGGTCGTACACCGAGGCGGAATAGTGCCCTGTCGCGCAGCTTTCAAGCCGTTATAGCTTTCGGTACCCACGCTGGAGCAGCCATGGCCATTCCGCGCCGCTTGATCATCATCGCCGCCTCCGCCGCAATCGCGGGCGCAGCCCTCTACATGCAGAACCGCATGCGCGCTCGCCGTGACGCGGATGCCAGGAAGCCCGGCCCTCCGGGGCCAGGAGAGCCGCCGAAGCCCGAGGCCGCGAGTGCGGCCTCGGGCGCCGCACCCTCGTCGACTGCGGAGGCCGCCCCCGCCGGTGGCGCCGCGCGCGAGCTGTCGCTCTTCCTCGCCGGCGAGAGCTGGCACGACGAGATCGGCTGGCAAGGCATCTGGGAGCGCGAAGGCATCGAGTCGCCTGAGGGCTGGCTCAAGAGCAAGGGCAAGGAGGTGCTGGCCGCCGAGCGCACCAAGCTGGCGGAGCACCCTGCCCTGTTGGCCGGTTGTCGCCGCCGCTGGATCGTCGTGTGCCGCTACGCCGGCATCGACGTCACCGAGGCCGCGAGCACCTGGAACGCCAGCGAAGCTCCTGCGGTAGCGTAGGGGATCACACGGGCGAGCGGCGCGGGCGACGCCCGCACAGCGAGCAGCAAGCCGCTGCCCGCCGAGGCGCGCTTCCAAACCGAGGGTCAGAACCGCAGCAGAAGGGCGCCGCCAGATCCTGGCTACGGCCGCTCATGACGACGTGGCCAGCCGGACAAGGCCAGGTCCGGCGGCGCACCTGAAGTCGGCGACCTTGTCGTCGCCGACTTCAGAAAGAATTGCCGACATTGAACTCGAACGAGAAGGGCTGATCGCCCTGGCCGAAGCCAAAGGTGCCCTTGGCCCGCGGCGTGAGCGGCACGCCGAATTCGAAGCGCAGCGGTCCGATGGGAGAGAACCAACGGACCCCGACGCCCACGGCGTAGAAGAGCCCGAGCGGCAGCTCGGGGTGCAGCGTGTCCTGCCCGAAGTAGAACAGGTACTCGCCCGGCGCATACACGTTGCCGGCGTCGAAGAAGGCCACGCCGCGGATGCCGACCTGCTCGAGCAGCGGGAACTCGAGCTCGATGTTGGTGAAGAACTGCTGGTTGCCGCCGGTGCGGAACTCGAGGAGCGGTGCTGAGGGGTCGGTGGCCGAGCCCACGCGAGCCACCGGCGAGATCGAGCGCAGGTAGTAGCCGCGGATGGTGTTGAAGCCACCCATGTAGAAGTTCTCGAACACCAGCTCATCGTCGGTGTGGATGAGCCCCCACTCGATGTTGCTCTTCAGCACCACGCCCTTGACCGGCAGGATCTCGTCGAAGTTGTAGTAGGTGCGCGCCACCAAGCTGAAGCGCTGAAAGTCGTTGGCGCGACCGTTCTTGTAGAGGAAGCCGATGCCGTCTTGGACGCCCGCTCCCTGCAGGCTCTCTTTGACCCACTTCTCGGCGCCGGGCGCGAGGGCGCTGCCCAACATCGGGGTCGCGAGCTCCACCGATCCCGACAGGAACCACCCCGCCGACGGGAACAGGCGGTTGTTGCGCTGATCGAACACCACCGACGTGCGGACCGAGGTCGTGTAGCGCGGCAGGTGCGTCTGCAGCCCGACGAGCCGGGCGCCAAAGCTGGTCTCCTCGATGACCACGCGCTCGAGGTTGCCGGCCACGAAGAGCTGCAGATTCTCGAAGTCGGGTACGTAGGGCAGGAGCCAGGCGGAGGCCTCCTCCTGGATGGGCGCGGTCAGCGGCACGAAGGGGCGGCCGATGGGATAGCCGATGGTGGCGTCGACGCCGGTGGAGTCGCGCGTGAAGTCGAGGAAGAAGCGGCTCGTGTTGAAGGCGGAGAAGGCGATCGTGACCGGCTCGCCGCCGAGGTAGAAGGCGTACGGGTCGAGGTAGCGGAAGTCGAAGATGCGGCGGAAGCCCGACCACTGCACCGAGCCCGACACCGTGGTGCCGAGGCCAAGGAAGTTGTTGTAGCTGATCTGCCCGGTGAACAGGATGCTCTCGGCCGACGAAAAGCCCGCGCCCAATTGGAAGGTGCCGGTGCTCTTCTCCTTGACGTCGACGACCAGGGTCATGCGATCGGGCTTGGTGCCCTGCTTGTTGGTGACGCTGACCTTCTCGAAGAAGCCGAGCGCGTTGACCCGCTGCTCCGACAAGCGCATGCCGCTGCCGCTGTAGAACTCACCTTCGTACAGGCGCAGCTCGCGGCGGATGACTCGATCCTGCGTCTTGGCATTGCCCACGATGTCGATGCGCTCGACGGTGACGCGCGGGCCGCTCTCGACGTTGAGCTCGAGGTCGATGCTGGTGTCGTCCTCGTGGACGATGGGATTGGCGCCGATGTTGACGTAGGCGTAGCCCTTGTCGCGGTAACGGTCGGCGATGGCGTTGACGTCCATCGCCACCTGCGTGCGCGAGAACACCTCGCCGGCCTTGAGCTTGGCGCGGCTCTGCAGGTCGTCTTTGGTGAACACGATGGCCTGCGACGACGGTTCGAGCTGCTCGACCACGAGGTCGCCCTGCACCGTCAAGGAGCGCAGCGAGTAGCTCTTGCCTTCCGTGATGGGGATCTCGATTGCCATGCGCGTCTTGTCGGCGGAGAGCTGCACGCGGGGGCGCCCGACCTTGACGTTGATGTAGCCCTTGTCCTGGTACACCTGCTCGATGATGAGCAGGTCGGTCTCGACCTGCTCTTCTTTGTAGGTGCCCCACTCGTTGAGCACGCCCAGCGGGTGCGCCGTGTGCGTGCGCAGGTACTGGGTCAGCTCGTCGGCGCCCACGTGCTCGTTGCCCACGAAGCTCATGGTCTCGATGCGCACCTTGGCGGCCTCCGCCACCGTGAACACGATGTCGACGAACTCCCCCTCGCCCTGCTGCTCGGGGCGCGCCGGCACATCGCTGGGCTTGGCCTCGGCGCCGGCCGTGCCCTCGTCCTCGTGCGGTGTGGCGACGGCGCTCTTGTCATTCTTGAAGACGTCGAGCAGGCCGCCCTCGCTCTTCTTGGCGGTGCCGGTGGACGCGCGCACCTCGTAGCTCACCTCCGCGAGGAAGTAGCCCTTGTCGACGTAGAGCTTCTGGATCTTGCCGACGTTGGCGCGCACCTTGGCGACGTCGAGCACCTGGAAGGGCTTGATGTCGATGACCTCCTCGATGTCCTCCTTGGTCACCTCGCGGTTGCCCTCGATGATGATCTCGTCGACCGATGCCTTCTCGCGCAGGCGAAACACCAACACGACGCTGTCGTTGGGGCCCGCGGTGCTCTCCACGGTGACGTCGTCGAAGATATCCATGGCCCACAGGCGGCGGATGTCGGCCTGGATGACGCGCGCGTCGGGCTTCTTGTCGATGCGGGACTGCACCTGCACCAGCACGGCGTCGGGCTCGACCTTGCGCACGCCAAGCACGCGGAGCTCGGAGATGAAGCCAGGCTTGGGCTTGTCGGACAGGAGCACGCCGCGCTCCTTGGCGCGCTCACGTGCCTTCTCCTCCTCGGCGGTGAGGGGCTCGGGCAGGGGCTCGAGGGCCTCCTTGGGGCGGACGTACTCCTCTTCCTTCGGCGGCTTGCCGCCCTGCATGCCCTGCCCCTCGCCGAAGGGATCGCCCTGCCCCGCGGCGGGGAGCGCGGCGCCGAGCGCGGCCAAGAGGATGACGAGGTGACGCAAGACCCGGCGGGCTTAGCCGGGGCCCGCCACCTTCACAAGAGCCGGCGCGACAGTGCCAGGGCCACCGACATGATCGTGATCTGCGGGTTGACGCCGAGGGTCGACGGGAACACCGAGCCGTCCATGACGTAGAGCCCCGCCACCCCGTGCACCTGCCCGTTGCCGTCGACGACGCCGGCGTGGGCACCCGTGGCAGGGCCCATGCGGCAGCTGCCGTGGGGGTGGCTCGCGTAGGCCTGCGCCAACTGCCCGGCCTCGTGCAGCGCGTCGACGGCGGCGAGGGCGCTCGCCTGGTCGTCGAAGAAGGTGATGGGGAGCATCCCCGGCGCCACCCGCAGGGCCCCCGCGGCGAAGTAGGCGCGC
Organism: Deltaproteobacteria bacterium; assembly: GCA_020850995.1. Classification (GTDB taxonomy): domain Bacteria; phylum Myxococcota; class UBA727; order UBA727; family VGSZ01; genus JACOUT01. The sequence goes on from JADZDP010000058.1 coordinate 20,333, forward strand.
ACCAGCGTGCGCGTGCCGGCGCGGAACGCCGCGAGGTCCGTGGGCTGCAGCTCGTAGGCGATGGAGGAGCGCAGCTCACCGGCCAGCGTCACGCTCCCTCCACCGACGTCGCGCACCATGGCGCCAGCCAACGCCAGGTGCTTGAGGCGCGCGATCTCGGCCATCCCCTCGGGGGCAGCGCGGCCAAAGAGCGCGAACAGCTCGGCGGGACCAACGTTGACGCTCTCGATGAGCGCGCGCTCGTCGACGGGGTCGAAGGCGTAGTAGCCCTGCGGCACGCCGTCCCACAGCACCACCGGCTCCGCGAATTCGGCGGCCACGAACAGGCCGGGGTGCACCGACAGATGACGGCCGCAGTGCTCGCCGCCGAGGGCGCTGTTTTGCAGCACCAGCGGCGTGCCGAGCGCGCCGCCGGCCAGCACCACCAGGTCTGCCTTGACGCGCAGCGAGCCCCGCGCGTGTCCGCGCTCGTTGAGGCACGCCACTTGCACACCGGTGGCGCGCCCGCCCTCCACGACGACCGCATCGACGCGGGCGCGGGTCAGGATGCGCGCGCCCAGGTTGATGGCCTCGGGCAAAATGGCGCGATCGACGCTCGCCTTGCCCCCCGAAGGGCACCCGAGGTGGCAAACGCCGCAGCCGAGGCAGCCCGGCGCGTTTCGGTCCATCCATGCGTGACGGATGCCGCCGAGGCGCTCGAGGCCCTGGCGCAACAGGTCGTTGTGGCGCTTGCCGTTGCCGAGGTGCGTGGCGCTCACCCCCAGGCGGCGCCAGATCTCGTCGACGAAGGGGCGCATGGCGTCGGGCGAGAGCCAGGGCGCGGCGGCGATTTCGGCCCACTCGCTGAGGCGCGCGTCGGGCGGTCGGAAGCAGATGCCGCTGTTCTGCACCGTCGAACCGCCCACCACGCGGCTCGACTGCAGCATGATGGGCACGCTGCCCCTCGCGATCTGACCGACGGCGTGGTGCTGAAAGAGCGTGCGCGCAGCCCGCGGCAGCGAGGGCGTCTGGAAGTCCCTCACCCCGTAGGCGTCGCCCGCCTCGAGGAAGAGCACCCGCTTGCCCTTCCTCGCCAGCTCGGTGCCCGCCACAGCGCCGCCGGCGCCGGTGCCCACCACGACGACGTCGACGCTCGTGGGATCGCGGCTGGGCTCGGCGGGCGTGCACACCCCCACGCTGGCCACGCTCTGCGCGGTGGGCGCGACGATCAGGGCCACGCTCACCCCGTCACCGGCAGGGGGAGCGGGCAGCCGTAGGAGTGGCCGATGGCGCGGCGCACGCGCTCGTCCTCGAAGAACGAAAGGCTCGCCAGGAGTCGCAGCACACCGGCGAGCTGGCGCCGAGGGCCCGTGCTGGTCTCCCACGCCACCATGATCTCGCGCCGCTCGAGCAAGGGGAGCGCGCTGAAACGCGTGGCCGAGCGGAGCGTTGCCCGCGGCAACTGATCGACCACGCGAAGGAGCGCGTGGAGCACGCGCTGCTCCTGCGGCGCAAAGAGCACCACCAGCCGGTCGAGATCGCCGCCAATGTCGACGTCGCCAGCGGCGACGCCGAGCGGGTTGCCCGGCGGGAACCACACCTCGGCCAGGCGCACCAAGAGCTCGTCTTCACGCGCGGACAGCGCGAGTCGGCCTGGCGCCGGCGTGGGCAAGGACACGAGCCAGCCCAGGCTGCCAGCGATCGTCAGCGCACCTACACCTACGCCCAGCGCGAGCACGCGACGGCGGGTGAGGTGCAGGCGCAGCTCGTTGATGCCGGGGGACACGCGCCTTCCATAGCACAGGGCGCGCGCCACGATGGCGCGCTTCGAAACGCGTTTGCCCGCGATTCCTCGACGATGCTACGACTGGTGGACGGGTGCTTTCGCCCTGTCGGGGGGCGTTGTGTAGGTGCTCGTCGGAGCGGCCGTGATCGAGCTCTACAACTTCTTCGAGAACAACAAGACGCAGCTCATCACGGCCCTGCTCGCGCGCATCCCCAAGGACGTGCCGGCGTATAGCCGGGTCGCAAGAAACGACCTCAAGCAATCGCTCGAGTACCTGCTCGAGGCATACACCGACCTGTTGGTGACCGGCGAAGACGACAGCCAGCGCACCTACTTCAAGTTCCTCGCGAAGGTGCGCGTGTCGCAGAGCTTTCAGGTGGGCGACATCATTCACAAACAGCTGCTCATCATGGCCACCACGCGCCCGATGGTGCAGGAGAAATTCCGCGAGCATCCCGGCGACGGCCTGGCGCTGTTCAACAAGGCCATGGACGTGCTCGAACGCACCACGTTCAAGTCGTGCGCCACCTACCTCGAGGTGCACAACCAGTACCTCAAGAGCCGGGTTGACGAGCACGGTGAGTACGTCGACGAGGAGAACAAGCAGCTCGGTGTCGACATGTCCAAGTTCATCCTGTTTCGAGGCTGAGGCACTGGTGTGATCTGTCCGAAGTGCGGCCGTCCCGTCGACGAGGCGGCAGTCATCTGCCGCGGCTGCGACTTCATCCTCGACACGCAGTTCTTGGGTGACGGCATCCTCGACGAGGAGCACGAGCTGCGCCCGGGCCAGGGCGGCGTGGACCCGGCGGCCTTCAACCTGGCCGACGCCGTCATCCTCGGCAACATCGACGAGGACAGCCAGAGCTTCGAGACCAGCGACTCGGGCTTCCACCTGGCGGCCAACATGCAGGCGCGCCTGTACGTCTCTGGCCGCTCGCAGGCCATGATGGCGCCCGACGCCGTCCCCGCGCTGGCGCAGTCCATCGAGGGCGTGCGCCTCACCCCCTTCGAGCGCCACGTGCTCAATTTCATCGACGGCCGCAGGCCCGTGGAGGTCATCCGTCGCGCCGCCGGCCTCGACGAGGCAGAGGTGAAGACTGCGCTGGCCACGCTGGCCGACAAGGGAGTCGTCAAGGTGGTGGGGCGCGCGCTCGCCGACTGGGATGCCGGCGCCGAGACCGTGCCTCGGCGCGCACCCCAGCGGCCGCGCGTGCGCGGCTCCATGGTGGGCGCGGTGGCCCTCGTCGGTGACGACGCTGACCGTGCCATCGACGCTGCCTTCCGCACGCAGGTGCTCGGGCTGCACGATGCCCTGAAGGACGTGCAGGTGAACGATGAGGGCGGCGCCTTCGCCAAGCGCGGCGACAGCGCCCTGCCCGACGACGCCGACCAGTTCCTCGGCCTCAAGGGCACTGACGAGGTCAAGAAGAAGGAGACCACCACATCCACGGTGCGCCCGAGCGACGTCAAGCAGGCTGTCAACCGCGTGGCGCCGCCCACCAACGCCTTGCGGCGCCCCGACATCGGCATCGCTGGCGAGGACTCGCAGGAGGGCATCGACGCCTCCGCCGAGATGTCTGCCGTGGGCATCGTCGCCAGCGCCAGCGCGTCAAAGGCCGACGCGTCCGACGGCTTCGACGAGTTCAGCGCCCCCTCGGTGGTCTCCACCGCCGTGCTCGATGGGGCCGCGCCCTCGTCGTCCCTGCCCTCGGAGGCCTCGCAGCACGGGAAGGGTGACGTGTTCGCCGAGGCCTCGGACAGCGGTGGTGGGCGCATCGCTGCGGTGGAGGAGCTCGCCGACAGCCGTGTGCGCCGCCGCCCGCCGGTGGTCGCGCCCGTCGCCGCGGCGTTGCCGGCGCTGGCCTCCGAGAGCGAGAGCGGCAACATCGTGGCCGCGCGTCTCCCGTCGGCGCGCAGCCCGGCCGACAGCATGGCGGCGACCCACGCCTCGGCGATCGGCAGCTCCTCCGGGGCCAACAGCGAAGAGATCGAGCGCCGGGCCGCGTCCGGCGAGGTGTGGGGCGACGCACCAAACCCGCAAACCGGCGAGTCGGCGTCGCTCATGCAACTGCTGTCAGAGGGCGACTCGCACACCGCCAACGTGCCCCCCGATCACGCGGCGCGCCTGCTCGCCGGCCGCGATGCCCGGTCGGCGCCCATGCCGTCGAGCGAGGCCTCGGAGGAGCCCACCGCGGCCGGCCAGCCGCCGCCGCCGCTCAAGCTGCCCCGTGTGCCGGGCGTGGCGGCCGTTCCCCTCGCCACGTCCGCGCGTCCGCCCCGCCGGTCCGCCGGGTCGGGCCTGGTGTCGATGCCCGACGAGCACGCCACCGGCCCGGTCGACGAGCACAGCGGCCTGTTTGGCGCGTCCCCCGCGCGCGTGCGCGCGCGCGCGCACCACGATGACGACGAGGTGGACTTCGAGGGGCCAGAGACCACGGCGGCGCGCCCCCACAAGTCATCCTCAACGGGCGAACCGCCGCCGCGCGAGCGGTCGCCCGCGCCGCGCCCACCGGCGCCACGCACGGCGGCAGTGGCGCCCCCGCCGGCCGAGCTCTCGAGCGGTCCCTCGCGCGACGACTCGCAGCACTCCGAGTCGAGCGTCGAGCTGCTCGATTCGGGCTTGGTGATTCGCCCCGCCGCCCGGGCCGTGCCGCTGACGGCCGCGCTGCGCCACACGCGCCAGCAGGAGTCATCGAACCCTCGCAACCGCCCCATGGCCGACCCGCCGTCGGCGGCGAGCACGCCGCGCCCGTCGCAGAGCGGCGAGGAGCACGACGAACAGGAAGACACGGTCAACCTCGAGCCCGGCGAGGCCGCGCGCGTGGTGGGCGGACCCCGGGTGGCGGTGGCGGGGCCACGCGGCGTGGCGGCGATCCCCTCGGGCTTCTCGCAGGTGATCCCTGCAGAGAGCGCCCCGCGGTCCAAGGCCGCCGTCAGCGACGAGGTGCGCCGCAAGGCCCTCAAGCTGATGGACGAGGCCAAAAAAGAGTTCGGCGCCGGGCGCCTGGCGTCGGCTCGCATGAACGCCAAGCTCGCGTCGATCTACGACCCGGAGAACGAGGAGATCCGCGCGCTGCAGCGCCAATGGGAACAGCCCGCAGCGCCGCCGCCCACGGCCGGCCGCGCGACGCCAGCCACCAAGAACTCCGACGAGGCGCAGGCCGAGGTCAAGGCCCTCTACGATCGCGCGCAGCAGCTCGAGGACGACGAAGACATCGACGGCGCCCTCGACGTGCTCGAGGAGGGGGTCGAGCGCTTCCCCAACGAGGCGGCGTTCCACAACCGTATGGGCGTGATCCTGGCGCTCAAGAAGCGTGACTTCGAGGGCGCGGTGGCCGCCATCCAGCGCGCCATCGAGATCGCGCCCGACAACCTCCACTACAAGAACAACCTCGGCAAGATCGTGGCCAAGGTGCGCACGCGTCAGCCGGAGGCCTGAGACGTGCGCGCCGCCGACGACCAGCGCCTGGCGTTGCCCGGCTTCATCAACGCACACAGCCACGCATTCCAGCGCGCGCTGCGCGGGCGTGTGGAGCGACGGAGCGCCGATCACGTCGACGACGACTTCTGGTCGTGGCGCACCACCATGTACCACGACGCCGAACGCCTCGGCGTCGACGACGTGGAGGCGCTCGCCGCCTGGGCCTACGCCGACATGGTGCGCGCGGGCTTCGTGGCCGTGGGCGAGTTCCACTACCTGCACCACGATGTGAACGCTGGTCCCTTGCCCCAACCCCGCCTGTCGTTGGCGCACGCCGCCGCCGCGCGCCGCGTGGGCATCAAGCTCGTGCTGCTCGAGTGCGCCTACCTGCGCGGGGGCTTCGAGCGGCCGCTCGTCCACGCCCAGCGCCGCTTCGTGTTCGATGACGCGCGTGCCTTCCTCGCGCACGTCGACCGTGTGCGCGCGGCGGTGCCGGCCGGCACGCACGTGGGCGTGGCCGTGCACTCCGTGCGCGCGGTGCCCCGCGACGCCATCGTCGAGGTAGCGGCGTACGCGCGGCGGGAGGACCTGGTGCTTCATGTGCACGCCTGTGAGCAGGCCCGCGAGGTCGACGAGTGCCGCAGCGAGCACGGCATGACGCCGGTGGCCCTGTTGGAGGTGTGCGGCGCCTTGGGCCCGCGCACCACGCTGGTGCACGCCACTTGCGCCGACGCCGACGACGTGCGGCGCATCGCCGCCACCGGCACCGCGGTGTGCGTGACGCCGTCCACCGAACGCAACCTCGGTGATGGGCTGGGCCCGTTCGGCGCGTTGTTTGCCGCCGGCGTCCCCGTGTGCGTCGGCACCGACTCGCACGCCCGCATCGACGCCGCCGACGAGCTGCGCTCGCTGGAGGAGCACGAGCGCCTTCGCGTGCGGCGGCGCAACGTGCTGGTGCGCCCTGGCGCCGCCTTGCACGAGGCGGTGCTGCCCGCGGGCACCTCTGCAGGGCGGCGCAGCTTGGGGCTCGTCGACGACGCCGGCGATCGGGTGGTGGTGCGCATGCCGGTGGAGGGGCGTGCCGATGCCGCCGCCGCGCGCGACGCCTGGATCGTCGGCGGATCATCGAGCGACGTGCTCGACGTCGACGTGGGCGGTGTCGCGGTGGTGCGCAACGGTGAGCTGGTGCGCGCCCCGCGCGCCGCCATCGAAGACGCCGCCGTCGACGTGCTCCGGCGCCTTCAGCGGCCGTGAATCAACACGCGCGGGCCCTCTTCGAACAGCACCTCGATCTTGCTGCCGTCCTTGAGCGCGGTGGCGACACCCCTGCCGAAGGTGGGGTGCTCGACGAGATCCCCGGGCGCATACTTGTCCTTCGGGGAATAGCGCTTGCCGAGCGCGGGGTTCTTGCCCTTCATCAGCTCGTGGTAGTGCGACGCGCGCGCCTTGCCTGGCAGCGGTCCGAGCGGTCCGCGCTCCTCGCGCTCCCGCACTTGCCGCGGTGCCTCACCGGGCTTGTACGGCTTGAAGGAGTGTTGCGACCTGCAGGTGTTGCACTGCACACGCGCGGGCTCCCCGCTCACCATCGCCTCGATGGTGTGGCCGAGCATCAGCTTGCACTTGCCGCACCACGACTCGACGTACCCGCCGACTTTGGGAGGACCTGCCATGGCAGCTCGTTAGCAGGCCGCGGCCAGCATGCAAAACGCACCCTGCACCCCTCCTCCTTTGCTACGCTGCCCCAAGCTACCCTTCCCCCCGTAGGAGCCCGCGGTGAGCATCTTCAAGCGCTTCAGCGACCTCGTGCGCAGCAACGTCAACTCGGCCCTCGATCAGGCAGAGGACCCCCGCAAGGTGCTCGAGCAGACCATCATCGACATGGAGGGCGAGCACAAAAAGGCCAAGCAGAAGCTGCTCGAGTCGATGACGCTCCTGAAGACCACCGAGAAGCAGGCCGAGGGTCTCAAGAAGTCAGCCGCCGACTGGGAGGCGAAGGCCATCGCGGCCCTCAAGGCCAACAGCGAGGACCTGGCCCGCCAGGCGCTCGCCGAGAAGCAGAAGGCCGAGGAGCTGTCGACGCGTACCGCCGGCGAAGTGGAGGCGCAGAAGGTCTCTACCGAGCAGCTCAAGTCCCAGATCAAGCAGTTCGAGGAGAAGATCGGCGAGGCCAAGCGGCGCAAAGACGAGATGATCGCGCGCCTGAACGCCGCCGACATGCAGAAGAAGCAGGCAGCCATCGCCTCGGGCACGGCGCCGAACACGAGCGCGCTGTCGAGCTCGAACGCGTTCGACACCTTCAACCGCATGGTGGAGAAGATCGAGAACTCCGAGGCCGAGGCCGAGGCGCGCAGCGAGCTCCTCGGCGTCAAGGCCCCCGAGGTCGATGCCCAGCTCGCCAAGCTCAGCCAGGCGCAGTCGGCCGACGATGCGCTGAACGCGCTCAAGGCCAAGATGACGACCAGCACCACGCCCACGGCGGCGCCGGCCGGCGACGCCAAGCCGGCGGATCCCAAGGCGTCTGCCATCGAGGACGAGCTGGCGGCGCTGCGCGCGAAGCTCGGGGGCTAGCAGCGAGAAAGAGCAACCTGCTCCGCGCCCGGGCACGGGCACGTTGACGTCCGCCGTACTTCACCACGCTGCTAAAACGCGCCGGCGAGCAGCAGGCCCGGCGCCGCCCCACCCTCTGGAGTCGGCAAGAGCGACACCACCGGCGGCGCGAGCGTGAGCTCCCCGGTCACGAAGGGGTCCGACGCGCGGGGTAGCGCCATGCCCACGACGGCGCCGAGCGCGCCACCCGCGGCCGTGCCGGCGAGCGTGCTCCAGCCGGTGCCGCCGCGCTGACCATCGCCATCGGCAAGTGCGCCGAGGGCACCACCGGCGCCACCGCCGGCCAAGGAGCCCACCGCCGCGCCCACCAAGGGGAAGAGGCCGACGTCGACGTCACGGAGGGCCAGCGTGGCGGCGGTGCCCGCGAGACCGCCGCACAGCAGGCCGGCACCCGCGCTCTGATCGAAGCGCAGGCCGTAGCTCGCCGCCAGCGTGGCGCTCGCCGTGGCCGAGGCCAGCCCCGTGACCAAGCCGGCGCCGAGCGCGCCGAGCCTCGGCGGCGCGCTCTCGACGAGCGCGACGCCGAGGGCCGTGCCGGCGATAGTGCCGACGGCAGACAGGTTCGCCGCCGTCACGCCCGACGAGGGCGGCACGCCCGACAGCGCGCCGGCGCCGAAGCCAGCGAGGGTGCCGAAGGTGCCGAGCTGCACCACCGTGTGCGCCAGCGGCACGGTGTCGGCGCGCGTGAACGCGTAGGTGCCGCCAGCGGCGAAACCGAGCGCGGCGCCACCGAGACCGCCGAGCGCGGCCGCGTTGGCTCCCTGCACACCGCCGTGCGCCGAGAGCAGGAAGGCGCCGTGGTACCAGCCGGTCATGCCGCCAAACATGCCGAGCCATGCCGTGCTGGCGGCCATATCGAGCCCGTGCGCCTGTGCGGCCAGGGCGGCGCCGCCAGGGACCAAGCGGCGGCCCTCGGCGTCGCGGGGGGCCTCGGGCACCTGCACCTCCTCGTGCAGGCCGAGGCGGGCGGCCATGCGCTCGGCGTAGCCGATGAACAGCCTGGCCACGCGCGGATCATCGTGCTTCATGCGCGCGGCCACGTCGCTCACGGCGGAGCTGTTGCCAACGTTGGCGAGGGCCCAGCCGACCATGGTGGTGACGTCGAGGCTGCGATCGCCGAGCGCGGCCACCAAGGCCGGCGTCTGGGTGCCGCCGATATCGGAGCCGAGGCGACCGAGGCACTCGGCGGCGGCGCGGCGCACCAGCACCTCGGGGTCGATGCGGAGCGAGCGCGCGCAGATGCGCGCGGTAGCGCTGGAGGCGTCGTGAGCGGAGAGGAGGCCAAGCGCGAGCACGCGCGTCGCCGTGGCCGGCGCGCTGCGGGCCGCTCGGCGCAGCACCGGTCGGCCCGCGTTGATGTCGTGCTCGGCCAGGCGCTCGAGCTCGGCGTCGGCCACGAAGAGCGCCGGGGCGTCTGGCGCGCTGGCCGGATCGACGACGCGGGGGGCGGGCTCCGCGCTCATCGGGCGCGGCTCTTGGGCCACGGCCGGCAACGCCAGCGCCGCCACCAGGAACGTCGTCGAAGCCAGGCCGGTACGGGAGCCGAGCATGGGCGCCACGCTAGCACGAGCGCGTCTGCGCACACTGCCGCGCGTGCAACGGTGTAGCGTGCGCAGCGTGGCCGTGCCCCTGCTCGACCTCGGCTTGGTGTCGCGCCTGATCGGCCGCGCGCTGGCGCGTGGGGGCTCGTTCGCCGAGGTGTACGTCCAGCGCCGCGTGTCGGTCGCCCTCGAGATCGAGGGGGGCGAGGTCAGGAGCGCGCAGGCGTCGCACGAGCTCGGCGTCGGCATCCGCGTGCTGCGCGAGGCCGCCTGTACCTATGCGTACAGCGACGACACTTCAGAGGGGGCGCTCCTCGAGTGCGCCGACGCGGCGGCGTTGGTGGCCGGCGCCGATGGCGAGGTGGCCACGCTGGCGCGCCCGCTCGCGCAGCGTACCCGCGCACATCATGCCGACCCGTCGCGGGTGTTGACCACGCAGGAGCTCGACGGCCGCGTGGCGCTGCTCTTTCGCGCCCACGAGGCCGCGCACGGCGCTGGCACCGCGCTCGAGCAGGTGATCGGCACTTGGGCCGACGTGGACGACGAGGTGCTCATCGCCACCTCGGAGGGGCTGCTGGTGAGCGACCGCCGAGCGCTGGTGCGCATGGGGCTCGAGGTCATCGTCAAGGACGGCGACGGCAGCCGCAAGGTCGGCACCGCCGGCGGCGGCTCCCGTCGCGGCGTCGACCACTTCGACGTGCAGACGCCCGAGGCCATCGGCGCCGAGGCGGTGCGCATGGCGCGCGCGCAGCTCGGCGCGCGCCCGGCCCCGCTTGGCGATCGCGTGGTGGTGGTGGGCCCAGGATCGTCGGGCGTGCTGCTGCACGAGGCGGTAGGGCATGGGCTCGAGGCCGACTTCGTGCGCAAGCGATCCAGCGTCTACACGGGGCGCGTGGGCCAGCAGGTGGCCAGCGAGCTCGTCACCGTGGTGGACGACGGCACCCTGCCCTTGAGCCGCGGTAGCCTCAACGTCGACGACGAGGGCACGCCCACGGCGCGCACGGTGCTCATCGAGCGCGGCGTGCTGCGCGGCTACCTGACCGACCGGCACAACGCCGAGCTGCTCGGCACCGAGCGCACGGGCAACGGGCGCCGCCAGAGCTTTCGGCACGCGCCGTTGCCGCGCATGACCAACACCTTCCTGCTCCGCGGCAGCGACGATCCGGCGGACATCGTGCGCGGCGTGCCGTCGGGCGTCTACTGCCGCGCCTTTGGCGGCGGCCAGGTCGACATCGCCAACGGCAACTTCGCCTTCGAGGTGCGCGAGGGCTATCTCATCGAGGACGGCACGCTCGGCGCGGCCATCAAGGGAGCGACACTGGTGGGCAACGGTCCCGAGGTGCTCGCCAAGATCACGCGCGTCGGCCACGACGGCACCATGGATCCGGGCGTGTACACCTGCGGCAAAGACGGCCAGAGCGTGCCCGTCGGCGTGGGCCTGCCCACCGTGCGCATCGACGGCATCACCGTGGGAGGGACCGCAGCATGATTCCCGCGGTCGAGTGGGCCCGAGAGCTCGCCGGCGCCCTGGTCGACGCCGCGCGCAAGGCCGGCGCCGACGCGGGCGACGCGGCGGTGAGCCTGGGATCGGCGCTGTCGGCGTCGGCCCGTGAGGGCACCATCGAGGAGCTCACCCGCTCGTCGTGGCGCGCGGCCGGCCTGCGCGTGATCGTCGGCGGTCGCCTGGGCTTCGTGAGCTCGGCGGACGCACCGCTCGACGCGCGCTCGATTCGCGCCCTGGCGGAGAGCGCGCTCTCCCTTGCCCGGGTGGCCACGCCCAGCGACGACAACGTGTTGCCGCCCGCCGTGCCCGACGCGGGCGCGGCGGCGCGCGAGGCGGCGCTTTGCACCTGGGACGACGCCACCGCCGAGGCCGGCCCCGACTGGGCCACGGCCCACGCCCTCGCCATGGATGCCGCGCTGCGCCGGGTCCCCGGTGTGGCTGGCACCAAGGACGTGAGCGCGACGACGCGGCGAGGCGTGCTGGCGCTCGCCACCTCGAGCGGCTTCGTGGGCGCGCAACGCGGCACCGCTGCCTCGCTCTCCTGCACCGCCATTGCCGAGGACGGGGGCCGCAAGCAGTCCGAGCGCGATTGGGACGCGGCGCGCGCCCTGGCCGCGCTGCGCCCGCCAGAGGAGCTTGCGCGCGTCGCCGCCCTGCGCACGCTCGCGCGCGTGGGTGCGCGCGCCCTGCCACCCACCCGGGCGCCCGTCATCGTCGAACCGAGTGTCGCGCGCGGCTTCCTTGCGGCGCTGCTGTCGGCGGCCTCGGGCGCCGCGGTCGCACGCCGGCGCTCGTGGTTGTGCGAGCTGCTCGGCGAGGCGGTGCTCCCGCCAGGGGTCTCGGTGATCGACGATGCCAACATCGTCGGCGGGCTGGCGTCCCGGGCCTACGACGGCGAGGGGGTCTTGACGCCCCGCACCGTCATCGTCGACGAGGCCGGCGTCCTGCGCACCCTGCTGACCGACGCGCACAGCGCGCACCGCCTGGGTGTGCCGCTCACCGGCCATGCCGCGCGCAGCGCCACCACGCTGCCGGCTCCAGGGTCGACCAACACCCTGGTCACGGGCGGCAGCGGTACGCTCGACGATCTGATCGCGTCCACCCGGCGCGGGCTCCTGGTCACGAGCTTGCTCGGCCACGGGCCCGATGCCGTGACCGGCGACTACTCGCGCGGCGCGGCGGGGTTCTGGATCGAGGACGGCGCCATCGCCTTCCCCGTCGATGGGCTCAGCATCGCCGGCCGCATGATCGACATGCTGCGCGGCATCGATCGGGTGGCCGCCGACGCCGAGTCGCGCGCGGCCCTGCGTGCCCCGTCGCTGCGTTTCGCAGAGCTGGCCATCGGCGGTCGCGAGAGCGCGCCGGACTCGCGCTGAGCGCCACGCCCGACGCGTTCGAGGGCGACGGCCGCGACAACGTCGACGACGAGGCTCAGCCGCCCTCGAGCAGCGCGGCCACCTGCTGGTGCAGCTGCCGCACGGTCTTCTTGTCGATGCAGGGCAGCTCGGCGAGGTCGGCGTCACCCTGCAGGTCGAGCAACGCGTCGGCGACCCTGCGTTCGCGCAGCGCCACGACCGCCTTCTCGACCACCAGCTCCTTGAGCACCAGGACGCCCTCGGCAGCGGTAGGGCACAAGCGGGTCTTCAGATCGGCCACGGCCACACGGGCGCGCACCGAGCGCACCACGTCTGCCGGCGCCTTGCGCGCGACCAGCGCGTTGACGGCGGCGTGGCGCAACAGCACGTTGTCGTCGCCGGTGCGCTCCTGCAGGCGCGTCTCGGGCTCGAGCTCCGAGGGCCAATCGAGCGTGAGCACCTTCACCGCCTCGCGCTGGGCGTCGGGGTCGCCGAGCGCGTCGATGGTGTGTTGCAGGGCCGTTGCGTCGACCCGCTTCGACTGCACCGCCGTGTGGTACTTGTCGAGCATGTCGCTGCGCCGGAGCGCGCCGTAGGCCGCGGCGAGGGCGTGGCCGTAGAGGACCCAGTCACCCTTGTCGATGCTGCCGTCACGCTCGCGGGCCTCGAGCGTGGCGACCACGACGTGCGCTTGGCCGGCGTCGATCATGCCCTGCAGGTCGGGGGACCTGAGCTTCCACACGGCACCGGGACCGAAGGTCAGCGCGAAGCCGAGCAGGAACACGACGGCGAAGGCCGCCGGGCTCGCCCACAGGCGCTGTACGAGGTCGGGCAGGCCGCGCTCGGGGCGCTCGACGTCCTCGGTGTGCTCGCTGGTGTGCTCGCTGGTGTGCTCGACGGTGGGGTCGATGGCGGGCCCGGCAGCCGCGGCCGACGACGGTGGCGAGGTGCGCGGTGGCGGTGCCAAGGAAGGCCAGGGCGCGGCGGCGCCACCGGCGGCACGCGGGCGCGACGCCCCGGTGGTGGGCGCGCCCGGGAAGGTGATGGGCGAGGCAGGGAGCTGAGCGCCCGAGCCTGCCGCTGGGCCCGGCGTGGTCGCAGGCGACACGAAGCTCGGCGGTCCGAGGTCCAGCAGCGGCGCCGGCGCGGGCCCGCCGAGGTGCGGCGCCGCCGCCGGCGCCATCGCTTGCGCTCCGGGCGCCAGGCTCGCCGATGGCGCACGCTGCATGGTGGCTGGGCCGCTCGGCGGTGCACCCCGCGCGAAGGCCCCTGTCGTGGAGCGCGGCAGGGGCGGCAGGGGCGGCAGGGGCGCGAAGCTCGGCCCTGCCCCCGAGCCGGTGGACGAGCTCGGCACAAACGACGGCAGCGGTGTCGGTGCGAAGGCAGGTGGCTGGAGGATCCCCCCAGGGGGCGGCGGCAGGCTGGTCGCCGGAGGCGCCAAGACATTGGTGACGGGGCGCGGCCCCGTTGGGTCTCGGGTGAAGGGGCTATCCACCGACGGCAGCGGGAGGGATTGCGTGGGCGCAAGGGCCGGGGGGCTCGGCCCAGCGACGGCCGGCGCCTCGACCCGCGCGGACGCCGCGCCGGAGGCGTGCTCCACCGCCCTACCTGCTTCATGGCCGCAGGCGAAGCAGCTCCTGCCATCCCAGGCGCGCCCGCAGCTCGGGCACCGTTGCACGCTCACGAGTAGAGCCTACTGCCGCGGGTGCCAAAGGCGTAGGGGGGCCGGCCAAAAGCACGCTGTGGCGCGTCTGGCTCGCTTGACCGGCGGCAGGGTGCGCCTATTGTCGCCGGGTCAACGTCGGGCATGCCGCCCACCACCTTCAGAGACGGCCGCCGGCCAGGAGCACGCGATGGGCAAGATCATCGGAATCGACCTCGGAACCACCAACTCGGTCGTGGCCATCATGGAGGGCGGCGAGCCCAAGGTCATCGCCAACCAGGAAGGTGCCCGCACGACTCCGTCCGTGGTGGCGTGGGGCAAGGACGGCGACATCATGGTCGGCCAGGTGGCGCGCCGCCAGGCGGTCACCAATCCGAGGAACACCGTGTATTCGGCAAAGCGCTTCATCGGCCGCCGCTATGGCGAGGTCGCTGGCGAGATCAAGCGCGTGCCCTTCGAGGTGGTCACCGGCGACAACGGCGACGTCATCATCAAGGTGCAAGACAAGAAGGTCACGCCGCCCGAGGTGGGCGCCAAGGTGCTGCAGAAGCTGAAGCAGGCCGCCGAGGCCTACCTGGGCGAGACGGTCACCGAGGCGGTCATCACCGTGCCCGCCTACTTCAACGACAGCCAGCGCCAGGCCACACGCGACGCCGGTCGCATTGCCGGCCTCGACGTCAAGCGCATCGTCAACGAGCCCACGGCAGCGGCCCTCGCCTACGGCCTCGACAAGCAGAAGGAGGAGAAGGTCGCGGTCTACGACTTCGGCGGCGGTACCTTCGATATCTCCATCCTCGAGGTGGGCGAGAACGTGGTTGAGGTCATCGCCACCAACGGCGACACGCACCTCGGTGGCGACGATATCGACAACGCCGTGATGGACTACCTGGTCGCCGAGTTCAAAAAGGAGACGGGCATCGACGTCTCCGGCGACAAGATGGTGGTGCAGCGCCTCAAAGAGGCGGCCGAGAAGGCCAAGTGCGAGCTGTCGTCGGTGGCGCAGACCGAGATCAACCTGCCCTTCCTCACCGCCGACCAGACCGGTCCCAAGCACATGACCTTGACGCTGACGCGCTCGAAGCTCGAGCAGATCATGGACCCCTTCGTGCAGCGCACGCTGGCGCCCGTGAAGAAGTGCCTGGAAGACGCCAAGATGAAGCCCGGCGACGTCGACGAGGTCATCCTGGTGGGCGGCTCCACGCGCA
>JADZDP010000059.1 GCA_020850995.1 Deltaproteobacteria bacterium
GCCGCCCATGCCGCCCATGCCGCCCATGCCGCCCATGCCGCCCATGCCGGCGCCGGCCGCGGGCTTGGCCTTCTTGTCCTCGGGCTCGTCGGCGATCATCGCCTCGGTGGTGAGGAGCAGGCTGGCCACCGACGCGGCGTTCTGCAGGGCCGAGCGCGTGACCTTGGTGGGATCCATGACGCCCCACTTGATCATGTCACCGAACTCTTCGTTGGCGGCGTTGAAGCCGTAGTTGCCCTTCTCGCCCATCAGCTTGTTGACGACGACCGAGCCCTCCCAGCCCGCGTTCTGCGCGATCTGGCGCACGGGCTCCTCGATGGCGCGACGGAGCAGCTTGGTGCCGAACTTCTCCTCCTCGGTGAGCTTGAGCCCGTCGAGGACGTGGGCGCAGCGGATCAGCGCCACGCCGCCGCCGGGGACGATGCCCTCTTCCACGGCCGCGCGCGTCGCGTGCAGCGCGTCTTCCACGCGCGCCTTCTTCTCCTTCATCTCGACCTCGGTAGCCGCGCCCACCTTGATGACCGCGACGCCACCGGCGAGCTTGGCCAGGCGCTCCTGCAGCTTCTCCTTGTCGTAGTCCGAGCTGGTCTCCTCGATCTGCGCGCGGATCTGCTTGATGCGGGCCTGGATGGCCTTGTTGTCACCGGCGCCGTCGACGATGGTGGTGTTGTCCTTGTCGACGCGCACGGACTTGCAGGTGCCGAGGTCGGCGATGGTGGCGGCCTCGAGCTTCTGGCCCAGGTCCTCGGAGATCATCTTGCCGCCCGTCAGAATGGCGATGTCCTCGAGCATGGCCTTGCGGCGGTCGCCGAAGCCCGGCGCCTTGACCGCACACACCTGCAGGCCGCCGCGCAGCTTGTTGACCACCAGGGTGGCCAGGGCCTCACCGTCGACCTCCTCGGCGATGACGAGGAGCGGCTTGCGGGTCTGGGCCACGGCCTCGAGCAAGGGCAGGAAGTCCTTCATGGACGAGATCTTCTTCTCGTAGATGAAGATGTAGGGCGCCTCGAGCACGCACTCCATGCGGTCCGGGTTGGTGACGAAGTAGGGCGAGAGGTAGCCGCGATCGAACTGCATGCCGTCGACGCACTCGAGCGTGGTCTCGAGGCTCTTGGCCTCCTCGACCGTGATGACGCCCTCCGTGCCGACCTTCTCCATCGCCTCGGCGATGATGTTGCCGATCTCGTCGTCGCCGTTGGCGGAGATGGTGCCGACCTGCGCGATCTCCTTCTTGTCCTTGGTGGGCTTGGAGAGCTTCTTCAGCTCCTCGACCAGGGCGCTGACGCCCTTGTCGATGCCGCGCTTGATCTCCATGGGGTTGTGGCCCGCGGCCACCAGCTTGCTGCCCTCGCGGAACAGCGCCTGCGCCAGCACGGTGGCGGTGGTGGTGCCGTCGCCAGCGGTGTCGGAGGTCTTCGACGCGACCTCCTTCACCATCTGCGCGCCCATGTTCTCGAACTTGTCGTCGAGCTCGATCTCCTTGGCCACGGTCACGCCATCCTTGGTGATGGTGGGCGCGCCGAAGGACTTCTCGATGACGACGTTACGGCCCTTGGGCCCGAGGGTGACCTTCACCGCGTTGGCGAGGGTGTCGACACCCTTGAGGATCTTCTCGCGGGCCTTGGTGTCGAAGATGATGGACTTGGCGGTCATTGCGTTCTCCGGATAGCGCCGCCCCGGGGAGCGGCAGTGGGGGACAGACGGACGAGCTCGACAACGTCAATCGAAGCGAACCAAACGAGGACGGGGTGCAAGGAATCGGAAGTACCGACGTCAACCGAGGTGCGTGTGGACGGACCCGTTGAAGTCGCGAGCGAAGCGAGGCGGAATTCGGGTGAGGGGGGCCCGCCGTCCGGCTTCGCCGGCGGCGGGGGAGAGGGCGAAGAGCCCTCTCCAGTCGACTCAGCGCTCGATGACGCCGAGGAGATCGTCCTCGCGCAGGAGCAGCATGTTCTCGCCGCCGACCTTGACCTCGGTCTCGGCGTACTTGGCGAAGAGCACGCGGTCGCCCTTCTTCACCTGGCAGGGACGCAGCGAGCCGTCTTCCAGCACCTTGCCGTTGCCGACAGCGACCACCTCGCCCTCGAGGGGCTTCTCCTTGGCGGTCTCGGGGATGATGATGCCCCCCTTGGTCTTCTGCTCGGACTCGATGCGCTTGACGAGGACACGGTCGTAGAGGGGGCGCAGGGTAGCGGTCGCCATGGTGGTGCTCCGGTGGTGGCCACGATCGCGCGGTGAGCTTGGTCAGTGGCCGGAAAAAGAAACGGAATCAGACGAGTTCTGGCACTCGAGCCGGTCGAGTGCCAAGGAAGGTAGACGTGGGCGGGCTTTGGTCAACCCGGATCCGGCCGTTTAGCGGAACTGAGGGCGCCCTTCGGGCTAGAATGCCGAAAGGACACGCGAAAGGACGACTGGGATGTTGGTGGCTTCGGCATCGATGCGCGAGTACTTCCGCGAGACCCTCACCTTGGCGATGCGCAAGCGGTCCGTCCGTCTGAGCGAAAGCGCGCAGGCGTACCTCGTCAACCTCTGCGCCGAGCTGTCGAGGGCCGAGAACCTGTTCGCCGGCACCGAGCACGGCGAGCGCCCCGCGCTGGTGGATCTGTTGGCGCGCGCGCAAGAGGCCGAGCCCCACGAGGCGCTGCGCATCTACAAGCACATGGGCGACAGCTCGCTGGTGCTGACGGGCTTCTTCCGCGAGTCCGTCGAGGACACGGTGGGCGTCGAGTACTACGTGTCCATGGGCGGCGGCGCCTACGCCAACGTGGCGGGGCTGATGCGTCCCACCGCGGCCACGTCGTCGGCGCTGTTCGCGGAGCTGTCCGACCGTTTTCGCGAGCTCGTGGAGCTCTTGATCGCCATGAGCATGCAGGGCGATCAGACCAAGGGCCTCGACGACGTGCGCGTGCTCGAGCTGGTGGAGCGCTTCGAGCGCACCGGCGACCCACGCGCGCTCGAGGCGTTGAAGGCGAGCGGGATCGTCATCCGACCCGGCCTCGACGACGACGACCATGGCGTGAACTGAGCGGGCGCTCGATCGAAGGGACGCAAACGCGGTCGGCGCGGCGTGCGCGCCGGCCGACCTGCCGGTAGCAGCAGCAGCTGCTGCTGCTGCTGCAGCAGAAGAAGAAGAAGAAGAAGAAGAAGAAGAAGAAGAAGAAGAAGAAGTTGGGGCTTGTTGCCCCGCCTTCGTCCACGATCGCTGCTCTCGCGAGAGCATGCGGCGGTTCCATCATGCGGCGCGGGCGTGCAGGGTGACGGCACCCCTGCGTGCGCGAACGGCCCCCCTTCTAGATCTTCCCCCATAGGAATGGGGGAAGTCGTTCTGGGTTCGGCAGGCGGTCTGCCGACGGTGGCAGGGCTTCCCCCATTCCTATGGGGGAAGATCTAGAAGGGGGGCCGTTCATTCAGCCAGTGACGTCGTCAAGCCGGCAAGTCGTCAAGCCGGCAAGCCGTCAAGCCGGCAAGCCGGCAAGCCGGCCCTCCATCAAAGCTCGATCCCATGCTCTCGCGAGAGCAGCGATCCCGCCATGACGGCGAAACGACAAGCCCCAACTTCTTCTTCTTCTTCTTCGTCGTCGTCGTCGTCACCACCGCCGTCACCCGCAAGGTCTCACTCGTCGCCGGCCAACCCCAGCGCGTCCCGGCGCACGATGAACACCTGCTCCACCGCCGAGTCGGCGATGGCGCCCGCGGCCTCGAGCCCGTCGGTCGTGAGGCCCCAGATGCCGCCGCCCACGCCCGCGCTGCCGAGGACCATGCGACGGCAACCCACGGCCAGCGATGTGGCGCGCCCACCGTCGCCCACCGAGCCAACGTCGAGGGCGCGGGGTGGGGTGAATGCGAGATCGAGCTGGAAGATGTTGTCGGTGGAGCGATAGGCCGCCGCCACGTAGGCCTTGCCGGCGCGCGCGCCGATGGCGGCGGCCTCGGCCTGAGCGTCGTCGGGGAAGCTCCAGTCGGTGTCGACGTCGGGCACGCCGAAGCCTTGGTCGTAGGGCGTGACCACGATGCCCGTGACGTTGCCGAGCAAGAGCTTGCGCGTGATGGGGTCGAAGGCGATGCCGCGCGAGACCACGGAGCCGCCGAAGGTGTCGAAGCGGTCGTCGCGGTTGCCGATGACCGAGTACGCAGCCGGCAACGCCAGGCCTGCGGTCTGCCAAACGCCGAAGCCGTCGGTGGCGACGCCGGCGACGAAGGTGAGCCCGTCGATGGGGAAGGCGACGCCGCGGTGGTAGTCGTTGCTGTCCTCGATGACGCTGACCGTGTCGCCGGCCTGCGCGTCTTTGGCGAGCGCCACAGCGTCGCTACCCACGGCCACGATGTGACCGGGCGTGATCACCACGGAGCTGAAGCTGCCGAAGGCCGAGAGCGTGAGCTGCTGGCGACCGGCGACCTGCCCTTGCGTGAGCGTGCTCGCCTCCATGCGGTACAGGAAGCGATCGCCCACCAGCCACAGGTTGCCGGCGTCGTCGAGGGTGCCGCCGCTGAGGGAGTAGCCGTTGTTGATGGCGTTCGGGTCGTCGTTCTCCACCACCACGTTGTCGGTGGTGCCCGCGGGGAAAATGCGCAGGAAGGCGCCCGGGGTGAAGCGGTAGACCCGCACCGCGTCCTCGGGGTCGTCTCTGATGACGATGAGGCGCTCTTGCTCTTCGCAGCGCGGATCGCTGTCGGGGAGCTCGCCCTCGCCCTCGCCCTCGCCCTCGTCACCCTCGCCTTCGCCCTCCGCCTCGTCCTCGAGCTGCGCGCGGATGGCCGCGAGCTCGCCCTCGAGGAAGAGGGTGCACGAGGACAGTGCCAGGGCGCACATCACCACCGTCGTTCTCATAGGGCACCCACCACCATCATGGCGCCGCCGGCGACCGCCAACGCGGCGGCGCCGACCAGCAGGAGATCGGCCCCGTAGGCCTGCGTGCGGATGTCGCGGGCGGCCGCGTCGAAGCCGGCGGGGTCGAGGTGGGCGGCGTCGGCGCGCAGTTGGTCCGTCTGCAGCAGCACGTTGACGCCGAGGGCGCCGGCGCCGGCGGCGGCGATCACGCCCGCGCCGCCGGTGATGGCGCCGGCCCAGAACACCGGCGACACGCCCCGCTCTTCCGCGTCGTCGTCGGGCGCGCGGGCCAGGCCGCGCCGCACCAAGAGCCCCATCACCAGCGCACGCGCGGCCCGCTCGATGGCGCGCTCGTCGGTGGCTGGCGCGGCTGCGTTGTCGCGATCGATGACGGCGCCGCGCTTGAGGTCGACGATGCGGGCCACCAGGCGCGCCTCATGCCCGATGCGGTTGATGCCGAGCGCCACCAGGTAGGCCGCGTCGATGCGGGTGAAGTCGTGCCCCGAGTAACAGTCGTCCTTGTCGCAGCTCGACAGCTCTGCGATGGCCTGCGCCCCCAGCAGCACGTCGAGGTCCTGGGGCGTGACCACCTCGAGGCGCGGCTCGCGCGCGATGTCGACGGCGAGGGACTCGCCCACCGCCCGGCACAGCGCGGGCTCGAGGTCGCGCTCGCACTGCACGGGCAGCAGCGCGAGGCGGTTGGTGGCGCTGCCGAGGCGGTAGGCAGGCTCGGCCGCCGGCAGGGTCAGGGTGACCAGCAGGAGGTGCGCGATCATCTGGCCGGTCTTGTAGCGCCTTCCGCCCCCAACCTCGATGACCGGCGTCGCACCGGCGCCGGGGCGCGGGATCCCGCGCGCGGCGGGCCTCTTGATCCGCCAAACGGCCCTGCTATGAGGGTCGACCAGGCTTTCCCCCCATCCCGAGGTCTCCTCGTGTCCATGTCCGCTGCGCACCTGCGCGAATACGAAACCATCTATGTCATCAAGCCCGACGTCGAGGACGCCGCTGCCATCACCTTCATCCAGAAGATGAAGGGTGTGGTCGAGCGCGAGGGCGGCAAGCACCTCAAGATCACCAATTGGGGTCGCCGCAAGCTCGCCTGGGAGCGCAAGAAGCAGCAGAAGGGCATGTTCGTGCACCACCGCTACCTCGGGAAGCCCGGGCTGGTGGCCGAGTACGAGCGCACCCTGGCCATCGACGAGAACATCATCCTGCGCCTGACCAAGCTGCTCGATCCCGCGGTCGATCCGGCGGCACGGCAGCCCGAAGAGGACGTGGTCAACCCGCCCATCGTCAAGGAGAAGGACGAGCGCCGTGAGCGCCGCTTCGACGACGACGGCGGCGACTACGGCGGCTACGGCGGGTACGATCGCGACTTCCGCGACTTCCGTGGCGACTTCGACAACGAGCCCCGCGGCGGCGGCGGCGGTGGCGGCCGCGACGAAGAAGAGAGCCGCGACTAACCCCTCGCACCCCGGCCGCCGCCCCCTGCTCGCCAGGGTGCGCGGCGGTCAACGATCGGGCGCGCCCACGGTGGGCGCCCGCCGATCACCCACGAACCACCCTCACCTCGAGAGAGGCAGGAGCAGAACATGGCCCAAAACGTCCCCGTCATTCTTGCCCGCGATGTCGGCAACCTCGGTCGCATCGGCGAGCTCGTCAACGTGCGCCCCGGCTACGCGCGCAACTACCTCATCCCGAACGGCCTGGCCCTGCCCGCCTCGCCCAAGCGCGTGGCCTTCTTCGAGCACCAGAAGAAGATCGTCGAGCACAAGCGCCGCCAGGTGCGCGCCGAGAGCGAGAAGCGCGCCGATCAGATCAAGGGCGTGACCGTGACCGTGTCGGCCAAGGCCGGCGAGAGCGGCAAGCTGTTTGGCTCGGTCACCAATAGGGACATCTCGAAGGCGTTGGCGGCCATCGGCCAACCCATCCACCACAAGGACATCAAGCTGGCGGACGCGATCCGCACCGTCGGCAGCTACGACGTCGACGTGCGCCTCGAGGCCGACGTGGCCTCGCGTATCAAGGTCATCGTGGTGCCCATCGTCGAGGCGGAGCCCACGCCGGCCCCCGAGGAGGAGGCCGCGCCCGCTGCCGAGGCCAAGCCCGAGGCTGCCGCCGAGGCCACGCCGGCCTGAGCCGCGCTCCTCGCGCGACGCTGGCGCCCCCCCGTGGGGGCGTTTTTTTTTCAGCGGGTGTTCCGAAGCTGGCCCAGGCGCGCGAGCATTCGACGTCTTCCGCCGCTCCTGGTGCCGCGGCCCGTTTGGAGCCCGACCCTCGCTGGCGCTACAGTCGCCCCGTGACCGACGTCCAGCTCCACGACCACCTCACCACCCGCCTCGAGGCCTTCGCTCGCGATCAGCTCATCGAGCGCGGCGACCGCACCTGCGATCTGTTCCTGGCTCTCTTGCGACGCGAAGGCCTCCTGAGCCGCGACAGCAGCGGCATGAGCGCCGGTGGGCGCGCGCTGGCAGGCCAGCTCGGACGTGAGCTGCTGAACCTCTGCGCCGACAGCGCCGGCCTGGTGGCGGTGCTGTTCGAGCAGGAGCGCGCCATCGCCGCCAGCAGCTCCTTCGCGGCGGAGCTCGCGGCCACGGCGCTGCCGCGCGACGTGGCCACCGTGTGCCTGGTGCGCGGCGAGACCTTCGGCGGCGCCGCCGACCTCGGTGATCGCCGCTACCTGCTGGCGTGCAAGCCCGTGCGCATCGGCGACGACGCCGTGGGGGCCATCGTGTGCGGCATGCCGGCCGCCGAGGGCAACGCCGCCGTGCTCGGTCTGTCGTCCATCGAGGCCGACATCATTGGGCTCGCAGACCAGATCCAGGCCGAGCGCCAGCGCGCGGTCTCCGACTTCCTCAAGATCATCCGCAGCATCGCCAAGCGCATCCACCTGCTGGCGCTCAACGCGAGCATCCTGTCGGCACAGGCGGGCGAGCACGGGCGCGGCTTCGCGGTGGTGGCGCGCGAGATCGGCGAGCTCGCCGAACGCACGCGCCAGTCGACCCAAGAGCTCGAGACCGAATTCCTCGGCCAGCAGCGCGCGCCGGAGGCGATGGAGCGACGCGTGGGCGGTCGACGCTGAAGCGCCGGTCACGCGTGGGGATCGATCACGACCCCATCAGCCCCGACTCGGTGCGGTTCCTGCCCTTGTGCTTCGCCTGGTACAGGAACTCGTCCGCTGCCTTCACGAGCGACTTGGGCGTGGGGTAGTTCTGTCCCTCGAGGGTGGCGATGCCCATGGAGATGGTCACCGGCAGGCGTTTGCCGTCGTAGACGAACTGGAAGTTCTCGATGCCGCGGCGCACGCGCTCGCAGATGAGGAAGGCGCGCTCGCCGTCGGTGTCGCGTAGCACGATGCCGAACTCCTCGCCGCCGTAGCGCGCGAAGATGTCCTCGGTGCGCAGGGCCTTCTGCACCAGCTGCGCGAGCGTCTTGAGCACGTAGTCGCCGGCGGGGTGACCGAAGCCGTCGTTGAGCTTCTTGAAGAAGTCGATGTCGAACAGCACCAACGACAGGGGGCTGCCGTGGCGCGAGTAGAAGGCGAAGTCGGTCTTGAGCTGATCGGCGAAGTACTTCTTGTTGAACGCCTGCGTCAGGTCGTCGATGGTGGCCTTCTTGTACTGGTCGGCCTGGAACTTCTCCTCGATCTCGTCTTGGAACGAGAACTTGAGGATGGTGGAGCTCCCGAGCTGCACCTTGTCGCCGTCGGCCAGCAGGTGGCGCTGCACCCGGTTGCCGTTCACGAACACGCCGTTGGTCGACATCTTGATCTGGCCATCGGGCATGCGCTCGCCGTCGACCAGCACCAGGCCCGCAGCGGCGCGCTCGACGTGTGCGTGTCGCCGTGACACGCCCTCGTCGTCGATCATGATCTCGTTCGAGGCCTGCCGCCCCACGACCACGCGCTCGCCCGTGAGCTTGAACATCTTGCCCACGGAGCGGCCGTTGATGACGATGAGGTACGCCGAGCGAGCGCCGGCCTGCTTGCCGGGCGTGAAGATCTCGAGGTCCTTGCCGGAGAGGACCGTCGTCTTCTCGTAGTCGTCCCCGAACTCGCTCTTCGCCACGCGCACCCCGACCGGGCCGCGCTGGTAGGCGGGCCCAAACCCCGATCGACACTAGGGAATACGCCCTGGGCTGGCAAGCGGTCGCCCGTCGGTGGCTCAAGCTGGCGCGATCGCTCCGGATGGCGGCGCGGCGACGGCGTGCTAAGGGCCCGGCATGGACGTCGTCTACCGAGCAGTCCTCGCCGCGGTGTCGGCCCTGGTCGCTGGCGCCGCGCTGGCGGCCCCGCCGAACGCACCCGCGGCGCCCACCACCCCGCCGCTCCTCGCGAGCTTCCCCGCCGTTGAGCTCGGCAAGCTCGACGACGCGGGCAAGCAGGCCTTCGCGGCCATGGCCAACGAAGAGGTGTGCCCCTGTGGCTGTCCCACGTCGTTCGGCGCCTGCCTACAGAACGACAAGTGCAAGCCGGCCAGGCTGCTCGGCGCGTGGATCGTCGACCTGCTCGCCGAGGGCGTGGACCCGAAGCTCGTGCACGAGGCGGTGACGCGCGAGCTGACCAACGGCTTCCCCGCGCCGCCGCGCGCGCCAGATCTGCGCGGCTACGGCGCCAAGGGAGCGAATGGCGCGCCGATCACCATCGTCGAGTACGCGGATTTCGAGTGCACGCACTGCCGCGCCGCCGGGCCGGTGCTCAACGAGCTCATCAAGCGCCACCCCGAGGTGCGCATCGTGTACAAGCACTTCCCGCTGCAGTTCCACGCCATGGCGCGGCGCGCCGCCGTCGCGGTAGAGGCCGCGGGACGGCAGGGAAAGTTCTGGCAGATGCACGACGCCGTGTTCTCCACGCAAGACCTGCTCTCCGAGGAGCTCTTGCTGGGCCATGCCACGGCGCTCGGGCTCGACGGCGCGCGCTTCAAGCGTGACCTGGACGACCCAGAGCTCGCGCGACGCGTCGAGGCCAGCCGCGCCGAGGCGATGGCCTTCGGCTTCGACTCGACGCCGTCCTTCCTCGTCAACGGCCGGCCCTACTTCCTCGCGCGCTCGCTCGACGGCTTCGAGCTCCGGCTCGAGATGGAACGCGCGCGCGCCACTTCTGCTTGCCCCTAGGAGCCCTCGATGCGCTCGCTGACCGCGCTCTCCTCCCTGGTGATCTCCCTGCTGTTGTTCGGCCTCGTCACCACCGCCGGTGCGCAACGCAACATCATCGGTGGCGATGACGACGAGGCCCCGCCCGCCGACGCGGGACCGCCGCCGCCCGACGCCAAGAAGGACGACAAGAAGAAGAAGGACGACAAGAAGAAGGGCGAGGAGCAGAAGCCCGACGACAAGGCCAAGCCTGACGACAAGGCCAAGCCCGACGACAAGGCCAAGCCTGACGACAAGGCCAAGCCTGACGACAAGAAGAAGCCCGACGACAAGGCCAAGCCCGACGCGGCGTCCGTCAAGAAGGGCGGCACCAAGGACGTGCTCGAGGACTCGGCCGCCGAGGTCGAGAAGCGCAAGAAGGACGACGAGGCGCGCAAGGCCGCGGAGGCCGCCGCCGAAGCCGCCAGCGAGGCCGCCAAGAAGAAGAAGGAAGAGGACGAGAAGCGCCTGCGCGAGGAGAAGAAGGCGGCCGAGGCAAAGAAGAAGCTCGAGAACCGCGATCAACGCCTCGCGAGCGCGCGCAAGATCCGCCAGTTCACGCGCGCCAGCGGCGACATCGCGCTGTCGTTCGCCGTGGCGCCCGGCGAGGTCAAAGCCGGCGAGGTGATCGAGGTGCGCGTCGCGGTGGAGCAGAAGCTCGAGACCACCGACCCGAAGTACGGCAACTTGCTCCCGCTCAAGGGGCTCGAGCTCGTCGCCGTGGTGAGCCAGCCGAGCGGCAAGGGCGGGCCGGCGCAGCGCTACGTGCTGCACCCGCTCGGTGCACCGGGACGCTACGGCTTCCACGTCACGGTGCCGAAGAACGGCCAGCTCCAGGTGGGGATCGAGGGCGAGGTGAAGGGTAAGTCGATCGCGCTCAACATCCCCTTGCACGTCGGCGTCTGGCCGCCGCCCGACTTCGACGATGAAGAGAAGAACAACGCCGCCAGCACCGACGCCGCGCGTGCCGGTCGCCGCGTGCTCGGTGAGTGAGGGAGCCCACCATGCGTAGCTTGACCATCATCACGCTCTTTTTCCTGTCGGCCGCCGCGTTCGCCAACAACCGACCGCTCATCGGCGACGCCAAGAATGGCGACAAGCTCTTGGGCGTCGCCGGCTTCGACGCCAAGGTCGACGGCGCCTGGCTCAACCAGTTCCCCGACGACGTCATCATCGAGAAGATGGTGCGGGGCGACGGCGGCTTCCCGCAGATCGACAGCGAGAACGTGCTCGATCGCTGGGACGCGCTGGCGGCGCTGCGAGCCAAGAACACCGACCTCAAGGACCTGCTGGGCGGCGCTGACTCGGTGCTGGTGATGCCCACCACGCTCGACGAGCACGCCGTGGGGAGGCTCAAGGATCAAGCCAAGATCCCCTCGTCGGCCATCGACGAGAGCCGGACCGTGTTCGGGCTCTTCAAGACCGGCGCCAGCGGCCTGTCCTTCGTGGGGCCCAAGGAGAACAAGAAGCGCGACAAGCTCAAGAAGGACACCAAGGTCGGCTACGCCGTGTTCCTGCCCATCCCCGGCTTCCGCGGCGGCAAGCACGAGGCGGCCTTCGCCATCGACAAGGACATGCGCATCCAGTCGGTGAGCATCCGCGCGCCCGACGGCAGCGCGCCCACCGATCTCAACCAAGCGGCGGCCCGCTTCGTGGGCAAGGGCGCGCGCGGGCAATACGCAGCGCTCAAGGCTGGCGGCGCGGGCAAGGCGCTCGGTGAGCTTGCGGCGCCGCTGTCTGATGCCTTCCTGCTGGCGGCGGAGAGCGTGTACATGCTCGAGGTCGACGAGCGCGAGTACTTCCAGTTCTGATCCCCGATCTCGATGAACACGGTTCATCGAGATCGGGGATGTCGCTCTGGGAGGGTCTGTCGCCAGACCCTCCCCCGCAGCCGCCGAGGCCGCGAGCTTCGCTCGCTCGCCAAGGGCGGCCGTGCAGCGCACGCCGGCGCAGCCGGACGCGGGGGCCCCACCCAAGACGGCTCCCGCTGGTCGCTGATCATCGATCGTTCGGGATGAGCTGCTGCCGCGATGCGGCGCACGCCAGGGTTGCGGCCCGCCTGGGGCGCAGGGTGGCGCCGCGCACGCTGTGCCGTGCATCATGCCGGCGCGCCACGGATCCCTCGTGGTGGCCCCAATCCTGCGTACGAACCAAGGAGGTTCCATGACGAAGCGCGTCGCATTGATCACCGTTCTGCTCGGCTCCACCACCTTCGCCGCCTGCGAGCTCGGCGACTTCCTGCCCGAGGGCGATGCCGCGCCCCTGCCGCCGATGGAGGCGCTGTTCTTGCCGAAGCCCTCGGATGGTCGCTCGAACACCGCCAGCCAAGCCGCGTGCGAAGACGGCAACGACGCCATCGTGGCGCTCGAGGCCCGCATCGACGAGCTCAACGCCAGCGTGCAGGGTGACCTCGCGTTGTTGCACGCGCTCTACGATGCCTCCCCCAACGCGCAGGCCGGCATCAGCATCTACACCGTCGAAGAGGGTGGGCGCACTTTGGAGGTGCGGCTCGTCGACGGCGGTGAGGAGATCGCCATCACCGGCACCGTGGAGGGTGAAGACGACGCGCTCATCTCGGGCGCGTACAAGTCCGACGGCTCCGAGGGGGCCATCTCGCTCGAGAGCGCCGACGGCACCATCGCCTCCGCCTGGCATACGGAGGACGACCAGCTGCAGATCGCGCGCAACGAGGGCGAGGTCTCCGCCGCCGTCGACATCGACGGCAGCACCGTGGAGCTCGCCATCACCGACGGCGCCGACTCGCTGGCCGCCCACTGGGACCGGGAGACCGGCGAGGGTGAGATGGCCGAGTCGGGCGGTGCCGCCGCCTGCTGGAGCGCCGGCGACGGCGCCGACGACATGTGCGACGTGAGCTGCGCGGGCAGCTGAGATCGCGTGCAGACGCGGAACCGGCGCCGCGCACGAGCGTGCGCGGCGCCGGCTTCGCGACACTCGTGTCACATCGGACAAACGACCGAGCCACCGACGACGAAATCGGTCCTATGCGAGCGGTGGAGGAACGCACCATGACTCCCCTTCGCGCCCTGGCCTTGACCGTGATCGCGCTCAGCACCCTCGCCGCCTGCGGCGTCAACCCGGCCGACAGCGGCAAGGTGTGGCGCAGCGTCACCCGCACGCTCGGCGACGGTGGCGGCCATGAGCAGGCACTGTCGGCCTCGTTCAGCTTCGAGGTCGACTGCGAGAACGGTGGCGAGGCGGAGCTCGAGGCCCTGTTCGACCTCGACGACGAGACCGCCGGGCACCTGGCGGCGGTCTTTGGCTACCAGATCCGCTACGACGAGTGTCAGCCCGACGACAACACGCTCGACGGCCAGCTCGACTACGACGCCACCGTGGTGGCCGACGCCACCGACAGCGGCGGCTTGCTCACGGTGCGCACCACCTACCAGGGTCTGGTGACGTCCACGGGCGAGACCAACGGCAGCTGCGAGATCGACGTGGTGGGCACGCTCGACGCCGCGGCCTACGAGGCGCCAGGCGAGGAATTCCACGCGCAGGTGGACGCCACCTACTCCGGCACCATCTGCGGCAACGACGTCGACGAGGTGTTCTCGGCCAGCGCCGACATCGACGCCGACGACGCCTGACACGTAGCTACGATCGGCGCGACCCCTTGTAAGGGGTGTGCTGCGACAGTTCCTGCCACGCGCTCGCAAGCGCTTGGAGGGAACCATGCACACGCCGAAGCACACGCCAAACCTCACGCCGCCTCGCCCGATCACTCGCGAGGCGCGCGCCGTTGGGACCCACGCCAACGAGTGGCAGCCCGTGACGGCGCGCGGCGCACCGAGCGGCGGTCGCACGTGGCTCGTCAGCGTGCTCGCGTTGGCGGTGCTGGTGGCTGGTGCGATCTTCGTCGCTGCTCCCTACCGCAGCGCCGACAAGCTCGGGCGCGCGCTGGCCTCGGGCAACGCGAAGCGCCTCGAGGAGGTCATCGACTTCCCCGCGCTGCGCGAGGACCTCAAGCAGCAGGCCATGGCCTCGCTCGGCGCGAATGATGACCCGTCGAGCGCGGGCGCGCGTGTGCTCGGCGCCGCCCTGATCAACGCCACCGTCGACAGCCTGGTCCAGCCCGAGATGGTGGCCAAGCTGCCGGAGCTCCCGGTCGACGCGGCCGTGCGCGCGCGGGTGGAGCGCGCGCGCGATCGCGCGCGCGTGGGCTACGACGGCGTTG
Source organism: Deltaproteobacteria bacterium (assembly GCA_020850995.1). Classification (GTDB taxonomy): domain Bacteria; phylum Myxococcota; class UBA727; order UBA727; family VGSZ01; genus JACOUT01. Next base: position 14,154 of record JADZDP010000059.1, read on the forward strand.
GCACCTTCACCATCCGCGTGGTGCTGGCCGACGTGGCGGACGAGCCCATCAAGATCCGACTCGGCCGCACCGGGGCCTTCACCTGGAAGGTGCGAGGCGTGACCTTGCCCTCGGACCTGAGCAAGCTCGAGGGCCTCGGCGGCGATGAGCCGCGCGTCCCCGTCACCTTCAACGGCGTCGCGCTGGCTCGTTGACGCGACCCTGGTGGCTTCGCGGCGTCTCGCCGGCGTGCCATACGCGTCGACGGAGGCGCCGTGAAGGAGAAGCACATCCGCATCCGCATCGAGCAGTGCCTGGTGCTGGCCAACGCGTCCAACTGCCCTCGACGCAAGTTTGGTGCGCTCTTGCTCGACCCCGAGCGCAACGTGGTGCTGATGGACGGCTACAACGGCGGCCCCCGCGGCGGCGGCGAGCTGTGTGGCGGCGAGAGCTGTCTGCGCGACACGCTGCACATCCCGTCGGGCACGCGCATGGAGATCGGCTGCCATCACGCCGAGATGAATGTCATCTGCAACTGCGCCGCCTCGGGCGTGGCCACCAAGGGCGCCTGGCTCGTGGTCACGGGCGAGCCGTGCTTGATGTGCGCCAAGCTGATCCACCACGCGGGGCTCACGCGCGTCATCGTGGTGGGCGGCGGCTACGCGGGCGAGAACGGCCTCGAGTACCTGGCGACCCACGGCGTGGCAGTGCAGGCCGTGGAGGGTCCGAAGGATCCGCGCCTCTCGGCGATCGCGCAGCGTTGAACCTCACGTCGGCGCGAGGGCCTCGGCGCGCGCCAGGTTGGTCGCGAGCGCCAAGAGCTGCGTGGGCTCGATGGGCTTCTGCAGCACGCGGTTGCGGTTGGCCTCGACGAAGCTGCGCGCAGCCGGCGTGACGGCGCCGGCGGTCATGAACAAGGTCTTGGCCGCGAAGGGCGAGCCGTGCTCGACGAGGGTCGCCACCAAGCGCTCGGCGCCGCCGTCGGGCATGATGACGTCGCACAGCGCCAGGTCGAAGGCCGCGGGCTCGCGCAAGAGCTCGAGCGCGCCGGTGACGTTGTCGACAGCACGCACGTGGAACCACGCACCCAAGGAGCGTCGGAGCGCGTCGAGCACGATGGGATCGTCGTCGACCAGCAACAAGCGCATGGCAGCCCGCGGCGACGGAGCCACGCGCGAGGCCCCGCTCTCTTCCTTCGGGGCGTCGCACGCCGGCAGCTCGATGACGAAGGTGCAGCCGTCGGCGGAGCTGCTGTGCAGCCGCAAGTCACCGCCTTGCGCACGCATGAGCCCGAGCGAGACCGCCAGCCCGAGCCCGGTGCCGCGTCCCTGCGCCTTGGTGGTGAAGAAGGGCTCGAAGAGCCGGCTCTTCGCTGCCTCGGGTACGCCCGGGCCGTCATCCTTCACGGACAGCATCACGCGCTCACCCTCGACGTGCGCGACGATGTCGATGCGACCGCGAGGGCGCGCCTCGGCGATCGCTTGTGCGGCGTTGGCCAACAGGTTCGTCAGCACCTGGGTCAGCAGGCCCTCGTCGCCGCGCACCCAGCGCGCTTCGTCGACGGCGACGTGGATGTCGACGTGCTGCTGCTGCACGCGCGTGTTTGCCAGCGCCGCCTTGATCACGCGCGCCAAGGGCAGCGGCGCGATGCGCCCATGCTGACCGCCCGCCACGCGCCCCGCGTCGAGGAGCTGGCGCACGATGCGGCCGATGCGCTTGGTGGAGGCGAAGGACTCCTCGAGGCACTGGCGCGCGTCGTGGGGCAGCGGCTCTCCCTGCGAGAGCGGCTCGAGCAGGTAGGCGAGGTTGGCTAGCACGGCCGCCGTGGGGTTGTTGATCTCGTGCGCCACGCCGGCGGCGAGGTTGCCCACGGCGGCGAGCTTCTCCGACTGGGCCAGCGCGGTCTGCGTCTGCGCGAGCTGTTCGGAGCGCTCGGCGACGATGTGCTCGAGCTTCCCTTTGATGGCGTCGAGCTCGCGCGAGGAGGTGACGAAGTGGTGCACCACGGCGCCACCGGCAGCCACCACCATGGCAACGAAGCCCACGTCGAGGAGGTACGGCATCGCGATGACACCGGCGCCAACCAGGGAGTCGTTGACGCCGGTGGCGATGAGCGCGATCAGCCCGAGCGCGAACGGCGGAGCGAGCTTCGTGCCGCGCCGCCACTCGCGCAGGTAGTGCACCAGGGGGAAGAGCAGCGTCATCACGAGGACGGCGTAGATGACCATGCCGAGCGTGGTGGGTAGGGCGTCGGCGTAGCGCACGCCGAGCCACGGCACCTCGTGCCAGTGCATCTCGCTCGAGACCGCTGCGCCCGGCACCTGCGAGATGGCGGAGGCCGTCAGCACCACGGGGAGGATCAGGCGGTGCCGACCACGCAAGGGGCAGCCGCGCTCGGCGCTCACGAACAGCGCCCAGGCGCAGCCGTGCACGCCGGCCACCGCCAGGCTCAGACGCGACGCGAGCCGCACCAGGTCTGGCTCGACGTCGAGCGACACCACCATGCCGCAGGCGTTGAAGGCCGCGGCGCTCAAGCACACGAGCGCGAACCAGCGCATGGCGCGCCAGCCGCCGCCCCAGCCGATGCCAGCCGAGAGGGCGGCGAACACCAGGTTCACGGCGCAACTGGCAACGGCGAGCGTGGCGGGCAGGGTGAGAGACACGGGTGCGACGCTTTGCTCCCCAGTCTAGCTATCGGTCATGCACCTCGGCGCCTTGAGACGATCGGCGCATGGGGCGTCGCTCAGGGAGTAGGGAGCGCTCCTACCTGGGGCCCGCTCGTCGTGGCGCCCACGCCGGCCGCAGTGCCATCGGTGGGGAAGCGCGGCAGCACGTAGCGGCCCCACAGCTCTTCGGTGACGGCGCCGGCGGCGATGATCTCCTGGTAGGCCTGGCCCATGGTGGTCAGCGTGCGCGGCAAGGCGTCGTCGTCGACGTCGACCCGATAGGCCCCAAAGCGCTGCAGCGAGCCCTCGACCCACTCGAAGTTGTCGGCCAAGGTCCAGTGGTAATAGCCGCGCACGTCGACGCCGCGGGCGATGGCGCGCGCCAGCTCCCACAGGTGCACGGTGAGGTACATGGCAGCCTGGCTCTCGTCGAACACGGGGGCCGGGATGGGCGGCGGGTCGTGCTCGCCGAAGGCGGGGCGCAGGTTGGTGGTGGTGCCGTTCTCGGTGACGACGAGGGGCAGGCCCCAGCGCCCGTAGCGATCGAGGGTGTCGGCGAAGCCCGCGCCCGAGATCTCGCGGCCCATGGCGTTGTGCGGCAGCGCCTGATCGTCCTCGCTGGTGTAGAGCGCCACGTCGGTGAGCGGCATGCCGAAGAGCGGCGCCACGTTGTTGAGCAGCGCCGACTCCTTGACCTTGACCGGGCCGTAGTACTGCACGCCGATGAACTCGAGGGTGTTGGCCAGCTCCGGATAGTCGCCTTCGGGCGGGTCGGTGAGCGAGGCGGGCTCCACGTCGCCGTCGAGGTCGACGTCGAGCACGCCGCGCGTCAGGGTCTGCAGCACCCAGTCGTTGTACACGTAGTTCATGCTCTCGGCGGCGAGCTGTTGCTGCGCGCTCTCGGGGTTCTCCGGGTACACATCGTTGGCCGTCATGGTCAGCCCCACCAGCGACGCGGCGCCGTCGCCGTCGGCGTCGACGTCGTCGAGCTCCTTGATGACGCCGTAGGCGCGCGCATGCATGCGCATCAGGTTGATGCCGAAGTCGGTGGCGCGCTCGATGGCGAGCACGGCCCCCGGCGGGAAGCGCCCGTCGATGTAGCCCACCACCACCATGGTGAGCGGCTCGTTGAGCACCGTGTAGGTGTCGACGCGATCCTTGACGCGCGGGATGACCTCACGCACGAAGCCCTCGAAGTCGTCCACCACCGCGGCGTCCTTGGTGGCGATGCGGTCGACGAAGCCCTCGGCGGCGTCGCCGTCGGGGTTTTGCACCCAGGGAGGCACCGTCCAGTGGTACAGGGTGAGCACGGGCTCCATGCCGGCGGCGCGGATGGCGTCGAGCACGGCTTCGAAGTGTGTGAGCTCGGCGTCGTCGTACTCACCCGGTCGCGGCTCCACCCGCGCCCAATCGAGCGAGAGGCGGAAGTGGGTGACGCCGAGCGCCGCGGCGCGGTCGATGTCGGCCTGGTACTCGGTGTGAAAGCCGTTGCCGCGCGGGTTCTGCTGCTCGCCCTTGACCTTCTGCATCGCCGCCCAGCGCGACCAGTTGGAGTCGATGGGGCCGGCCTCGCCCTGGTCGCCCTCGGCCTGCCACTGGGCGATGGCGGTGCCCCAGGCGAAGCCTTGGGGGAAGGCGGCCGGCAGGAAGCTCTCGGTGGGCTCCGGGGGGCACCCGGTGACGACGAAGAGCAGGGCGAAACAGAGCCTTCGTTCCCAGCGCACCATGAGCCCACGTTACCGCGGTTCCAGCATTCGATGATCGGAGGATCGCGAAGGGGCTTGCCACGAGGGCAAGGAGCAGCGGAGGCGCGTGCCCGTCGGCACGTGCCGAGCACGCGACGCAGCCATCGGGGCAAGGACCGAGCGAGGAACGAATCAACGAATGCTGGAACCGCGGTTAGGGCCCTCGAATGGACAAGTCGATCGGTGATCGCGAGCGAGGCGCGTCGATGGCAAGGAGCCCCGCAGGGCCGTGGCCGTCGCCACGGACCGAGGACGCGACGCCGCCAGCGACGATGGA
>JADZDP010000060.1 GCA_020850995.1 Deltaproteobacteria bacterium
GCGATCCATCGTCGCTGGCGGCGTCGCGTCCTCGGTCCGTGGCGACGGCCACGGCCCTGCGGGGCTCCTTGCCATCGACGCGCCTCGCTCGCGATCACCGATCGACTTGTCCGTTCGCGGGCCCTTACACGTTCGCGCATTGGCATGGGGTTCATGCGAGCTCCGTTGCCTCCACGGTCTCGCCTCGGGCATGGTGCGCGCGAAGCACGTGCACGCGGAGCCACCATGCAGCTCGGCCACCCCTGGAAGCAGCGCCGGCCCGCCGGTGCCTTCGACGCCATCGTCATCGGCTCCGGCATCGGCGGGCTCGCGGCCGCCTCGATGCTCGCGCGCTGGGGCAAGAAGCGCGTGCTGGTCCTCGAGCGGCACTACCGGATCGGTGGCTACACCCACTCGTTCGAGCGCGCGGGTTACGACTGGGACGTCGGCGTCCACTACGTGGGTCAGGTGGGCAAGGGCGGCGCCGTGCGCGGGATCTTGGATCGCGTGAGCGACGGCAGCGTTCGCTGGGCGCCGCTGCCCGAGGTCTATGATCGCGTGGTGCTCGGCGAGCGCAGCTACGACCTGGTGGCTGGACGACGTCAGTTCGCCGATCGGCTCGCCGCGTACTTCCCGCGCGAGACCGACGCCATCGCGCGCTACGTGGAGCTGGTGCGCAGCACGGCGCGCATGAGCTCGATGCACTTCGCGTCGCGCGCGCTGCCCCGCGGCATGGAGCTGGTGGCGCGCGGCGTGGCGCTGCGCGGGCTGCCGGCGTTGGCCTCGCGCACCACGCTCGATGTGCTGCGCGAGCTCACCAACGACGACGAGCTGATCGCGGTCTTGACCGGGCAGTACGGAGACTACGGCCTCCCGCCGTCGCGCTCGAGCTTCGCCATGCATGCCGCGCTGGTGGCGCACTACCTGAGCGGTGCCTTCTACCCGGTGGGCGGCGCGTCGTGCATCGCGCGCTCGTTCGCGCCCGTCATCGAGGAGCAGGGCGGACATCTTGCGGTGAACGCCGAGGTCGAGCGCATCGTGGTGGAACGGGGGCGCGCGGTGGGCGTGCGCCTGTCCTCGGGCGACGACCTGCGCGCGCCCCTCGTCGTCAGCGACGCCGGGGTGCACAACACCTTCGGCCGCCTGCTCGAGCCCGAGCAGGTGCCGCGCCGGTGGCACGATGCCCTCGCGGAAGCGACGCCGTCGGTGAGCTGGTACGCACTCTACCTGGGGTGCAAGCACAGCGATGAGGATCTCGGCCTCACGGGCACCAACCTGTGGATCTATCCGGACCACAAGCATGACGAAAACGTGGCGCGCTTCGAGCGCGATCCCGAGGCACCTTTCCCCGTGGTGTACGCGTCCTTCCCCTCGGCCAAGGACCCCGACTTCCAAACACGCCATCCCGGCCGTTGCACCGTCGACCTCGTCACCATGGCGCGCTGGGAGTGGACCGAGCGCTGGCAGGGCACGCGCTGGCGTCACCGCGGCGCCGACTACGATGCGCACAAGCGCCACGTCACCGAGCGCCTGTTGGCGGCGCTGTTCGCGCAGCGCCCACAGCTGCGGGGCAAGATCGACGTCGCCGAGCTGTCGACGCCGTTGTCGGCCGCGCACTTCGGCGGCTTCGCGCGCGGTGAGCTCTACGGCATCGACCACGGCCCCGCGCGCTACCGTTCGCCGCTGCGGCCGAAGACACCGGTGCCCGGCCTGTACCTGGCGGGCGCCGACGTGGCCACCGCGGGTGTGGCCGGCGCGTTGCTCGGCGGGATCATGGCTGGGGGCGCCATCCTCGGCATGCGGGCGCTGGCCGAGGTGTTGCGCCACTAGATCTCCTTGGGTGCGACCGAGCGCGCAGCTGCGCAGATCGCCCCCCCGCGCGCCGAGCTGAATCCCGGCGACCGCGCCCACGTCCACGCTGTTGTCGGCGTTGTTCGCACTGGTGACGACCAGCACGTCCGCGCTAGACGCGCCCCGGAGGTCACTCTCGCCATGCGCTCGAGCTCATCCTTCATCGTCGTGCTCCTCGTCACGCACCTCGCGGGGTGCGGCACCCTCTCCATCGGGCGCGGCCCGAGCGAGATCGATCTCGCCAACGATGGCTCGGTCGAAGAGCAAGCCAGGCTGCAACGCAAGTTCGAGCTTTCGCTGCAAGACGGCATGTTCCGCCGGCCGGGCGTCGACGCCACCGAGGTGAGCGCGGAGATCGGCGAGCGCGTCGCGCAGGTCGCCACGCCCGCGTACTCGGAGAACGCCGAGGAGTACCTCGCGACCTCGGCCCCAGCTGCAGAGATCGCCGATAGCGGGCTCGTCGCGTTCGATCGTTTCACGCACGCCACCACCACCGTGAGCCTGGTCTGGGCCGGCACGGTCGGCATCTCGGCCGCGGCCGGCGCTGCTTCTGCGCTCGCGGCGACCGCCGATGGCTTTACCCCGAGCGACGCGAGCGCGATGCTGAACGGCGCGCTCGCCGGCGCGCTCGCCGGCACCATGCTCGCCCTGCCAGTAGGCGTGTTGTACGCGCTCACGGTGGAGCCGCTCTCGTCGGCGTTGGCGGCCGGCGACTACCGCAAGGCCACGCGCACCTTCAACGCCGACTTGACGACGCGCATCAAGGCCGCGGCCAAGGCCCCAGCCGCGCCCAGCGCCACACCAAGCGCCACACCCAGCGCCACACCCAGCGCCACACCCAGCGCCACACCTCTTCCCGTCGACGCGCCGCCGCCGGTCATGGACCCGGCAGCGGACCCCTCGCCCGGCTGAGCGGTGTCGCGCGCGCAGCACCGCGGGGTGCAACCCAGCCCGAGCTTGGCGCTATACTGCCGCCGCTTTGGGAACCACCGAGCTGCTCGACGTCGTGTTTCGCTGGGCGCATCTGATCGCCGGCATCATGTGGATCGGCAACTCGATGCTGTTCAACTGGCTCGACCGCAACCTCGAGAAGGCGGCGTCACAGCCGCGCTTGTCGCAGGGCAAGATCTTCATGGTGCACTCGGGCGCCTTTTACGACGTCGAGAAGAAGCTGCTCGAGCCCGGTGAGATGCCGGCCACGCTGCACTGGTTCAAGTGGCAGAACTTCACCACCTGGGCCACCGGCGTCTCGCTCATGGTGGTGGTCTACTATCTGAACGGCGCGGCGTTTCTCGTGGACCCGAGCGTCCGCGCCCTCACACCAACGGTTGCCATCGCCATCTCGGTGGGCGCGTTGGTGGTGGCGTGGCTCGCCTACGACCTCGCGTGGCGCACGCTGGGCGCGCGCGCTCCGCAGGTGGCGGCCGCGCTCTCCGTGGCGCTCTTGTGTGGCGCCGCCTGGGGCTTCGCGCAGCTCTTCAGCGGGCGCGCGGCGTACATCGAGATCGGCGTCATCATCGGTACCGTCATGACCGGCAACGTGTGGATGGTCATCGTGCCCTCGCAGCGCGAGCTGGTCGACGCCACCACGGCCGGGCGCGAGCAAGACCCGACGCTGTCGATCCGCGCCAAACAGCGCAGCGTGCACAACAACTACCTGACCTTCCCGCTCTTGTTCATCATGCTGTCGAACCACTTCCCGAGCGCGTACGGGCACAAGCTCAACTGGCTGATCCTGTGCGTGGTGATGTTCGGCGGCGCCGGTGTGCGGCACTTCATGAACGCGCGCTACCTGGGCGCGGGCGTCGAGCTGCCGCGCGCGCGCTGGCTCTTGCCCGCGGCGGTGTCGGGCGTGCTTGGCCTCGGTGGCTTGCTGGCGCTCACGCGCGTGGAGACGCCGCGCGCCGAGGTGGGCGGTCCCGTGGGCTTCGCGCGCGCGCAGGAGATCATCGTCAAGCGCTGCGCCTCATGCCACGCGTCCGCTCCCACCGACGACGTGTTCAAGGTCGCGCCCGCCAACGTCATGTTCGACACGGCGGCGCAGATCCAGGCGATGGCGCCGCGCATCCTCGAGCGCGCGGTCAAGACCAGCACCATGCCCTTCGTGAACAAGACGCAGATGAGCGATCACGAGCGCGCCGAGCTGGGCGCGTGGATCGCGGCCGGCGCGCGGCTCGAGTAGGCGCGTCACGCGGCGCGTCGTGCCGGCGAGTCCGAGCGCTCATTCCGGTGATCGACCGATGACACCTGCCATACACACGCGCGCACCAGCGTGCGAAAACTCGCAACATGAGCATCGCGCGCATGTTCCTTGTCGTCCTGGCCTGCGCCGCCTCCGCCTGTACCACCAGCGCGGGGCCGCAGGGCGAAGGCGAGGGTGAGGGGGACCCGAGCGCCGAGGGCGAGGAAGGCGAAGGCGAAGCAGGCGAGGGAGAGGGCGAGGCAGGTGAAGGCGAGGGCGGCGAAGGTGAGGGCGAGGGCGGCGAAGGTGAGGGCGAGCAGGGCGGCGAGGGCGAGGGGGAAGGCGACCACGCAGGGCGCATTCCGCCGGCCCTGCCGACCTATTCGCATGGCACGTGCCCGACGCTGGTGGGGGGTGCTACGTCGGCCAGCTCGGTGGTGACCGGCTTCGCCACCGGCGATCAGGTGCGCTCGTTTCGCCTGCTCGTGCCGGCGAGCTACGACGGCACCCAGCGTTACGCGCTCATGTTCGCCTGGCACTGGCTCAACGCCAGCTCGAGCTCCTTCGTCGACCAGGGCGAGCTCGAGAGCGCCATCGAGGAGTACCCCTTCATCATCGTGCTGCCCGACAAGCGCTTGAACGCCAACGGCAGCAAGGCCTACCAGTTCGACTGGCCCTTCGCGGAGACCTGGGGCACCGAGAGCGAGCTGGTGTTCTTCGACGATCTGCTCGCTTGCGTGAACGAACAGTTCTCCGTCGACCGCGATCGTGTCTACGGCATCGGCGTGAGCGCGGGCGCCCTCTGGGTCAGCTACCTATCGACCACTGCGCGCGCCAACCACCTCGCCGCCGTCGAGAGCCTGTCCGGCGGCTTGGGCTCGCTCGGCTTCGGCGGCGCGGGTTGGCAGATGGAGTACGCGCCGCAGCCGAACAAGTTCCCCGCCATCGTGCTGTGGGGCGGCGACAGCGACTGGCTCGGCCTCTCGTTCCGCGACGCGAGCGTCGCCTACCGCGACGCCCTGCGCGCTGACGCTCACTTCGTCGTCGAGTGCGTCCACGACGCTGGGCATGCAGTGCCGCCCATCGATCCGCCGCCGGGCCAGACGCGCTTCTCGTTCTTGTGGGAGTTCATGCTCGACCACCCCATGGGCGTTGCGGGGGGCGCCTCACCATGGCGCAACGCCGGCATGCCCTCGTTCGCGCCGAGCTGGTGCTCGCTGCCGCCCTGAGCCCGGCGCATCAGCGCAGGCGCGCGCGCGCCAGCCACAGGCTTGAGAGCACCACGCTCACCGACGAGCACGCCATCGCCAGGCTCGCGATCACTGGGCTCATGGGCACGCCCATGAGCGGGACCAGGGCGCCCATGGCCACCGGGATGGCGAGCACGTTGTAGCCCGCGGCCCAGGCCAGGTTGCGCTTCATGGTCGAGAGCGCTGCGCGCGCGAGCGCCAGCACCTCGGGGATGGCGCCAAGATCGGGGCGCATGAGCGTGACGTCGCTGGCCTCGCGTGCCACGTCGGTGCCGGTGGCGAGCGCGATGCCGAGGTCGGCGGCGGCCAGCGCAGCAGCGTCGTTGACGCCATCGCCCACCATGGCCACCTTCTTGCCGTTCGCCTTGAGCGCGCGCACCACCTCGACCTTGCCGGCGGGCAGCGTCTCTGCGTGCACGGCGGTGATGCCGGCGCGCTCGGCAATGTGCTCTGCCACCGCGCGCCGATCGCCGGTCAGCATCACCGCGTGCACACCGGCGGCCGCCAACGCTCGCACTGCCGGCGCAGCGCTCTCGCGCAGCGCGTCGGCGAGTGCGAACAGCGCACGCGCGGTGCCGTCGTCGAGCAGCACCACACAGGTGGCACCTGTGGCCTCGTGCGTGGCGGCGGCGTCGCGCAGGCGCTCGGGAAGGGAGCCGGCCTCGGCGGCGGCGCGCATGCTCAGCACGCGCACCGACCGCTTCTCGACCACGCCCTCGACGCCGGCGCCCGGCAGTGCGCGCACCTCCTTGGCGCGCGGCACCTTGAGTCCGCGCGCGTTCGCCGCGTCGACGAGCGCGCGCGCCAACGGGTGTTCGCTCGACTTCTCCACGGCTGCGGCAAGCGTGAGCGCGGCGTCAGCCTCAACGCGCTGGTCGGCGCCCTGCGCGGCGCAAACGACGGCGCTCAGCACCGGGCGCCCAACCGTGAGCGTACCGGTCTTGTCGAACACGACGGTGTCGATGCCGGCGCCGCGTTGCAGCGCGTCGCCGCCGCGGAGCACCACGCCACGCTTGGCCGCAACACCGGTTGCCACCATGACTGCGGTGGGCACGGCGAGCCCCATGGCGCAAGGGCATGCGACCACCAGCACGGCCACCGACGCGTGCAGCGCCTGCACCGCGCCTGGCACGCCGCCGTCGCCGAGCCCGATCCACAGGAGGAAGGTGAGCGCAGACAGCCCGATCACCGAGGGCACGAACACGGCGCTGACGCGATCGGCGAGGTGCTGGATGGGCGCGCGCCGCGCCTGCGCGTCGCGCATCAGCCGCACCATCTTGGCGATCACGCTGTCGTCACCGAGCGCGCTGACGCGCGCCTTCAGCACACCGGCGCCGTTGACGGTGCCCCCCACCAGGCGCGCGCCCTTCTCCTTCTGCACCGGCGCGCTCTCGCCCGTGAGCATGGCCTCGTCGACGCTGCTCTGGCCCTCTTCCACGACCGCGTCGGCGGGGATGCGCTCACCTGGCCGGATCACCAGCAGGTCGTCGCGGCGCACATCGTCGATGGGCAGGTCGCGCTCTCCTTGGTCGGTCTCGATGCGCGCCCGGGTGGCCTCGAGCGCGGCCAGCGACGCCAGCGCGCGCGTGGTCTGCTTGCGCGCGCGCGCCTCGAGCCCTTGGCCAAGCAGCACGAAGCCGAGGATGCCGAGCACACCTTCGAAGTACACATCGGGCGCGGCGCCGTTGTCGACGAGGAGCGCAGGGAAGAGCACCGAGAACGCCGACATGCCCAGGCCCGCCAGCGCGCCCAGCGCCACCAGCGTGTTCATGTCGGTGCTGCGGTGGCGCGCAGCAGACCACGCGCGCACGAACACGCTGCGCGCGCAGACCGCGATCAGCGCCGCGCTCCCGATCAGCAGCGCGACGCCGAGGACGCGCGCGTCGAGCCGATAGAGCCACGGCAGCGCGGCCCTCGTGGGTGGGTCGAGGGCCCGCGCGAACGCGGCCATCAGCGGGTCCGCTTGTGCGTGCGCGGCGTGCGCGGTCATGAGCGGCATCGACGCGAACATCGCCACACCCATGCCGAGCACCAGCACGAGCGCGCGCGCCAGGAGTGAGCGCGCTTCGCGCGCGTGCGCGTCGTCATCGGCGCGCTGGGCGGCGAGCAGGTCGCGGCGTGGCAGATCGGCGGTGTAACCCGACCTGCGTACGGCCTCGACCAACGCCTCGGGCGTGGTGAGGGCGCGCGCGAACGTCACCGACGCGCTGCGCGTCATCAAGCTCACGGTGGCCTCGGCGACGCCGGGGCTACCCTTGAGCGCGCCCTCGACGTGCGCGACGCATGCGGCGCAGGTCATGCCACCCACGGGCAGCGTGACCGACTCGAGCGGGGGCGGGTCGCCCGGCATCGCTACGGGCCTGTGTCCTCGACCGCGGCCTTGAAGCCCACGCGCGTCACCGCGTCAGCGAGCGCCTGCGTCGTCGTCTCCTCGGGGTCGAGCGAGCCCGTCGCGCGCCCCACCTCGACCGCGCCGACGGTGACGCCGTCCACCGCCTCGAGCGCGGTCTTGACCCGGCGCACGCAGTTGCCACAGTGCATACCCTCGATCGTGAGGGTGAAAGGCACCTCGCTCATGCAAACCTCCTCTGGGCAAGGTAGGTACCAAGGGGTCCCAGGTCAAACCCGGGATCAGGAGCGTCCATGGCCAAGCTCGCCCTCGAGAAGCACCCTCGTCTGACGCGGCCCCGTGGTCCGGTGCTGGTGGTCATCATGGACGGCGTGGGCCTCGGCTGTGGCGACGCCTACGACGCAGTGGCGCAGGCGAACATGCCCACGCTGCGTGCGCTGCTCGCGGATCGTGCGCGCTCCCTGCGCTTGAAGGCGCACGGCACGGCGGTGGGCCTGCCCTCCGACGACGACATGGGTAACTCCGAGGTGGGCCACAACGCGCTCGGGAGCGGGCGCATCGTGGCCCAGGGGGCAGGGCTCGTCGACGGCGCCCTCGCCGACGGCACCATCTTCCAAGGCACGGGCTTTCAGGCCTTACGCGAGGCGTTCACGGCGGGCGGCACCTTCCACGTCATCGGCCTGCTCTCGGATGGTGGCGTGCACTCGCGCCTCGACCAGATCGTGGGCGTGGTGGAGGGCGCGGCGGCGCGCGGCGCCAAGCGCATTCGTTTGCACGTGCTCGCCGACGGGCGCGACGTGCCCGACGGCAGCTTCACGACGTACCTGTCCGAGCTCGAGGGCCGGCTCGGCGCGCTCGGCGCTCGCGGGGTCGACGCCAGGATCGCGTCGGGCGGCGGCCGCATGCTCGTCACCATGGACCGCTACGAGAGCGACTGGCGCATCGTCGAGCGTGGCTACCGCGCGCACGTGCACGGCGATGCGCGGCGCTTCCCCTCGGCCTCGGCGGCGGCCGCCGCGTTTCGCGCAGAGACGCCGGGCATCTCCGACCAGCAGCTGCCCGCTTTTGTCGTTGAGGAAGGCGGCTCGCCGGTGGGCGTCATCAACGACGGCGACGCCGTTTTGTTTGCCAATTTCCGCGGCGATCGCGCGCTCGAGATCTCGCGTGCCTTCGAAGACGACGCCTTCGACAAGTTCGACCGCGGGCGGCGCCCCAGGGTCGTGTACGCGGGCATGATGGAGTACGACGGCGATCTGCACGTGCCGAAGCTCTCCCTGGTGGCGCCGCCGCAGCTCGAGCGCACCAGCGGCGAGTACCTGGCGGCCATGGGGGTGCGCACCTTCGCGTGCAGCGAGACGCAGAAGTACGGGCACGTCACCTACTTCTGGAACGGCAACCGCAGCGGCCGCTTCGACGACGCGCTCGAGACCTACCTCGAGATCCCGTCCAACGCGCCGCCCTTCGAGGCCAAGCCCGCCATGAAGGCCGACGAGATCGCGAGCGCCACCTGCGAGGCCATCGCCAGCGGTCGCTTCGACCTCGTGCGCGTCAATTTCGCCAACGGCGACATGGTGGGGCACACCGGTGAGCTCGCCGCCACCATCAAGGGGTGCGAAGCTGTCGACGCCGCGCTGGCGCGGCTGCTGCGAGCCATCGAAGTCAGCGGTGGTATCGCGATCGTCACTGCCGATCACGGCAACGCTGACGACATGGCCCTGCGCGACAAGCATGGCGCGCCGCTGAAAGACGCGCAGGGCAGGGTACTGCCGCGCACCTCGCACACCCTGGCGCCGGTGCCCTTCTGCATCACCGGGCCGGGGCTCGCCGCCTCCACGACCCTGCGCGCGGATCTCGCGGTGCCGGGGCTGGCGAACGTCGCGGCCACGGTGATGAACCTGCTCGGCTTCGCGGCGCCCGCCGACTACCAACCGACGCTGCTCGCGGGGTGAGCGTGAGCGGCGGCGCCCCACCCAACGGCCCTGCGCACGCGCTCGCCGTGCTGCGCGGCGCGAGCCTCACGTGCCCCGCGGACGCGAGCCGCCTTGCGCGCGTCGCGTGGGGCGGATCGCTCGTGCGAGCCGTGGCGCGTGCGCTTTGGCGTGATCGGCCGCTGCGGCGACGCTACCTGGTGGTGCTTGGCGTGCAGTTGCTCATCGTCGTCGCCGCGGCCCTGTGCTGGCTCGCGTACCAGGGCGACCTGCACCGGCTCGCCTGGAGCTGGCGCCGCGTCGCGCGCTTCGCGCTCTCGCTCTACGCCACGCTGGTGGTGACGCAGTGGTGCGTCATCGCCCTGTCGCGCCAATTTCACGACGAGCTCGCCATGCGCTTGGCGCGCGTGGTGGGCGTCGAGCCCGATGAGGTGATCGAGCGCCCGCGCCTCAGCTTCGATGCGCATTGGGTGTTCGAGTCCTTCCAGCGGCGCGTGCAGGCCGCCCTGGTGTTGGTCGCCTCGGCCGCGCCGCCGCTCCTGCTCCTCGGCGTCATCGTGGTTGGTCCCACGCGCTGGCTCGCCCGCCACGACGACGGTGTGCTGCGCTTCGCCGCGGTCCTGGCCCAATGGGCGCTGGCGCAACTGCCGAACGCGCTCGTGCTCGTCAGCTCGCTCTACTGGCTGGCGGTGCTCGCCGTGGGTCGCTCCGGCATCGCTTGGCGCGACGCGATCGCGCCCTCGTGGTCGCCGCTGCGCTGGGTCGAGGCGGGCAGCGCGCGGCACCCGGCGCTGTACGGGCCGCTGCGCCTGTGGGCGCGCGCGGTAGCGCGCTGCATGGGCGTGATGCACCGGCCCGCGGCCATCGTGGAGCGCGCGCCGTGGGAGTCGCTCGGCCTCGCGCTCGTGCAGCTCGCGGCCAACCTACCCGGACTGCGCTTGCTGCTGCGGCCGCTGATGCCCGTGGCCGCCACCGTGATCATCGAGGCGGCGCGCCGGCCTCCGCGCTCGTGAGGCGGAATGCGGCCTCACCGATGGCGCCCTCCTCGTCGGCGCGGATGACCAGCACCTTCTTGGTCGCGCGCGCCGGCGAGATGTTCGCATCGTCGACACCGAGAGATCCCTCACCGCCGTTCTTCTTCTGGTCGAGCGAGTACCCGAAGGCGTTCAGGTGCGCGACGATGCGCTCGCGGATGACGCCCGAGTTCTCGCCCACGCCGCCGGTGAAGACGATGGCATGCACGTCGCCGCGCAGCTTGGCGAGGAAGGCGCCGATCTGCTCGGTGATGTCCTCGGTGTACTTCTCGAGCGCGAGCTTGGCGTGTGCGTCGCCCTTGGCCTCGGCGGCAAGCAGCTCGCGTACGTCGTTCGACAGGCCGTCGGAGAGCCCGAGCAAGCCCGAGCGGGTGTTCAGGTCTCTCTCGATCTGCTCGATGGTGAGGCCCTGCTTGAGCAGGTGGAACACCACGCCCACGTCGACGTCGCCGGGGCGGGTGCCCATGGTGATGCCGGCCAGCGGGGTCATGCCCATGCTGGTGTCGCGCGACTTGCCGTGCTCGACAGCGGTGATGCTGGCGCCGTTGCCGAGGTGGCAGACGATGAGGTTGGTCTGCTCGACCGGGCGCCCGAGCAGGGTGGCGGCGCGTGAGGTCGCATTCTCCACCGAGATGCCGTGGAAGCCGTAGCGGCGCACGCCGTCATCGCGCCACTCCTTGGGCAAGGCGTACGACGACGCCTCCTCGGGCAGCGTGGCGTGAAACGCGGTGTCGAACACCGCGATCTGCGGGAGCTCGCCGAGCACCTTGTGCACGGCGCTGATGCCCGCCAACGCCGGCGGGTTGTGCAAGGGGGCGAGCTTGGCGTACTCGGCGATGGCGCTCTCGACGTCGGCATCGATCCGCACGGGCTCCTTGAAGCGCGGTCCGCCGTGCACCACGCGATGACCCACCGCCGAAATGTCTTCGAGCTTCATAGCGCCACGCTTCGGATCCGTGAGCGCGTCGACGACGAGGCGCAGCCCCTCCTCGTGGTTCGCGATCGGACGCGTGAGCTCGAAGCTCTTGCCGCCCACCTTGAGGGTCAGCTTGCCCTCGCCTTCACCGATGCGTTCGACCTTGCCGGCAATGAGCGCCTTGCCGCCCTCTTGGCGCACCTGGAACTTGATGGAGCTCGAGCCCGAGTTGAGCACCAGCGCCTTGCGCCCGGAGGCGGGCGTGAGCTCGCGCTGGCGCACGGCCACGATCGCCGACGGCCCCCCGCGCGCTCGGGTGGCGCCCGAGGGCCGCTCGGACGTGACGCGGCTGCGCTGATAGCGGTCGCCGGCTTGCGGGGGCTCGTGCGCGCGCTTGGTTGCGCCGGCGGTCCCTCGCGCTCCCTCGGTGGGCGGGGCAACGGCGGGCTCGCTCTTGTGGCGGCGCATCGGCTTCGGTGAGTTCCGCTCGGCACGCTTGACCATCGTGCACAATGTAGCGCGAGGCGTGGCGCTTTGGCGTTGGCCCTGCGCTCGGCGCCGCAGCCACGGGTTGGGCGCGCGTTTCACACCGGCGACGTGAACGCCCAGTGGGCATGCGCTCGCGGGTGCACCTTGTGCGACACCACGCACCCACCCATCTGCCAAGCGAAGCGCGCTAGGCTGCGCTGCGGCCCTGGCACCGCGCGCTCGCGGTCATCGGCTCGCACCGAGAGAGGCAGATGGCATCGTCGCCGGTCGAGCATCTTCGCCACGCGCACCGCGACCCCACGCGCGACCAGGGCTCTTCTGCCGTCGCCGGCACGCCCGCATCGATCGGCGCTGCGGCATCTGGCGCGAAGAGCGCGCCGCTCACGCGCCGCCAGACCCTGTTCTGGCTCGATGAGCAGCTCTTCCCAGGGGTGGCCTTCCACAACATCGGGCTCCTGGTCGAGCTGCGGGGCCCGCTCGATGTGCCGCGGCTCGAGGCAGCCGTGGAGCGCACCGTCAGCGACATCGACCAGCTCCGGCTCGTGCTCGAGGTGGTCGACGGCGAACCGCGCCAGCGCGTGCGCGACGACCTGCGCGCACAGCTCGAGCACGCGGACCTCTCGCCGGACCCACAGCGCGTGCACGAGTGGATCGCCGAGCGCATCGCGCGCCCCTTCGTGTTCGCGAAGAAGCTCTTCGACGCGGCGCTCGTGCGCCTGGGCGCTGAGCGCCACGTGCTGTACCTGTGCCAGCACCACATCATCTGTGACGGCGTCTCCGTGGGCCACCTGGTGCGTCACCTGGCCGATCGCTACTCGGGAAGGGAAGCGCCGGTGCGCCCGTCGTACCTCGACTACGTTGCGGCAGAGGCCGACTACGGACGGTCGAAGCGGGCCGAGCGCGATGCCAGCTATTGGGCCGACAAGCTCGGGGATGGCATCCCGCAGCTTCGCTACTACGGTCGGACCAGGACGAGCCGCAGCGTGGCCGTCACGCGCGTGTGGAGCAACATCGGCGAGACCCGCTCGGCGGCGCTCCGGCGCTTGGCGGCAGGCGAGCCCATGCAGCTCCTGGGCGATTCCATCTCGCTCCTGGTGACGCTGGCGACGTCGCTGTTCGCCTATATGTATCGCGTCACCGGGAACCGTGAGCTCTCCATCGGTACACCGGTCGCCAACCGTGGGCAGCGCTTCCTCGAGACCTGCGGTCTGATCATGGAGCAGACCTTCCTCGCCGTGGAGATCGACGATGGCGAGACCTTCGCCACCCTCGCCGACAAGGTGCGGGACGAGGTGTTCCAGTCGTTGCGGCACGGCCAGTACTGCGTGAGCGATCGCGGCCTCGACTACGTCACGCTGAACTACTTGGTGTACCAGCCGGCGTCCTTCGATGGGCTCGAGAGCGAGGTGCGCTTGTCGCCGGCCCCCACCGTCGTCACCAGCGGTGTGGAGGGCGACCTCAGGGCCACGTTCGGCGTCCAGATCCACGACTTCGGAGGCACGCAGGGCATCAGCCTCGGGCTCGACTTCCACGCGGCGACCTTCGACGCGCCGCTCATCGCATGCGCCCAGGAGCACCTGCTGCACGTGCTCGACGCGATGACGACGGACCTGCAGATGCCGCTCGACGCGGTCCCGCTGGTAGGACCGGCCGAGCGCGAGCGATTGCTTGCCCTCGCGCAGGGACCGGAGCCCGCCGGCGCGCCGCCCGATCTGTTCGACCAGGTGCTGCGCCAGGCCGCGCGTCGCCCGACGCACGTGGCGGTGGTCGCGCCCGACGGTACCTTCACCTACGCACAGTTCGCGGCGCGCGTGCATCGGCTCGCGTACCGCCTCAGGGAGCTCGGCGTGCGCCGGGGCGAGCGCGTCGGGCTCTACCTCTCGCGCGGTGCCGGCGAGCTCTCGGCCATGCTGGCGACGCTCGAGGTGGGCGCCGCGTACGTGCCCCTGGATCCCTCGCATCCCGAGGCCCGGGTCCGCCTCGTGCTCGAAGACGCGGCCCCGCGCGTGCTCGTCACCGAGCGCGCGCTCCGACCCGGGCTCGGTCTCCTTGCGGGCGTCACCGTCCTCGAGCTCGACACCGAGCGCGCCCTGATCGACGCGCTGCCCGACGCGCCGCCAGCCGACGCGCGCGCCGCGTCCCATGATCCGCACGACGTCGCGTACGTCCTGTTCACCTCGGGCTCGACGGGGCGGCCCAAGGGTGTCGAGGTGCCGCGCGGCGCGTTCGCGAACTTCTTGCGCTCCATGGAGCGCGAGCCCGGCTTGACCGAAGCGGATCGCCTGCTGGCAGTGACCACCACGACCTTCGACATCGCCGGGCTCGAGCTCATGCTGCCGCTCTGGGTCGGCGCCACCGTGCACATCGCGGATCGCGCCACCGTCATGGACCCGCGGCTGCTCAAGCAGCTGCTCGAGACGAACCCGGTCACGGTCATGCAGGCGACGCCCGCGGGGTGGCGCACCCTCGTGGAGGCGGGCTGGCGCGGGTCGCCCTCGTTCCGCGCCTTCTGCGGCGGCGAGGCCGTGAGCGCCGAGCTCGCCAAGGAGCTGCTCGCGCGCAGCGCCGAGCTATGGAACCTCTATGGCCCCACCGAGACCACGATCTGGTCCACGGTGAAGCGCCTCAAGCCCGACGACGAGCGCATCACCATCGGGCGCCCCATCGATCACACCACCGTGTGGATTTTGGGCCCGCGCCAGGAGCTCGTGCCGCAAGGCGTGCTCGGCGAGATCTGCATCGGGGGGCGCGGCCTGGCGCGGGGCTACCTCGATCGCCCCGAGCTCACCGCGGACCGCTTCGTCGCCAACCCGCACGGCCCGCCTGGTGATCGGATCTATCGCACCGGGGATCTCGGGCGCTTGCTGCCGAACGGTGAGATCGAGTGCGCGGGTCGCGTCGATCATCAGGTGAAGATCCGTGGCTTTCGCATCGAGCTTGGCGAGATCGAGTCCGTGCTTGCCGCCGTGCCGGGAGTCGCGGGCGTGGTGGTGGTCGCGCGCAGCGAGGGCTCCGAGGGCGCGCGCCTGGTCGCCTACACCACGGGCGCCGAGCCCTCTCGCAAGGCACTGCAAGAGGCGGTCGCGTCACGCCTGCCGGTGTACATGCACCCGGCCGCGTACGTGCACCTGCCGTCCTTCCCCTTGAACACGAACGGCAAGGTGGACCGAAAAGCGCTGCCGGCACCCGCGGCCCAACCCGTCGGCGCGAGCGCGCTCAAGCGCCCCACCAACGACACCGAGACCCGCATGGCGCTGCTCTTCCAGGAGGTCCTCGGCGTCAGCGAGGTGGGCGTCGACACCGACTTCTTTGCCGAGGGTGGCACGTCCCTCTTGGTCATTCGCCTCCGCAACCTCGTGCAGCGCGAGCTCGGCGTGGACCTCCCCCTGCGCGTCTTCTTCGAGTCGCCGACGGTCGCGGGCATTGTCGCGCAGCTTGGGACCCGCGCCGATCCTGGCGAAGCCATTGTCGTGCGGCTCCGGGCGGGCGCGCCCGGCGCACCGCCGCTCTTTTGTCTGCTCGGCGTGAACCTCTACCAGGACCTCGCTCGCACGCTGCCCGTCGACTACCCCGTCATCGGCATGCACGTCCCGGTGAGGTACCTGCCAGGGCGCAATCCCCACCCCACGGTGCCGGAGGTGGCACGCCGCTACGTCGAGCTCATCCGTCAGCGCCAGCCCCACGGTCCCTACCACCTCGCCGGCCTCTGCTTTGGCGGCGTGGTTGCCTTCGAGGCGGCGGCGCAGCTCGTGCGCAGGGGCGAGACGGTGCGCTTCGTGGCGCTCTTCGACGCGGCGTTGCCGAGCGCGCTCCGCATCGACCCGGTGCAGCGCGCGAAGCACGTCATGGCGCTGCTCCCGCACGACCCCGCGCGCGTCGTGGCGCGCCTGCGCGAGAAGGGCGCTCTGCTCCAAGAGCGCCTCTCCCGGCTCATCCGAGGCGCCCGCTCGACGACGTCGCCGAGCGAGCTTGTCGATCTGGCGGTGCGGGGGCCGGGCGCGTCCGCCGAGGTCACGCGCTATGAGGCGAGCATCCGGCCTCTCCCCGTGGAGATCCTGCTCTTTCGAGCGAGCGATCGATCCGATGAGCCCCCATGGGAGTCGTTTCGAGGGGACTTCGGCTGGCGACCGTACGGATCGAAGCTGCGCGCCTACGACATTCCCGCAAAGCACCTCGAGGTCGTGCGTGAGCCGGCCGTGCGCCAGGTGGCCGCGGTGCTCGGCGAGCTCTTGCGGTGATGGTACCTTCTGAACGTGCATGCTGAAGACGCACGCGAACGTTGCATGCTGAAGGCACGTTGCGGCGCACCAGGCGCTGCGCGCTCGTCGACCGCCTGGGCGCGCAACGCCACAGTTTGGCGGCGCCAAGCAGGGAAGACGCGCGTAGCGCGCGTGGAGAAGTGCCTGCCGCGAATTCGCGCGGGACGCGGGCTGACCGCCGCGTAGCGCTGCCGTTGGTTCTCCCACGCGGGAGCGGCGTGCCATGCTGGGCCATGCCCACCGTCGCCGGCATCACCACAAACCTCGACGCGCGCCGCAAGCTGCACGGTGCCGAGAAGAAGGCGCTGCGCAAGTGGGCGGTAGCCAATGGCGGCAGGCCCTTCGCCACGCGGGAGCTCGCGCTCGCTTGGCTGAAGGCGCAGGCCGGCGAAAAGGACCCAAACACGGCGCCCGCGCCGGGCACCTGGTTCGGCTTCACGTACGAGTACTGACGAGCAAGCGCGTCGTGGTGCGCCCTACAGCCCGCCCGTCAGGTCGGTGCTGCTCCCGGGCCCCCAGCTCTCCGGCGAGCGCCACAGCCGCGAGCGCAACAGCTCGCGCTCGTAGATGAACTCCTTGGGCAGCCGGTCGAAGAAGCGATCGAAGAGCTCCTCGTGGGCGTGCGCTTCGAGGTTGCCGCTCTCGCGCGTCACCGTCATGACCTCGCTGAACTTGTCGTGATCGAACGACAGCCCGTTCCAGGTCATGTCCTCGTAGCGCGGCATCCAGCCGAGCGGGCTCTCGATGGCGTAGCCCTGCCCGTTGACGCGCTCGAGGATCCACTCGAGGACGCGCATGTTCTCGCCGTAGCCCGGCCACAAAAACTTGCCGTCCTTGCCCTTCCTGAACCAGTTGACGCGGAAGATGCGCGGCGGGTTCGGCAGCCGACGGCCCATGTTGAGCCAGTGATTGAAGTAGTCGGCCATGTTGTAGCCGCAGAAGGGCAGCATGGCGAAGGGATCGCGGCGCATGGCGGCCTGCCCCACGGCGGCGGCGGTGGCCTCGGAGCCCATGGTGGCGGCCAGGTACACGCCGTGGGTCCAGTTGAAGGCCTGGTACACGAGCGGCTGGTCCTTCGACATACGGCCGCCGAAGATGAAGGCGGCGATGGGCACGCCCGCGGGATCTTCCCACTTCGGGTCGATGGACGGACATTGCGAGGCCGGCGCCGTGAAGCGCGAGTTCGGGTGCGCGGCCTTCTCGGTGCTGCCCGGTGTCCAGTCGTTGCCCTTCCAGTCGATGCAGTGGCGCGGCGCCTCCTTGCTCATGCCCTCCCACCACACGTCGCCGTCGTCGGTAAGGGCGACGTTGGTGAAGATGCAGTTCTCGTTGAGCGTGGCCATGGCGTTCGGGTTGGTGTCCGGGCCCGTGCCTGGCGCCACGCCGAAGAAGCCCGCCTCGGGGTTGATGGCGTGCAGGCGCCCGTCCTTGCCGGGCTTGATCCACGCGATGTCGTCGCCGACGGTGTGGATGCTCCAGCCTTCGAAGCCCTTGGGCGGCACCAGCATGGCGAAGTTGGTCTTGCCGCACGCCGACGGGAAGGCCGCGCCCACGTAGGTGCGCTCGCCCTGCGGGTTCTGGCAGCCGAGGATCAGCATGTGCTCTGCGAGCCAGCCCTCGTCGCGCCCCATGACCGAGGCGATGCGCAGCGCGAAGCACTTCTTGCCGAGCAGCGCGTTGCCGCCGTAGCCGGAGCCGAAGCTCCAGATCTCTCGGGTCTCGGGGAAGTGCGCGATGGTGATCTTGTCGGGGTTGCAGGGCCAGGTGCCCCACTTCTGCGCTACGTCTTTCTCGCCGGGGGCGAGCGGCTTGCCGATGGAGTGCACGCAGGGCACGAATTCGCCCTGGTCGCCGAGCACGTCGAGGGCGCCCTGGCCCATGCGCGTCATGATGCGCATGTTGACGACGGCGTAGGGGCTGTCGGTGATCTGCACACCGAGGTGGGCGATGGGCGAGCCCAAGGGACCCATGGAGAAGGGCACCACGTACATGGTGCGCCCGCGCATGCAGCCATCGAAGAGCTTGCCGAGCTGCGCCTTCATGTCGGCGGGCGCCATCCAGTTGTTGGTGGGACCGGCGTCGTTCTTCGCCGTCGAGCAGATGAAGGTGCGGTCCTCCACGCGGGCCACGTCGCGCGGGTCGGAGCGCGCGAGGAAGCTGTTCTTCCGCTTGGCCGGGTTGAGACGGATGAAGGTGCCGGCCTTGACCAGCTCGTCGCAGAGGCGGTCGTACTCCACCTGGCTACCATCGCAGATGTAGACCGACTCGGGCTTGGTGAGCTTCTGAGCCGACTCGATGAAGGCGAGCAGGCGCGAGTTCTTGGTAATGCCGGACATGGTGTGTCTCCCGGCACCGCGTCTTGCTCATCCGGGGCCTTTTCGGAAGGGTCTCACCCGGCAGCGCTCGCGCCGCACCTGTCTCGCGTGACGGGACCGACAGGTCCGCGACGCGGCGCGGCGCGGGCTTCTTGCTAACCTAGGCGGCATGTCTGATTGGCAGGGCCGGCGGATCGGTCCCTACCTGGTCAAGGAGCGCCTCGGCCGGGGGGGCATGGGCGTGGTCTACCGCGCCGTCGACACCACCCTCGATCGCGAGGTGGCCATCAAGATGATGGTGCCGGCCGGTGATGACAGCGTCGTCGCCGAGCAGACGGCGCGCTTCACCCTCGAGGCCAAGGCCGCGGCACGCATCCACAGTCGCCACGTGGCGCAGGTCATCCAATACGGCAAGACCGAGAGCGGCGAGCTGTACATCGTCATGGAGCTCCTCGACGGGCGTCCCCTCGACAAGCTGCTCCTGCAGGGTCGCATGGCGCCGGCGCGCGCCGTGCGCATCGCGCGCCACATCGCCAAGGGCATGCAGGCCGCCCACGATCTCGGCATCGTGCACCGCGACCTCAAGCCAGCCAACGTCATGCTCTGCACCATCGACGGCGAGGAGGACATCGCCAAGGTGCTCGACTTCGGCGTGGCCAAGATGACGCACGACCCCACCGGCGGGGGCCTCACGCAGCAGGGCGCGCTGCTCGGCACCTTGCCCTTCATGGCGCCCGAGCAGGTCAACGGTCACAACGTCGACGGGCGCACCGACGTGTACTCGCTCGGCGTCATCCTCTTTCGCATGCTGGCGGGCGCGCCCCTGTTCGACGTCGAGTCACTGTCGGACCTGGTGCGCCACCAGCTCAGCACGCCGGCGCCGCGCATCGCCGAGCGCGCCGTGGGCCCGGTCGACATCCCCGACGCGCTCGAGGCAGCGGTGCTCACGTGCCTCGAGAAGGACCCCGCCAAGCGCTTTCAGTCCATGCGCGCGCTCGAGATCGCCTTGGCTACCGCCATGGGCGACGAGACCTCGGTGAGCGGGCCCCGTCGGCGCACCGTCGAGGAGACGCTGCCCACGGGCTTCAAGGTCGCGATGCTCGCGAGCCACGACGCGCCCACGGAGCTCGCGCAGGCCAAAGGCGAGCCGGGCACCGCGACGCTGGCCTTGGCACCAACGCTCCTCTCGGGCGGCGTCAGCACCTCGGGGCCCACCGCCCACGCGCGGCGACGACCAAGGTCGGTGGTGGTGCCCGTGGCGGCAGGCCTCATCGTGCTGGTGGCCATGGGCCTGGGCGCGGCGCTCTTGTTCGCGTGGCGCGACGAGCCCGCGGTGGTCGCTGTGCCGCTACCGCCTGCGCCGTCGCCGCCGCCTGCTGGCTCGATGACCGATGCTGCCGCGCCGGCGGTAGACCCCGCGCCCGCACCTTCGCCTTCACCATCGTCCGCACTCCTCGAAGTCGCGCCGCCGCTCGAGGTGGAGTCGCCGGCGCCAGCACCGCCCGCCAGCGTCGTCGTTGTCACCCCCAAGCCAAAGCCGAAGCCCAAGCCCAAGCCAGCGCTCGACCCCAAGCGATCGCCCGCCGAGATCGTGACGCCGGCCGAGCCCTCGGGCTTTGTGCGCGTCCACACGAAGGAGGGCGGGTGATCCTCGCGGCGCTGCTCGCGTTCGCGGCCGCCCCGGGCGACGATGTCGCCGCCACCGCGCGCGCGCGCGAGGAGGCCGCCTTCGCGGCGGTGGGCGAGAAGCGCTGGTGCGCGGCGCTCAACCTCTTCCTCGAGGCCGATCGCCTCGAGCCCTCGCCCGACCTGGTGTTCAACGCGGCGCAGGCTGCGGAGCTCGGCGCCGACCGCGCGCGCGCCATGCAGCTCTACACGCAGCTCCTCGGCACCACCACGAGCGCGGCGCGCAAGGCCGAGGCCAAGAGCCGCATCGCGGTGCTCACCAAGCTCGTCGAGAAGAGCGGCCCAGGCGCCGCGTGTCCAGCGGCGGAGTTGGATGCCGCCGCCGACGCGCCTGCCGCCGTGACCACCACCGGCACGGCGGGCACCGCCGCGTCGCCGGTGGCGCCTGCCGAGGCTTCGACGTCGACGCCACCAGCACCCGGCACGCCGTGGCCGTGGGTCACCGCCGGCGTCGGTGGCGTGGCCTTCGTCGCCGGCGCCGTGCTCGCGGTGGTGGGCATGCAGCCGTGGTTCTCTCATGAAGCGGCGCGCGCTTCCTTGGCGGACGCCGAGAAGCGGGGCGCCACCGAGGGTGTCGACGAGCTCTTCGCCCGGCAACAGAGCGCTCGGGCCGACTGGGTGGGTTGGGGGCAGGCCGCCCTCGCGTCGGGTATCGCCGCCGCAGGCGTTGGCATGGTGGCCGCCGCTGGTGGCGCCACGTGGGGTCTCACGGAGGGGGGTGCAGAATGAAGGCGCTCGTCGTCGCACCGATCTTGGCGTTGGCGCTGAGCTGCACCTTGCCGCCCGACGCGCCCTATGGTCGCCCGTGCGCCACCGGCTCCGACTGCGACGAGGGGTACGGCTGCAACGGCACCATCTGCATGCTCGAGGAGCAGATCGGCGAAGGCGAGGGCGAACCACCCTGCACCGGTGACGTCGATTGCGACGACGGCCTGTTCTGCAACGGCGACGAGACCTGCGACACCAGCACCAGCAGCTGCGTGGCGGGTACTTCCCCATGCGAGGGCAACTGCCTCGAGGCCTTCGATGCCTGCGGCACCTGCACTGACGCCGCAGAGTGCGCGGACGGCCTGTTCTGCACCGGCGAGGAGCAGTGCGAGACCGGCGCCTGCATCACCGTGGGCGCCGCGTGCTTCGGGCTCACGCCCGTGTGCGTGGAGGGCAACGATACGTGCACGCAGTGCTCGAGCGACGTGCACTGCGATGACGGCCTGTTCTGCAACGGCGTGGCGTCGTGCCAGGCGGGCTCGTGCGTGCCGGGCGGCGCGGTGTGTGCGAGCGGCACCATCTGCGTCGAAGACACCAACAGCTGTGTGACCTGCGTTCTCGACGGGGACTGCGACGACGGCGCGTACTGCAACGGCGCCGAGGCCTGCGTGGCGGGCGACTGTTCTCCCGGCACGGGGCCCTGCGGCGGCGGGCGTCCCATCTGCGTGGAGGCAGACGACCTGTGCGCCGCCTGCGACGACGACGGCGATTGCCGCGATAGCGTGTTCTGCAACGGCGCCGAGACCTGCGTCGCCGGCGACTGCGTGCCTGGCGTCAACCCCTGCGGCACGACGACGTGCGAGGAGGATGACGACCGATGCATCGGCTGCACCATCGCCGACGACTGCGACGACGGCCAGTTCTGCAACGGCACCGAGGTCTGTGGCGGCGGCGGCGTGTGCCAGCCGGGCAGTCCGCCGTGCCCTGCTGGCTGTGACGAGGCCGCCGACGGGTGCGTCGAGTGCTTCTTGAACGCCGATTGCGATGACAACACCTTCTGCAACGGTGCCGAGACCTGCGTTGGCGGTGCGTGCGTCGCCGGCGCCGCGCCCTGCGCCAGCACCTGGCAGCCCGACTGCGACGAGGCCGGCGACAGCTGCGTCTGTCGTCCGGGCGCGGTGTGCGGAGAAGACAACGATCCTTGTAACGGCCAGGACATCTGCGACGACGACTTTCGCTGCAAGCCCAATTGGCTCGACCCGTGCGCGCAGTACTCCCTCGTGTGCGCGCCCGGCGGCCTGTGCGTGCAATGCCTCGACAGCAGCCACTGCAGCACTGGCGTTTGCGATCCGGTGACCTTCACCTGCGTGGCGTGCATCACCGACGAGGACTGCGCTGGCGGCACGTGCATGCACGGCATGTCGGCCGCTATCGCTGGCGGTGGTGGCGGTGAGGCCTACTGTTGCCCGCCAGAGGCGGTCTGCCTCTGATCCCGAATGATCGATGATCAGCGACCAGCGGGAGCCGTCTTGGGTGGGGGCCCCGCGTCCGGCTTCGCCGGCGCGCGGGAGGGTCTGGCGACAGACCCTCCCAGAGGGACATCCCCGATCTCGATGAACCGCGTTCATCGAGATCGGGGATGAGCAGCGCGCGGAACGCTGCGGTCAGCGCCGCACGGCGGTGGCGATGGCGGCCCCCGCGCCCGCCACCACACCCGCGCCGAGCACAGCGCCTCCGCCGGCGCCGAGGCCGATGGGGATGAAGGGATCGTTCGGGTCGGGCGCCATGGCCCAGCCGAGCAGGCCGCCGAGGACGGTGCCGCCGATAAGGCCCGCGATGGCCGATCCCGCCGTCCACTCGGCGGCGCGGTCGGGCCCCGGGATCTTGTCGGGGGTCTGGCCCCCGCCGCACACCGGCAGGCCGCAGCCTGTGGCGCCGAGCAGCGTGCCACCGATGAGCGAGAGGCCCATGCAGTAGCCGGAGGCCGCGCACTGCAGGAGCGAGGACCACTCCTCGGGCTTGCTGCGCGGGTCCGCGAGCAAGACCGCGGCGCCGCCGCCGAGCGCGGCCATGAAGGGCGTGGCGACGGCGACGCCGATACCGATGACGGCCGCGGTGATCATCACCGGCACCGTCGGCGCTCCGAACACGCCGAGCCCGATGATGGCCGCGGTGACGACGGTGCCGGCGCCCACGCACGCGCCCCCGGCGGCGCCCCCCGCGGCGGCGGCCGACACCATGAGCGGATCGACACGCTGCGCAGGTGCTTCCTTGCGGCGATCGGGCGGGGGCGTGCGCCGCTTCTTCTTTGGGGGCGCCTTCTTCTTGGCGGCCGCGATCGCCTGGTCGCCAGCACGCGCGCTCGCCGCCTGGGGTGCATCGCCGAGCGCGCTCGTGGCTGCAGCGGGGGCGGCGGCGAGTCCGATGCCAAAGGCCAGGAGGAGGCAGCCGAGAAAGCGCATATGCAACGCTACCCTGCGACGGGCGCCCCATCGGGTTTCTTCACCCGGCGCCGACGGGGCAGGTGGGTGGAAACGCACACCGAGCCCGCGACACGCGCCCGAGGCGGCGTTGGCGCCGGCCATTTCGCGCGCCGTCCTGCGGCATTGATCTTGCGCTTGCCCACCCTGGGGTCGCGAGACCCGCAAACCCGGAGGCTGCAATGGCGACCGAGACCTGGCTGGTGGCCCACGACTTCTCCCCCTGCGGCGACGCCGCTGCCAAGGAGGCCGCGCGCGTGATCGAGCGCCTGGGCGGCAAGATGGTGCTCCTGCATGTGCACCCGCCGCCGCAGCTTCGCCCCGAGGAGGCCTGGGGCGAGGAGACCAATCGCCTACAAGACGAGCTGCGCATGCGCTTGCAGGGCGTGGCCAGCGCGCTACGCGAGCGCTTCCCCAAGATCGACATCGATGTCGACGTGGTGCCGGCGCGCGATCCCGCCCGCGGCATCGTGGAGGAGGCCGCGCGGCTCGGCGTCAACCACGTGGTGGTGGGCACCCACGGGCGCAAGGGGCTTGAGCACCTCGTGCTCGGCAGCGTCGCCGAGAAGGTGGCCAAGGAGGCCGCCGTGCCCGTGACCATCGTGCGGCAGACGGCGTAGCTTGGCCCGATGAAGCTTGGAAGCGCGGCGGAGGCGGTGGCGCTGGTGCAAAGCGGCCAGCGCGTGTTCATCCACGGTGCGGCGGCCACGCCGCTACGGCTGCTCGACGCGCTGGTGGCGCGCGCCGACACGCTGGCCGACGTCGAGCTCATCCACCTGCACACGGCGGGGCCCGCGGCCTACGCCGACGCGCGCTACGCCAAGAGCTTTCGCGTGGCCAGCTTGTTCGTGGGCGAGAACCTGCGCGGGCGGCTCGACGGCGCGCGCGTCGACTACCTCCCCTGCTTCCTGTCGGAGATGCCCTCGCTGTTCCGCTCGGGCGTGCGCCCCGTCGACGTGGCGCTCATCCAGGTGTCGCCGCCCGACGCACACGGGTTCTGCTCGCTCGGCACCTCCGTGGACACGGCCAAGGCCGCTGTCGACGTCGCTAAGGTGGTGGTGGCCGAGGTGAACCCGCGCATGCCGCGCACCCACGGCGACGGCTTCGTGCACCGGGATCGCATCGCGCGCTGCATCGAGGTCGACGCGCCCTTGCCCGAGCCCGAGCCCCACGTGCTCGACGAGCTCGAGCGCGCCATCGGCAAGAACGTCGCGGCGCTCATCGAGGACGGCAGCACGCTGCAAATGGGCATCGGCGCCATCCCCGACGCGGTGTTGGCCGCGCTTGCCGCGCACCGGCACCTCGGCGTGCATACGGAGATGTTCTCGGATGGCCTGTTGCCGCTCATCGAGCGCGGCATCGTCGACAACAGCCAGAAGGCCGTCCATCCTGGCAAGACCGTGTCGTCGTTCTTGTTCGGCTCACGCGCCGTCTATGACTTCGTCGACGACAATCAAGCGGTGGTGCTGCTCGATTGCGGCTACGTCAACCGGCCCAACGTCATCGCGCGCAACCCCCGTGTGGTGGCCATCAACTCCGCGGTGGAGATCGATCTGACCGGCCAGGTGTGCGCCGACTCCATCGGCACGCGCGTCATCTCGGGCGTGGGCGGGCAGATGGACTTCTTGCGCGGCGCCGCCATGTCGGAGGACGGCAAGCCGATCTTGGCCTTGCCGAGCCGCACCAAGGGTGGACGCCCGCGCATCGTGCCGCGCCTGCAAGACGGCGCCGGCGTGGTGACCACGCGCGCGCACGTGCATTGGGTGGTCACCGAGCACGGCGCCGTCAACCTCTACGGCCGCACCTTGCACGAGCGCGCCTCGGCGCTGATCACCCTGGCGCACCCCGACGACCGTGAGGCGCTGGCCAAAGCCTGGCGCGACGAGAAGCACTGATGGCGCGCCCTGCTCCTCCGCGATCTCGATGAACGCAGAGTCTGTCCGAAGATCGCCGAGGCGCCGCTTTGGCGCGGCCTCTCGGCGATTTTCGGACAGACTCATCGATCAATCGGGATCAGGGGGTCGCGGGTGAGGGCGGCAGCTCGAACAGCGCGTCGTCGAGCTCGCTGTCGACCTCGAAGACGGTGTAGCGCTCCACCACGTGCATGGCGCCGACGTCGAAGCGCACGTCTTGGATGCGCTCGATCGCTCGGCCTTGTTTGTCGAGCTGCAGGATGGCGTCGCCCACCGGCTTGGTGTCGATGACGATGTCGAAGGCGATGCGCGTGGCGGGCGACAGCGAGCGCGCGCGCTCGGCCTTGACCCAGGCGTGCGCACCGCCGGCGCCGTGGTCTGGCGCCTCGCCGCCGATGAGCAGCGCGACGTTGTGCAAGACGCCCATGCGCGTCGCCCCGTAGACGACGGCGTCACACAGCTCCGGCTCGGCCGCGACCGCGACGGCACCGCCCACCTGCATGCGCGTGCCGTCGCTGATGAAGCGCGCGCTGTGGCGCTTGCCTTCGAAGGTCCCCGCGACGTCGAGGCGCGCGCGGTTGCCTTCTTTGAGCCACAGCTCGGCGTCGAGCGCGGCTGTCACGGCGCCCGTCGACGACAGCGTGGCCTTGATATGCACGGTCTTGGCGCGCGTTAGCCGGCTCTCGAGGTCGAGGAACAAGAGCTCTCCAGGGTCGGGCGGCGGCGCGCGCGGCCGCTCCTTGGGTGCGCTGGCGCAGGCGACGGCGAGCGCCAGCGCCACCGGTGCTGCCAACCGGGCCAGCGCGCGCGGCGCCCGCGTCATGCGGTGGCCCTGACGCCGCTGCCGGTCGGCAAGACCGCCAAGGCGGTCTTCCTCAGCGCAGCGCCGAGGGCGCTGTCGGCGAGGTCACCGAGCACCGCCCAGCGAATGAGCTGCAGCTCCATGGCGCCGAGCAAGGCCCAGGCAAGCGCGCTGGTGTCATTGGTGGCGACCGCACCTTTGTCGCGCATGCGCACCAGGCGGGCGTCGAGCAGAGCGGCGAGCTGCACGTGCAGCGAACGCACCACCTCTTTCGACGCCGGGCTGGTGGTGGCCTCGGTGAAGAACAGGCGCGCCAGGTTCTTGTGTGGCACCAAGAGCTCTACCAGCATCTCGGTGCCGACGCCGAGGCCGCTCTCGACGTCGCGCGCCCGCGCCGCCACCTCGAGCACGTCCTTCGAGAGCGACTCCACCAGACCGCGGATCAGCTCGTCGAGCACCGCCTCCTTGGAGTCGAAGCGCGCGTAGAACGCGGTGGTCGAGACCTTGGCAGCCGTCATCAGCTCGCGCAGCGAGGTGGCGCCGTAGCCTTGTTCCGCGAACACGCGCTCGGCGGCCTGCAGGATGCCGTCGGCGGTGGGCTTCTTGCGCTTGCGCTTGCCGCGTGCGGACTTGGTGGTGGCCACGGACGGACCATTCGCACGGTGCCGATCAGCCCACAAGCCGTGTGTCATCTGCCATGACCCGGCGCGGAGCGCTGCGTGCGCGAGCCGCATTGACGCTGGCATGGCCGATGCTCAAGCGCCGCGCAGGACGCCGGGGAGGCCGGCGTGCGTCACCTGAACCACACACACGGGAGGATCTATGTCGATCGTTCGCTGGGACCCCATGAAAGAGCTCGAGGACATGCAGCGCCGCTTCCAGAGCTACTTCCAGACGCCGAGCTTCGGCTCGCTTTGGAACGAGCAGCTCTCATCGACGCAGTGGCTACCGGCCTGCGACATCTCCGAGACGCCCGAGGCGTACTCGATCCACGCCGAGCTACCTGACCTGAGGAAGGAGGACATCAAGGTCACCGTGCACGACGGCGTGCTGACGCTCATGGGTGAGCGCAAGATGGAGAAAGAGGAAAAGAACAAGCGCTACCACCGCGTGGAGCGCAGCTATGGGCGCTTCCAGCGCTCCTTCAACCTCCCCACGGCTGTCGACGAGGGTAAGGTGGCCGCCACCTACAAGGACGGCGTGCTCAACTTGCTGGTCCCCAAGTCGACCACGGGCAGCGCCCTGCCAAAGGAGATCAAGATCATCTGATCTGCTAGCGTTTGGGGGTGAGGCTCGTTCGACACTCCCCCCCGATCCACGTCGACAAAGGGGCCGTCCGGGGCGAAGCCAAGGTTGGCCACACGGCGCTGCGCGAGACGGCGCCGCTGACGACGGAGGCGCATCCCGCTGTCGTCGTCGACGTGCTCGGGGGGGCGGTCGTCGGCGACGTGCCGCCGACCGCGTGGGGTGCGGCTGCGGCGCGGGAGCTCCTCAAGCACGCCACCGAGCTTGGCGTGCAGCTGCCTGGCGACGTGGCGGGCGCCATTCAGGCAGCCGAGCTGTTGGTCGGCCAGTCGACTGACACGCGCGTCTGTGCCGCCGACATGGAGCGCGCGGTGTGCCGCTCGCAACAGGCGGAGCAGTTGAAGGCCGCGCACCAGGTCGACCTGTTCGGCTTCACCCGCGTCGTCGACGCCAAGGTGCCGCTCACCACCGCGTCGCTGGGCGCGCTGGTGCGGGCATGCGGCGACACGGCGCTACTCCTCGCGCACATCGATGAGGGCCCCCCCGCCGGTGGCATCGCGTGGCCGCACCCAGGCAACGCCATCGAGCTGGTAGCGTCGTTGGTGCGCCAGGTCGCGCTCGGCGACGGCGCCTCGAAGCAGCTCGGCGTCTCGCCCGAGCTCTCCCGTTGGCTCGACGACACGCTGGCAGCTGCGGGCTTCGCTCCGAAGAAGGCCATGGGCGGCGCCGGCGCCTTCGCGGCCAACCTCGCGGCCGCCGTGGGCACCGACGCGCGCTTCTTCTCCGCCGACGAGATCCCGCAGGCCATCGCCGACCGCTTCGCGCCCGGCGTGACCCTCGTTGACAAGCAGGGCGCGCGCCACGCGCCTGCGACCTTCGCGGACGACACGCCCGCGCGCGTCAACCTGAGCCTCGAGTACGGCGCAGGTCAGGCGCTCTCGATCGGCGGCTCGTCGACCGTGCGCATCGACGGCGTCGATCGCCCGTTGGTCCCTGGCGGCAACAGCCGCGTCATCGTGGGTGCGCTCGCGAAGGACGTGCGCCCCGGCCTCCGTGGCGTCGACGACGCCACGCTCACCAAGCTCGCCAAAGAGAGCGACCTGTTCTTCTTCGTGGGCGCGCACTACCTGACGCAGGCGCCGAGCGCCGAGGCGGCCGCGGCCGAGGCCAAGGAGCTCGCTCGCGCGCTCGCGACCATGAAGAAGGCGAACCCGTCGCTGGTGGTGCACGCGCAATACGTGGTTCCGAAGGCCTTCGAGAACGAGCCGGCGGTGTGGGGCGCGCTCAAGGGCGCCCTCGACTCGTTGGCGCTCAACGTCGTGGAGGTGGCCCCCTTCGTCGACGCGCTGGTCGACGGCGGCATGTGCACCGGCGTGCGCGGCGGCGGCAAGGTGCCCGGCGAGGTGCCGCGCGAGGCCGCCGAGGATCCGGCGCACATGCTCGAGGGCGCCCTCGCCATCGTCGACGGGCTGGCGCTGCCGCGCGTGCACCTGCACGGCTTGGAGGGCGACCTGGTGGTGTCGACCAAGGGCACGCCCGGAGCGAAGGATCCGAGTCGGCAGACGCTCGCCCTCGTCAAGGCGCGTCAGCTCGCGGCCAACAAGGCGGCCAACGACACGGGCGAGATCAAGAGTGCCGACGACGTGTGGCCGGTGGTGCCCTCGGTGCGCGGCACCGGGCTGGCCGCGTTGCACCGCTTCGCCGACGCCGTGCAGGCGCGCTTCGCTCTGTCGGACAAGGACCGTGAGCTCATCGTCGAGCGCTG
The DNA here is from genome assembly GCA_020850995.1 of Deltaproteobacteria bacterium. GTDB lineage: Bacteria > Myxococcota > UBA727 > UBA727 > VGSZ01 > JACOUT01. The sequence continues at coordinate 29,153 of JADZDP010000060.1, forward strand.
GTGGTGGCAGAACCCCGCCGACGGCACCGTCATACACTTCGTGCCCTCGCGCGGCATCCACGATCGAAGCGGGGGCACCGTGAGCTTGGGCGACACCATCGACGCGTCGGCGCTGATGTTCGCGCTCGAGGGTCGTGCGCCCAAGCTCAAGCACGGCTCGAGCTTCCGCTAGAGAGCTGATTCGGTTACATCGCCTGCTGCGCGCGAGCCGGTGGTGCGACGGCGGCGTCGCGTGCTCGGCACGTGGCTACGGCCACGCGCCTGCGCGTCTCCTTGCCCTCGCACCACCGGCTCA
>JADZDP010000061.1 GCA_020850995.1 Deltaproteobacteria bacterium
GGAAGCTCGAGCAGCCGCTCGGCGTGGTGGTGCAGTCGTCATCGGCGGCGGGGAAGTCGAGCCTGATGGACGCCGTCCTCGAACTGTGCCCGGCGGAGGAGATGCAGAAGTACTCGGCGATGACGGGGCAGGCGCTCTTCTACATGGCCGGCGCCGACCTCAAGCACAAGGTGCTGGCCGTCGTCGAGGAGGCGGGTGCCGAGCGCGCGAGCTATGCGCTGAAGCTCTTGCAGAGCGAGGGGGAGCTGTCGATCGCCTCGACGGGCAAGGACGAAAAGACCGGCAAGCTCGTGACGCACGAGTACAAGGTGGAGGGGCCGGTGGCGCTCATGCTCACAACGACCTCGGTGGACATGGACGAGGAGCTTCTGAACCGCTGTCTGGTGCTCACGGTGGACGAGGGGCGCGCGCAGACCAGGGCCATCCACGACGCGCAGCGCCGGCGACACACGCTCGAGGGGATCGTGGGCGCGAAGAAGCACGAGGGCCTGGTGCAGCTCCACCGAAGCGCGCAGCGCCTGTTGCGGCCGCTCGCGGTGGTGAACCCGTACGCCGACAAGCTCACGTTTCGCGACGACAAGACGCGGCTGCGTCGAGACCACGCGAAGTACCTCGGGCTCATCGACGCCATCGCGCTCTTGCACCAGCACCAGCGGCCGACGAAGAGCGTGCTCGTCTCCGGGCAGCCCGTCGAGTACATCGAGGCCACCCTCGACGACGTGGCGCTCGCCAACAAGCTCGCCCACGCCGTGCTCGGCCGCTCGCTCGACGAGCTGCCGCCCCAGACCCGCGCGCTGCTCTCGCGGCTCAAGGGCTGGGTGGAGGAGCGCGCCACCGCCGAGGGCAAGGACGCCGGCGAAGTGCGCTTCTCGCGGCGCGAGGTGCGCGACGCGCTCGTCCTGGGCGACACCCAGCTCAAGATCCACCTCGCGCGCCTCGGGGAGCTCGAGCTCGTGCACGCGCACCGCCAGGGCCTGCGCGCGCTCTACGAGCTCTGCTGGCGCGGCGAGGGCGAGGACGGCGCGCCGGTGCTGCTCGGCCTCCTGGACGTCGATCGGCTCAAGTACGACTCCGTGCGGTCGGGGTCCCAGGCAACCCGGTCGGGGGTCGGTCGGGGGCCGGTCGGGGCCCGGTCGGGGGCCGGTCGGCCCCCGCTTGTCGAGGACAAACACGATCCTGAACCGAAACGCGGTGTTCTCCCCCGTGCGAGGCCTGGTCCTGTCGCAACCGAGGCTGCCTGATGCCGAAGAAGGGCGTGCGCCGGCCACCGCGCCCCCTCGGCGATCTCACCGACCCCCACGAGCTCCCCGCGCTCGGCGAGGCCTTCCTCGCGCACATGGCGGCCACGGGCATGAGCCCCGCGACGATCAAGAGCCGCCGCTTCGCCCTCAGAGAGCTCTTCTCCTGGCTCGACGAGCGCGGCACCAGGCGCCCCGCAGACGTCACGCGCGCCGTGCTCCTCCGCTACCGCGCACACGTGATGAGCAAGCGCCGTCACGACGACGATCGCCCGCTCGCGCTGCAGTCCCGCATCATGCGGCTTCTGCCGGTGAAGGCCTTCTTCCGCTTCCTGGTGAAGGAGGGCTACCTCACCTCGAACCCCGCGAGCGACCTCGAGCTGCCGAAGCTCAAGCGCGGCCTGCCGCGCCATGTGCTCACCGTCGAGGAGGTGGAGAAGATTTTGGCCGTCCCCGATACCAAGACCGCGCTCGGGCTCAGGGACCGCGCCATCCTCGAGGTGCTCTACTCCTCGGGCCTGCGCCGCTCGGAGCTCATCGCGCTCAAGCTCGACGACGTCGACGCCGCCCGCGGCCTCGTCGCCGTGCGCATGGGCAAGGGTGGCAAGGCGCGCGTGGTGCCCATCGGCGCGCGCGCGCTTGAGTGGATCTCCCGCTACCTCGACGACGCCCGCGCCGAGCTCGGCCGCGCCGATGACGACGGCTCGCTCTTCCTCTCGTCCTGGGGCGGTGCGCTCGGGCCCAATACGTTGACGGCGCTGGCCAAGCGCTACGTGGACGCGGCCGGCGTGAAGAAGGGCTCCTGCCACCTCTTCCGCCACACGATGGCGACGCAGATGCTGGAGCACGGCGCCGACGTGCGCTTCATCCAGGAGATGCTCGGCCACGCGCTCCTCGAGACCACGCAGATCTACACGAAGGTGAGCGTGCTGAAGCTCAAGGAGGTACACGCGCGCACGCACCCCGCGAGCCTCCCGCGACCGACTCGTGTCGACGACGACAGCGGCTCCTCTTAGCCGCCGCCCCTCCCCGCAACATCGCGCCCGGGCTCCGTCGCCGCCGCGAAGCGTGCACAGCCGCAGGGCCCCTCGCCTGCGGCTCGGGGACACGCTTCGCGTGTCGGCTGTGCACCGCCTTCGCGTCGGCGCCTCCGCACCGCAGGACCGCCCACCCGCCCCGGGGCGGCGGCCGAGACCGAGCGCGGCTCAGGACCCCGCACGGTGCGCGTCACGCGCCCTGCAGCGCGCCACCGCGGAGGTTGGCGAAGCTGGCAGGGCCCGCGCCGCGCCGCCCTCGCGCTCCCCGCACGTGCGCTGATCTCTGCCGCCTCCGGGCCCGCGCTCCGCGCGGCTTCCGCTCATCGTGCGCGCCTTCGAGGCCGCGAGCGTGAACGCTCGCTGTCGGCCCCGAAGGCGGAGCCCGCGATATGCTCGCGCGCGTGAGGCACCTCGCCGCCCTCCTCGCCGCGCTCCTCCTGGCCGCACCCGCGTCGGCCCGGGACCTCGCGTCGGAGTCCACCTACGCCGCAAACAACCCGGTCGCGCGCATCGACCGCGATGGGACCTTCGCTCCGCTCATCGTGATGGGGATCGTGGGGATCTCGATTGGCATCATGGGCGGGTTCGAGAGCGACACGGTGGTTGTCGACGAGCACGGTCAGTCGCACGGCGGCGCCAACCTCGCGATGCCCTTGGCAATGGCGGCCGCGCCTGCAGCCGCTGAGCTTGCGGTCGGTGGGGCGATCGCGAGCGCCGAGAGCATCGTGGGTTTGGGGAGTGCGATGGGGCCCGCGCTCGGCCTGTCTGCCGGCGAGGGTGCGCTCGTGAGCAGTGGTGTGGCCGTCACGGCGATCGCAGCGACGGCGGCCGCCGGGGCGCAGATCGCGAGCACCTTGCAGATGTCCGGGAATCGAGGAGAGCGACGACACGCGGCGAAACCCGAGGGCTCGAGCAACGCAGAAAAGGCCCGAAAGAAGGCCCGGGATCCGCAGACCGGCAAGAAGAAGGCAGACAACTCCCCGAGCAAATCCACAGCCGAAAAGAGGGCGGCGAAGGAGGCAAGAAAGGCAGAGAAGGTCGCCGAGCGGGACGCACGTGATGCTCGGGTGAAAGATGAACTGAAGAAGGAAGACGAGGCGGCAAAGCCGTGACGAAGAAGGTCCGTTCTCTGCTCTCCGCGCATCCGCTCGTAGGCACTTGGGTCGATACCGACCTCGACGGATCAACCGCGGAATGGACGGTGCGGGCGAGCACGTCTGGCTTCGCGGTGACGGGCATCGACGCGAACGACGGTGAGCCATTCGAGGTCACCGACGTAACCTGGGACGGGAGCAGCCTACGCTTCATCTCCGTCATGCCGTCAACCGGGCATAGGGTGAGCCACTCGATGACTGCAGACGGGGATGACTGGGTGGTGCACTCGTCGACCATCATCGAGAGGTGGAGGAGGAAGTGAGCTTCATGGGTGTTCGGATAAGGGCTTGACGTCGAGGCTGCCGTTGGCGCCCGTCGGCGCCGGCCAGCGTTCCGTGGGGTGTTGAAGCGGGCCAGGGATCCCGATCTCGTCGTGTTGCGACACAGCAACGCGATGGAGACCCCGTGACCCGCACCGCCGACCCTATCGATGTACGCGCGCGACTCAAGCGCCTCCTCCCGGACAAGCACATCATCGACCTGGCTGCCGAGACCGGCGCCGTCCGGCGCAAGCGCCGAATCGGCATCGTGCCGCTCGTCTGGGCGCTTGTGCTCGGCTTCGGCACGGGGCGCAGTCGCACCATCGCCGGGCTGCGACGCGCATTCGAGCAGGCCACCGGCACCGATGTCGTGGCCTCGGCGTTCTACGACCGCTTCACGCCGGCCCTCGCCAAGCTGCTGCGCGAGCTCTGCAAAGAGCTCATCGACGGCGTCTGCCGCGAGGACGTCGCCATGCACGGGCTGCTCATGCCGTTCAAGGCGCTCTTGGTGGCTGACTCGACGGTGATCCGCCTGCACGACAAGCTCAAGCGCTCCTTCAAGGCCTGCCGCACCAACCACACGCTGGCCGCGCTCAAGGCGCACGTCGTCATGAACGTGCTCGGCGCCGGGCCATGCAGCGTGAAGATCACCTCCGAGCGCGTCCATGCGTGAACGCTCGCTGTCGGCCCCGAAGGCGGAGCCCCGCGCGGTATGCTCGCGCTCGTGAAGCTCCTCGCCGCTCTCCTCGCCGCGCTCCTCCTGGCCGCACCCGCGTCGGCCCGGGACCTCGCGTCGGAGTCCACCTACGCCGCAAACAACCCCGTGCGAA
>JADZDP010000062.1 GCA_020850995.1 Deltaproteobacteria bacterium
AGGCGCCGGGCGCGAATGGCCCGCCTGGCCGACGCCGTCTTCGGCGTCCCGAGCGAAGCGAGGGCCTTGCGGCCGGGCTGACATTCGCGGCCGGCGCAGCAGCCCAGGGCGTGCAGATCCGGGGAGGGGACGGCGGCGCTCTCGTCGACGACAGCGCGCCACGGGGACGCTATGCTTCGCTCATCATGGTGACGATCTCGATCGACGACAAGCTCGCCAAAGAGCTCGAGGCGCTCGCGAAGGATCTCGGCAAGAGCGTAGACAAGCTCGCGGGCGAGCTCATCCAGGGCACGCTCAGCGACAAGAAGCTCGAGGCGAAGATCGCGCGCGCGCGGGCAGACATCGCGGCTGGGCGCGTCGTCGGCAACGAGGAGATGGTTGCCTGGCTGAAGAGCTGGGGCACGAAGGACGAGACCGAGCCGCCACCGTGCGAGTGAGGTGGTCGAAGGAGGCGCGCGCCGACCTCATCGAGGCTCGCCGCTTCGTTGCCGAGAACAACCCGCGCGCTGCAGCGAAGCTGGCCGCGCGCATCGTCGACGTGGTCGAGCACCTCGAACGAAACCCGCGGATGGGACGCGACGGCTTCTTGCCTGGGACCCGCGAGCTCGTCGTCACCACCACCCCCTACATCGTGGTCTACGAGGTGCTGCACGACCATGTGAACATCCTCGGCGTCGCTCACGGACGCATGGACCGAACGCCGGAGCTCGACGACTGACCGCGGCTGCGCAGGACTGCGCCGCCTCCCCCGCGCCCACCACCGCGAGGGCGGCCCCGCAGGACTTCACGAGGCCCGGGGAGTCGGTCTCCTCGGCGCATCCGATAATGCCGGCATTATCCGACGCGCCCTCAGGCACGCCGCGTGCGGCGCACGTCGACGACGCTCCACGCATGCAGCACGCGTCGCGCCTTCGGGTGCCCTCGTCGACCTGGACATAACGCGCGTGCGCTATGTCCACTCCCCGTCGAGAGAGGGCCGCACCGCAGAAGGTGCCCACCCACCCCGGCGGCGCCGCAGGGAGCGGATGAGCGCGTCACGAGGCGTGCAACGAACGGCCGCGGTCCTCGACGGAAGCAGCACGCCTCGCGCCGCGCCGCACGGACGCTCGGCTGCTCCGAGTTCGTGGCCCGCGCTCACGCGCGGGCTTGCGATCACCGCAGGCGCCGTCGAGCGCACCGGCCCAAGGGCCGGCCCCGCGCTCGCCGGCGGTGCTAGCCTCGACAACGGTGCTCGACACGACGACACCCGAGCTCGAGCGCGCGCATCCCCTGCGCGCGCCGCGCCTCGTGCCCGACGACATCGAGCTCGCGTTCTTCTGCGACGGCGGCGCCCCCGTCGTCTGTGACGACGTCGATCTCCGTGCCGAAACCGCGTCGGAGTGCACCTACGCCGCAGGTGACCCCATCAACCTCAGAGACCCGTGGGGTTTGAGCGCCGAAACCGAGGATGCCGGCCCTCAGGAAGCCGGCGGGCTGGCGGGGGCGGTTGAGGACGTGGTGAAGGCTGCCGGGTCACCGCTTGGCCCTACGTCGTACGAGGAGGCGAAGAAGGCCGGCGAGCGCCTCCCGCCCGATCCAGAAGTCGAGGAAAGAGCGCAGAAGTTCTGGGCCGGCGTCGCCGCGGCGGCCGAGAGCACGGGCAAGGCGCTACTCGGGTTCTTGGAGGGCTCGGTCGCCCTCGCTGAGCAAGCCGGGCCGGTGGGGCAGTCGTTGGCGATGCTCAACGCCGGAGAGAAGGCCCTCGACCAGCTCGAGGCGACCGCGAGCTTCGCGAAGGACGTCTACCAGTCGGGCGCGTACAGCGCGACCGAGACGCGGGTCGTGGCGGCCGTGGAGCGGTTCAAGGTCGGTTTCAACGAGACGATCCGCTCTGAGCGCGCCATTGGACGATTGGTGCCAGGGCTGGCCGTCGGCGCTGGTGCCGCCGTTGCTGCTCGGGGCTTGGCCGCCCTCGGGAGTGGGTCGAACGAGCTGTTGTTGTTCCGTTCGATGAAGGCGCTCCGAGGCCACCCGGAGATAGGTCCAAGTGCGAGAATGCTGGGCGTTCGCGGCGGGATCGACATTCCAGTTGAGCGTGGACTCGTGCGACCAGGCACCGGCGGAATGTCTGTTGCGCCGGAGACACCGATAAACCTGCCCCGACACCGTCGGCCACCAGGGCTAGGGGGCTCAGGTAAGGACCCGGTGTGGTGCATCGGCCAGTCCTGTCTGGGGCCGAGCTTGCGATTCCGTCGGGACTCCCCAACGCATGGTGTTGTCGAGCCGTCTCGAGTGATGACCATTGGCGAGTATGAAGCCGCGTTGGCGGAGACGCTAGGTGGCTGGGGACTGGTCCCATGACGGAACTAAGGCAGCGAATGCTGAACGCAGCCAGCGCTGGTCTTGACAGCCTCGTCACGGAGCTTCGTCGCTTCCGTGACGAGGGGGGCACAGCCCTTGATGCACAGCGCGTGCTTGAGGAAATCCGCCCGATGGCGACTGACCAGATCGAAGACGTGATCCTCGAAGGCCTCGACTTCGTTGTCGGCTTCTGTTCGCCAGAGAAGAAGATCTGGAGCGGGTAGTCAGGACCTCTCCGCCTGGGCGATGACGGTCTCGAGCATCTTCTCGACGAAGCGCTGCTGAGCGCGAGGGAGCTGGCGGGTCTGCTCGAGTTGCAGTTGCGGCTTCGATCCGGGGCCGCGCTTGGCCTGCGTATTCGTGCGTGCGAGGACCGGCAGCGCGGAGACCGGCACCCGGTGGATCCCCCTCTCGGAGGAACTCGCGGTCTGCTGTGGCACCTGGAGCGCCTCCGCGTGCTGGGCCGTGTCCTTCCGGTGAGCGTGCGCGACGGCGCCCCGCTCCTTGCGGGCGAGCGACCAGCCCTGGCCTCGCGCAGCAGCTTCGATGCGCTCGGGCGCGTGGTGCGGGAGACGACGGTCGAGGTCAGCGGGTCCACGGGCGAGGTCATCGGCGAGCTCGAGCGCGGCTTCGCCGACGACTTCAGCGGGGCGCGCACGCTGCGCACCCTGCGCGGCGAGGAGCTGAGCTTCGCGTACTCGGGGCGCGGCACGCTGCAGGGCATCGCGCGTGAGGGCGTCGCGTCGATCGCGGTGGAGCTCACGAACCACGGCGGCTTGTGGGTGGGGGCGAGGGTGGCCGGCAGCGACGAGAGCTGGTCGCTCACGCGCACGCGTGACGCGCTCGGCTTCGTGCGCACCACGG
>JADZDP010000063.1 GCA_020850995.1 Deltaproteobacteria bacterium
CGCGCGCTCGGCAGCAGGTACGGCGCGTTCGACATCGACTCCATGCCGCCCGCCACCACGATGTCGGCGTCGCCGAGCGCGATGGCCTGGCGCGCCAACATCACCGCCTTGAGGCCCGAGCCGCACACCTTGTTGACGGTGAGGCACGGCACGCTGGTGGGCAGGCCGGCGCCGAGGGCCGCCTGGCGCGCCGGCGCCTGGCCCACGCCGGCGCTCAGCACCTCACCCATGATCACCTCGGAGACCTCGCCCGTTGGCACCTGCGCGCGCTTGAGCGCCTCGCTGATGACCAGCGAACCGAGCTTGGGAGCAGGCAGCGACGCGAGCGCCCCTTGGAACGACGCGATGGGGGTACGGGCGGCGCTGACGACGACGACTTCGCGCATGGTGGCCTCCGCACCGAGGCCTAGCAGGAGCCTACGTCGACGACAAGCCGTACTGCCGGCGCACCAGCCAGGTGTTGTCGCGCGCGGCGAACGCGCACAGCTCGAGGGCGTTGGGGCTCGTCTGCAAGAGCGCAGCGGCCTTCTGTGGCGGCTCGCGCAGCAGGGTGGGCAGCCAGGTCGCGTGCAGCGTGGCCATGACGTTGCCCGAGACCATGAGCGCGAAGCGATCGGCGCCACGCGAGAGCACGCGCAGCGCCGTCGCCACGTCGCCCTTGAGGGCGGGCTCGACGAGGCGCTCGGCGGCCTGCCGCTCCTCGTCGCGCAGCTGCAAGCGCAGCTTCTGCGCGCGCGGGTCCGCGGAGCCGCCGAGCAATGCGCCGCGCAATAGCTCCGCCGCCGCGGCCTCTTGTCCCTCGGGGATGACCGCAGCGGCCACGGCGCCGAGGCGCACGATCCCGTAGGCGCGCCCGACCAGCGCCAAGAGCGCGGCGTCGCCGAGCTGCAGCACGTCGGTGGGCAGGATGGCCGTCGACACCACGCCCGGGATCAGGGTGAGCCTGTCGACGGGGCCCACCTGCAAGCGGAAGGGCCGCCCCGGCAAGACGCGCTCCACGCGATCGATCGCCAACGCTCCGCGCGTGCTGGCCTCGTGCAGCGGGCGGGTGCCAGGGGGCAGCGCGCCCGAATGGAAGGCCGAGGCCAGCGCCGGCCCCGTGAGCACCAGCAGCTCGTGGAGCGGCCCGCCCCAGCCCGTGGGGGCGAGGCGTGAGCGGATGATCTCGTCGTCGAAGGGGCGAAGGGTCGGCCGCTCATCGAGCACCGCCGCGCGCGGATCGTAGGCCACGCCCTTGCCCAGGAGCGTGTGGGCGACGCCGCGCATGTTGGCGGCGCGCTCGCGCTGGCCCTGGTTCTCGCCGATGGCGGCCGCGAGCTCGAAGACACGCGGCTCGGCGGGCGTGCGACGCAAGAGCTGCAGTACGCCGGTGATCGCGTGCCCCACCAGCCGGGGGATCTGCGCGTACAGCGACGTGAGATCGAAGCGAATGTCAAGGTCCTCGGCGTCGGCTTGATGCGCGAGGTAGAGCAGACCCGCGGCGCGCTCGGGATCGGCCAGTCGATCGCGGCACACCCGAGCGCCGATACGCGCCAGGTCTTTGACCTCGGTGGCCTCGGTGGCCGCCTTCAACCGCGCCTCGATCAGGTCCACCAAGCGCTGCGGCGCGCCCAGGCGCTCGGCCGCCTCGAGCCCCATGCCGAGGAGCTTCGGGTCGGCGCCCCCCGCCGTCAGCGCCTGCTCCACGATGCGCAGGGCGGTCTTCGGATCGTTCTCCTCGAGGTTCGCGCGCACTTGCAGGTGCAGCGCGTTGAAGCCGCTCTGGATGGCGCGGTCGGAGTCGCCCACCATCGACTCGGTGCGCGTGACCTCGGGCGGAACCGACGCCACCGGCGCGCCCTCGGCCAAGCTGACGGCGGCAGGGCTGAGGTGCAGCCGGCGCAAGAGCGCCGGATCGCCGCTCTGCTTGGCCAGCTCCTCCGCCTGCTCGCGGTAGCGCGCGGTGCCGGTCTCGCGCTTGAGATCGATGAGGATATCGACGGCGTCAGCGACGCGCCCCGCGCGCGCCAGGTGCAGCGCCCGCTTCTCGAGCGCGTCGGCGCGCGCGTCGCCGGTGCGTGCGGCGGACGCGCGGCGCCAGGCTTCGGCCGCCTCGACGTCACGTCCAGCGGCGCCGCGCGCCTCCGCCACGGCGCCGAGCACCACCACGTTGGTGGGGTCGAGCTCGAACGCGCGCTCGGCGGCGACCAACGCGTCGCCAAAGCGCCCCTGGCGCCCGCGCAGCGCCGCCAGCTCGAGGCAGGCCTGTGCCAGCCGCACGGGATCCTCGCGCTGGGGGATAGCGGCGGTGAGCGCCTCGAGCGCGAACTCGGCGGTCTCCTCGTCGCCGCGCTGCAGCGACAGCCGCACCATCATCTCGAGCGCATCTTGGTGCTTGGCATCGATGCGCAGCACGGCGCGCAGGCGCTCGCGCGTGTCGTCGCGCCCCAGCGCGAACGCACAGCGCGCGCGGCGATATGCCAGCTCCACCGGTTCGCGCTGCCATTGCTCGGGCCGAACGCGATCCAAGAGCTCGAGCGCGCGTTCGTCGTCACGGGCGGCCCAAGCGATGTCCGCCAGCCGCGTCAACGACGTGCTCTCGTTGACGTCGACGTCGAGGGCCTCTTCGAAGACGTCGCGCGCGTGCGCTTCGTCACCGAGCTCGTCGAGCACGAACACACCGAGCAGCCCGAGGCGCCGCGCGCGCTCCTCGCCCTGGGCGGCACGCGCCCACGCGCCCATGGGCGCCACCACGAGCTGTGGCTTGCGCTTCTTGGCGTGCGCGTCGCGCACGTGAGCGAATGCGTCGCTGTCGCCGGCGTCGAGCGCCAGAATCTGTTCCGCCAGCGGCAACGACGCGTCGTCGTCGCTGGCCTTGCGGCGCGCGCGCAGCTCACGGCGCAACAGCGCGAGCCGGCGCTTGTCGTCGGTGGCCGCGGTGCGCGCCTGCGCCAAGGTGGGGGCCAGCTCCGCGCTGCCCTCTTGCATGTCGACGAGCAGGTCCCAGGCCTTGTCCGCGGTCTCCGGGTCATCCGCCGCCTTGCGCAGCGCCACCATGGCCGCCTCGCGCTCGCCCGATAGCAAGAGCCCCTCGCCGCGCACCAGTTGCAGCAGCCCAGGCAGCTCGCGCGCGCCGGCGCGCTCGGCGCGCTCAATGAGCGCCGCCACGCCCTGCACCTCGCCGCGCTTGACCAGCAAGCGGGCCTTCAGGACCAGCGCGTCGGCGGCCTCGGCGTCGATCTCGAGCGCGCGCGCCAGGGTTGCCTCGGCGGCACGCGCGTCACCCAGCCGATCGAGATCGAGCGCGGCGATCTCGAGCAGGAGCCGTCGGCGCGCGCGGGCATCGCTGGTGCTCTCGGCGGCGCGAAACAGCGCGGTGCGCAGCGCCCCGAAGCCACCCTCCTGCTCGGCGTCGGCCCGCATGAGGGCGAGCGCGCCAGCATTGCAGGCGTCGAGGTCGAGCACCCGGTGGAGCGCACGACGCGCGCCGGCCGCGTCGTCGAGCTTCTCCCGCCGCAGGTGCGCGCGCTCCAGCCACATGGTCGCTTGACGCGCGGGATCGGGCTCCAGCGCCGCCTCCTGTTCGAGCAGCTGGTCGACCACGTCCCAGCGTTGGTGCGCGCGGTGCCACGCGCCCGCCACCGCCAGCACCATGTGATCGGCCACGCCGCAGCCGAGCGCCACCTCGGCGAGTGGACCGGCGCGCTCGAGGTCACCGAGCGAGGCCAGCAAGCAGGCCGCCTCGCGCGCCGCTGGCCCGCGCTCTGTCGGCGGGAGGTCGGCGACGGCGGCGGCCGACTCCCACGCGAGCGCTGCGTCGAGGTAGCGCCGGTCGGCCGCGTACCATTGCGCGAGCTGACGACGTGCGCCTGCGTCAGCGTCGTCGGCCACGGCCTGTCGCTCGAGGAGCGCGATGGCAGCGGGCTTGTCCGCCAGGCGCTCTGCAAGCAAGAGGGCGCGTTCGAGCGTCAGCTCCTGGCGCCTGAGCGCCTCGATGCTTCCCGCGAGCCGCACGGCGAGCACCTCGTCGAGCAACAGCGGTGAGCCAAGCGAGCGCGCCATCGGCTCGACCTGCTCGAGCGCGCTGACGTCGCCGCGCCGGGCGGCGGCGCACAGCGCGGCGGCGGCGGCGGCGCGATCGCCGAGGCGCTCGAGCACCGCCGCGCGCGCACGCAAGAGGCCCACGTCGTCGGGTAGGCTGGCCAGCGCTTCGTCGACGGCCGTGAGCGCGGCCTCGGCATCGCCCATCTCGTCGGCGAGCAGCGCCACGCGGCGCGCGGCGGCGGCGGCGCGGGCCGCGGGCTCCGGCTCGGTGCGCGCCACGGCGCCGAGCGCGGCCGCCATCTCTCCCGCGGTGTTCTCGATCTCGGCGAGCTGCAGCCACAACCGCGCCGTGTCGACGTCGGCGGGCACCAAGGCATGGGCCGCGGCCGCGTCGCGACACGCGAGCGGCGCCAGCTCGGCGAAGCCGGCGCGCACCAACGCACGCTCGCGCAAGTAGCCGGCACGGACCACCGCATCGCTCGCGGCCCCCGCCAAGCGCCCGAGGCACTCACACACGACGAGGGGGAGCCCGGCCGCCTCGGCGGCCTCTTGGATCTCGCGCTCGAGCTCGACGTCGAACCCAGTCAGCGCCGCCACTTGCCGCAAGAGCCCTGCGCGCTCTCGCGCCGTCGACGCGCGCGCCGCCGCCGAGCGCAGCACCGCCGCGCTCAGCGCGGGCCGGGCGGTGCTGAACAGGCGCGGGTCGAGGAGCCGTGCCAGCTCGTCGTCGCCCTGACTGGCCAGCAGCGCGGCGGCGGTGGTGCGCAGCGCGGGTGTGGGGCGGCGACCGAGCGAGCGCACGAGCGCGCCCGCGTCGACGCCCGCGCCCAGATCGGCGGCGTCGATGTGCCCGACCACGCCCGTCCGTCCGCCGTGCACGTCTTGGCGAAGGCGCGCGCCCGCGTAGCCCTGATGGTCGAGCAGCTCGAAGGCCTTTACCAAGCTCCGGCGCCGATCGTCCTGCTGCGCGAGCGCGGGCGTCGAGAGCGCGTCGGCGATGGCGGAGGCTCGCGCCGCCGGCGCCGCCAGCACCGGGTCCACCGCGAGACGCACCTCGATGGGCGCCTCCGACATCGGCACGCCAGCGCGCGCGAGCAGCCGCGCGGCGGTGATGGCCGCTTGCTCTCCGCCGGCATTCGCAGCCGCGGCCGCCAGCTCGCGCCACGCGCGCGCGCGCTCCTCGGGGCCGCCGCCGCGCGCCCGCGCCAGCGCCGTGGTGCGTCGCGTGCCGTCCTGCCACGCGCGCATGGCGTGCGCGCTGATGGTGCGTTCGACGAGGCGGCGCACCCGAGCGACCTCGTCGCTGCCGTCGGTGGGCCAGGGCGCGAAGCCGCGCAGCGCCAGCGCCGTGGCGAAGTGCTCGTGCGCCGGACCGCTCCCCTGGGCGCCGAGCTGCCACGCGCGCGGGTCGTGGGGCACCGTGCGCAAGCGCCACGACGCCACTGCGCGCGCCATCCCCGGCGGCGCCCGCTGCGCGAGCTGCAGCGCCAGGTCGACCATGCGCTCGTCGGCGCTCGCCAAGGCGAGCCGCACCGCCAGCGCGGCGCCCGCGCCGCCAGCTTTCGTAGCAATCTCGAGGCCAAGGGCGAGATCGTCGTCGGTGAAGTTGCCGAGGGGCAGCGCCACCAGCGCCTCGCACGCCGCGGCATCGTCGCCGGCCTCGACGAACCAGCGCGCGGCGCGCGTCGCCAGCTCGGCGCGCGCCACCACCGACGCGGGGCGCGCACCCGCCAACAGCACCGCCGCAGCGTCGGCCGGCCGCCCGAGCGCCGCCAGCGCGCCGCCGAGCTCCCGCCGCAGCGCCCAGGGCAGCGGCGCCTCGGCCTCGAGCGCGCTCAGCGCCTCCACCACGAGGCCGGCCTCGCCATCGAGCGCGAGCCGCTCGATGGCCGCGGCCAGGCCCGCGGCGTCGACGTCGGAGGAGCCCTCGGCCAGCCGCCGCAGGATGCGCCCGCGCCCGAGCAGCGGGCGCAGCCACGTCGCCGCTTCCTCCACGCGCGCGCTCGGCAGCTCGGCCGCCAGGAACTGCAACCACACATCGTCGCGGTCGAGAGCACGGCAACGGCGCATGCGGGCCGCGCGTACGTCGTCGGGGAGGCCGGCGAGGTGTGCTGCCGCCTCCCAGACGTCGACGGTGCGCTCCACCAGCGCCGCCGGCACGGCGCCACGCTCGAGCAAGCCGCGCAGCGCCGGAGCTACGCGCGCGGCCGCGGCGCCCCCGCCGGCGATCTCGACGAGCAGCGCCACGCGCTCGGGGCTGGCGCCGAAGCGCTCGATCAGATCCACGGCGCGCGCTGCCGCCTCGTCGAGGCGCCCGCGCCGCCGATCGAGCCCCACCAGCAGCGCCAACGCTGCGGCGTCGGCGCTGCCGAGGGCGAAGAGCCGCTCGAGCGCCTGCGCTTCCCGTGCGACGTCGCCCTCGAGGGCCGCGATCTCCGCCGCCAGCAGCGCCGCGGCAGGCTCGTCGACGGCGTCGGCCGCCGCGAGCGCGTCGGCGCTCTTGCCCAAGAGCGCGAGCAAGCCCGCGCGCGCCAAGGGATCGTCGACGACCTCGAGCTGTTCCTCCACCAAGCCCTCGCGCACCGCCAAGCGGTAGGCCTCGTCGCGTAGGGCGGCGTCGCCCGCCGCGGCGCCGTCCTTCAGCACGACGAAGGCACCGTTGGCGTCCCGCAGGTTCTGCAGGCGGTGCGCGGCGCGCCGGCGCACCGCCTCGGCGCGCGCCTCGGCGCCGGCCGAGCGCTCCGCCGCTTCGGCCATCAGCGTGTCGACGATGTCGGCGCACCCGGAAGCCTCCGCGAGCCCGAGCGCCTCAGCGTGCACCGCCGGGTCGTCCGGCGCGCCGCGCGCCAAGGCCAACAGCGCCGCCGACAGCGGCCCCGGGTCGCCGACCCGCACCAGGGCCTCCACGGCGCGTCGTCGATGGCGCAGCGCCTCGGGCCCGCGGCCGAGCGCCTCGGCGGCGGTGGTGGCGCGCGCGGCCGCGTCGACGTCGCCGCGGCTCCAGGCCACGTCAGCGCGCGACGACAACATGGCCGGGTCGCGCTCGCCGCGCGCGATCAGACCATCGAGCGCGGCGGCGGCCTGGTCGAGGAGCCCGGCCGACAGAGCCAGCGCCGCACCTTCGCGCAGCTCGAGAACCGCCTCGGCGAGCGGCAACTGCTCGACCAGGGCCAGCCGCAAGGGCAAGCGCGCCAGGGTGCCGCGCATGCGCCGAACGCGCAGCGCCGCCCGGCGCAGGTCGGCGGCCGACCCGCGGGCCAGCGCACGCGCGCCGCGCTGGTCATCAGCCACGCGCGCGCAGGCCACCACCGCGGCGGCGCCCGACGCCGCCGCCAGCACGGCCGCTTGCGCGCGCTGCGCGATCTCGGCTCTGGGCGCGCTGCTGGTGCTCGCGAGCCAGGCACGCCCAAGCTCCGACGTCGCCGCACCGCCCAGGGCTGCCAGCTCCTCGTCGACGAGCGCGCTATCGTGCAGGCGCAGCGCGAGCCGCAAGGCCACCGCCGAGGCCGCGCGGCGCTCCGCCGCCGTGGCGGCCTGCACCCGCAAGCGCTCGACGTCCGCCACGGCACGCCGTGGACCGGCGGTGCGCCAGCGACGCCGCACCGCTGCGACGCCGAAGGCCTGGGCCACCTCGGGCACATCGCGCGCGAACAGCGCGTCCGACAGGCGCAGCGCGTCGGCGCTCCCGAGCGCTCCGAGCTGCTGCGCCAAGCCCTCGAGGAACGCCGAGCGCAGCGTGTCGTCGAGCTGCTCGGCGACCGCCACGGCTTCGGCGATGCGCCGCTCCACCGACGCCGGCGCCTCGAGCACCTCGGCGGCGCGGACCCGCGCCGCCGCCGCCGAGTCCGCCAAGCGAAGGTGCGCCGCGACGCGCGCCGCCGGATCGACGGCCTCGACGTCGAGGGAGAGCAAGCGCTCGGCGTCGGCCACGGCGGCCGCACCGTCGCCGCGCGCCAGCTCGGTCGCGAGGTACGCGCCGAGCTCGATGGCGCCGCGCTCCTCGTGGATGCGGCGCTCGATGTCTTTCAGCTCGACGTCAGCGCCGTGCTCACGCCGCACCTGCTGCAAGAGCGGCAGCGCCTCGGCGCCGCGGCCCAGCTCCACCAAGAGCAGCGAGCGTCGGCGCACCAGCTCGCGGCGCTCGAGCCCTGCGGCGCGCTCGGCGCGACGGCCCAGCGCCTCAGCCAGGCCCGCCTTGTCACCGAGCGCGTCGAGGCACTCGAGCAGCTCGCCCCACGCCTCGCGGTCGTCGGGATCCTCGTCGACCAGGAGCTGCAGGTGCGGCACCGCGCGGGCGTCGTCGTCGAGGCCGGTGCGCAGCACGCTCACCAGCTCGAGGCGCAGCGCGCGCCGCTCGCTCGGCAGCACGACGCCCACGGCGTCGCCGAGGACGTCGGCCACGGCGGCCCACGCCTCCACGTCGCGCAAGACGGTGAGCGCCCGACCGCGCAGCTCCGCGTTGCCTGCGATCGAGGGGCGCAGCTGGCCGAGGCGCTCGAGCACGGGGGCCGAGCCGTGATCGCCGGCCAGCAGGGCGCCCGCTGCCTCCGCGCACAGCTGGCGGTGGCGCTCCACTTCATCGCTCACCGAAACGTCGATGCGGGCGGCGAGCGCCCAGAGCCGGTCGGCGGCGCGCACGCCACGGCCGGCGACACGCTCCCGAGCTGCAGCGGCGCGCACCACGTCGTCGGCGTCGGGCAGCGCGTCGGCCAGCGCCTCCAGCGCGTCGATCGGCACGCGCGCGTCCGCCAGGCGCTCGGGCGTGAGCGCCGCGCGCAGCGCCGGCACCGTGGGACCGCCGAAGGACAGGCGCGCCAGCAGGGCCAGCACGGCAGCCTCGATCTCGGCACTGGCGGCGCGCTCCACCAACCCGAGCGATCGCACGTCGAGCGCAGCGCCACCGTCGAGGGCCGCCAGCGCATCGGCCAACGCGCGCGTGGCGGCGCCGCCGCTCGCCAACAGCAGCTCGGCGCGCCGCAGGTGGTCATCCGCGGCGAGCGCGTCGCCCTGTGCCTCCATCTGGTCGAGCAGGAGGAGCGCGGCCGCGTCGTCACGCGCGGCCTCGGCGCAGCGGTACGCCTCCCGGCGCAACGACGGGTCCGAGCGCAGCTCGAGCGCACGGGAGAAGAGCCAGCTCGCGGTGCGGGCATCCACCAGGCGATCGCGGCTGTCGCGCGCGCAGAACAAGAGGCGGAGCGCGCGCTCGTCGTCGGCGCCGGCCTCCACCTGCACCAGCGCGTCGGCGGCGGCGCGCGCCTCCGCCTGCCGACCCAGGCGACCCGCCAGCCGCTCGATGGCGCCGAGCGTGTCGACGTCGCCGGGCTGGCGCTCGGCGCGCGCCTGCCACGACGACAGCGCCAGCTCGAGGCGCCCGGCGCGCTCGGCGGCGAGGGCCAGGCGCCCATACAGCGCAACCCGTTCCTCGGCGTCGTGGGCGTGTGCCAGCAGTCGTTCGAGCGCGGTGGCAGCCACGTCGTGGCGCCCCAGGACCTCGGCGAGGCGGGCGCGCCGCAGCTCCGCGGGGCGCGCCAGATCGCCCTGCTGCGCGGCCTCCTCGAGGAGCGCGAGCGCGCGCCCGGGGTCGCGTCCTGCCTCGGGCCCGCTGTCGAAGAGCCCGGCGATGCGCTCTAAGAGGCGCGCGCGCTCGCCGAGCGCCGCCGTGCCCGCGGGGTGCTCTGCCAGCACGTCGAGGAGGAGGGCCGCCGCGGCGGCCGGATCGTCGAGATCCTCCTCGAGGCGCGCCAGGACGTCGACGAGCGCATCGGCGCCATGGTGCGACGCCACCGCGGCGTCGGCCAAGGCAGCGCGCAGCGTGCGTCGCGCCTCCTTCTTGTTGCCAAGGCCGTGTTGCTCGATGCGCGCCTTGCGCAGGATCACGTCGAGGCGCTCGTCGAGCGCCAGGTTCGCGTCTGCCAGGCGCTTGAGCGCGTCGACGGCCTCGGCGTTGTCGCCGAGCTCTTCGAGGACGCGCGCGTAGCGTCGCAGCACGTCCACCGCAGCGTCGAGCTTGAGTGCCGCGGCGCACAGCTCGGCGCACAGCGCCGGGTCACGCAGCTCCTCGTCGGCCACGGCCGCGAGCTGCGCGTACACCGCGGCGCGCGCGCGACCAGCAAGTGCCGCCTCGGCGAATTCGCGCTCCACCGCCAGCGCCCCACGCACGTCGCCGGCCTCGCGGAGCTGACGTGCCAGCAAGCGCGCCGCGGTCCGCTGCTTGGGATCGAGCGCCAGCGCTTGTCGACGGGCGTCGGCCGCAGCGGCCTTCTCGCCGAGCAGCTCCTCGAGCACTTCGGCGCGGCTCTCGAGCAGGAGCGGCTTCTCCTTCTCCTTGGCCTTTTCCAGGAGCTGATCGATGGCGGCCAGCGCGGCGCCGCCCTCGCCGAGCGCGCGATGGAGGTCGACGATCAGCCGCGTGTGGCGCTGCGGCTTCTTGTCGCGGCTCTCGGCCCAACGGAAGCAGTTGAGCGCGAGCCGGGGCCGACCGAGGAACGAATAGAGGTAGGCGCCCGCCTCGGCCGCCTGCTCGGCCGAGGCGGGGCCGTCGGCCAGCGTCGCCGCCGCGGCGATACGCGCGCGCACCACCAGCCGGTGGTTCTTCTCGGTGCGCGCCAGCGCGAGCAGGCGATCGAGCGCTTCCACCGACCACGGCGTCGAGCGCAACGCCGACATCCACACGGCGCGCGCCTCGACGCCCATACCCGAGCGCAGCGCGGCGTCGCCGGCGCGCAACAGCAGCTCGGTGCGCTCGGCGCCCGGCCGCAGGCGCGCGGCGCGGCGAGCGCATTCCTCGTGCAGACCAGCGTCGTCGCCGGTGTCGACCAGCAAGGCCTGCAGCCGTCGCGACGACGAGGCGTCGTCGGGCGCGTGGCCCAGGCGGGCGCGCAGCGCGGCGGCCGCGCGCGGCTTGTCCTTGAGCTGCTCCTCCTCGAGGCCGGCAATGCGCAGCAGCAGCCCGGCCAACAGCTCGGCAGCACCGCCCAGCGCCACGCGGCGTTCGAGCACGTGGACGGCCTGCTGGTAGCGGCCAGCCTCGCCGTAGAGGTCGGCGAGCCGCTCGAGGTCCTCGGCCAGCTGCGGGTCGGCGCCGGTGCGCTCGCCGAGCAGGAGCTCGCGCGCGCGGATCTCGAAGGCCACCTCGCCGCGCTTGAGCGCGCTGTCGGCCGCGCGCCCCAAGAGCGCGCGTCGCCCCTCGGCGCCGCGGCCACCCGCCTGCACCGCCACCTGGAGCCGCGCCAGCGCGGGCTCGAATTGCCCAGCGTCGAGCAACGCACCGACCAGCTCGGTGAGCGCCGCCTCCGCGCTCGGATCCTCGTCGAGCCAGGCCCCGAGCGCCGCCAGCGCCGCCGCACTATCGACCACGCCGAGCGCGCTCGCCTTGGCCGCGTGCACACCCAGGCGCTCCTCGCGCGAGAGATCGGGCCGCGCGAACAGCGCGGCGGCGGCCCGCTCGAGCGCGGGGACGTCCTTGATCTCCTGCGCCAACGAGAAGGCGCGTCGCTGAACGTCGCGGTCCCCGCCCACCGACGACGTTGGCGCGTCGAGCACCATCGTGAGCGCGCGCTCGCGCTCGCCCGCCGCGGCCAGGATGTCGGCGGCCTCGAGGAGCCACGGCGCGCGTCCGTGACGCAGGGCCGCGTCGGCCAACACGCCGGCCGCCTGGCGCGCCGGCAACGCGCGTGCCTGCGCCAGGTAGTCCTCGACGTCCGACAAGCGCTCGGCGCGCGCCGCGAGCACGCCCGCCAGGCGCAGGCGTGCTGGCCCATCGCTGGCCGCGTCGAGCACGCGGACCGCGTCACGCAGCGGCCCCGAGGGCACCACGTGCACCTCGGCGTCGTCGCGGCGCAACAGCGTCGCCAGGCGCTGTGCGTCACCGCTCGCGAGCGCGGCCTCGAGCCACGCGCCCACGTCGACGGCGCCGCAGCTGCTGGCGCGCTCCCAGGCGTCGGCGGCCGCGGCGGCCCCGCGCCCCTCTGGGCGCTGGTGCAAGGCACCCAGGCGGCGCAGCGCCTGGTTGGCGCGACGCGCGGCGTCGCCCGAGAGCGGCGCGTGCTCGGCGTCGAGCAGTGCCACCAGTTGCTCGCGCTCGCGCACCTCCAGCGCCACGTCGCCGGTGGCCTCGGCGAAGCCCGCGCGCAGCTCCACGCTGCTCCAGTCGCTGCACGCGCCGAGCACGGTGTGCGCGTCGCGCGCGCGCCCGGCGTCGGCGAGCCGGCGCGCGGACTGTTGCAGCGACGACACCGCCACCGCCTCGGCCGCGCCGGCGAACGCGACCACCACCGACGCGGGCTCGGTCTCGCGCGCCGCCAGCTCCACCACCAGCGCCGCCGCGCCGTCCGGGTCGTCGACGAAGGCGCGCGCCAGCGTGGGTGCGGCGTCGCTCAGGCGGCCCGCGTCGACGAACAGCCGCGTCGCCTGCAAGAGCGCGCCCTCGGCGGCGAGGATGACCGCCAGGGGCCCCGGCTCGCCCAGCAAGGCCTGCGCCTCGGCGTCGATGCGCTGGGCCGCGGCGTCGCACGCCTCGGCGTCGATGCGCGCGATGGCGGCGCGCGCCCGCTCGGCGTCACCTTGGGCATGCCGCTTGACCAAGAGGCGCGCCGCCAGCACCAGCACCGCTGGGGGCGCGTCTTGCTCCTCGGCGGCCCCGCGCAGCACCTCGAGGGCACGGTCGAGCTGGCGATCGTCGTCGAGCGCGCGCGCCAAGCGCACCGCCACCGCGGCGTCTCTTGGCCGTAGCTCGCGCGCCCGCGCCAGGTGCATGCGCGCGGCGTCGCGATCGCCACGCGCCTCGGCGATGCTCGAGGCCAGCAGCTCGACGTCGCCGCGCGCAGCGGCGTGCTCGGGGCGCTCTGCCAACACCAGCAAGCGCGTCAGCAGCTCCGCGGCCCGCTCGAGCGCGCCGGCCTCCACCTCGAGGTCGATGAGGGCCACCAGCGCATCCACGCGGTCGCTGCGCCGCAGCGCACGACGCAAGAGCACCCGCGCCGCGTCGGCGCCCTCGGCGACGCGCGCCAAGCCGGCCAGGTGCACCGCCAAGGCCTCGGCGGCCGCCGCGTCGTCGGTGCGCTCGAGCGCGGTGCGGCCCACCGAGAGCGCGCGGCCGTGATCGCCGCGCTCCGCCAGGAGCGAAGAGAACAACGCCCCGGTCTCGGAGAGCGAGGGGTCGGCCAGGAACGCCGCCTCGGCGGCCTCGAGCGCGAGCGCTGCGTCGCCGGCCCCGCGGGCGTGCTCGGAGGCAGCCAAGAAGGCGCGCGCCGCCACCCACGGTTCATCGGCGCCGTCGGCGGCGCGGCCGAGCGCGATCAAACGTCGCCCGCGCGCCGCGGGCTCGAGCTGTTCGGCCTCGGCGTGCGCGGCCAAGAGCCCGAGGTGCTCGGGCGCGCCGGCCAGCGCGCGCTCCACGAGGTCGTCGCCCTCGGCGCGGCGCCGAGACGAGCGCCGCAGCACCTCGGCGGCAAAGGGCACCACGGCGGGCGCCAGCGCGCGCTCGTCGATGAGGCGATCGATGAGCGCCAAGCGCGCGGCGTCGTCCGCTGCCTCGGCCATGCCGTCGGCGAACACGGCCAGGGCCACCGCCTCCTCGAGGGGGCCGCGCTTCTGCTCCTTGGGCGCCTTCCAGCCGTCGGGCAGCGCGCGCGACCAGGCGCGCAGCGTCACCTCGCTCTTGCCGAACACCACCTCGTTGACGCGCACCTCGCCCACGGCGGGCACCTTCCAACCGTAGGCGGGCAGGAGCTGGCGCAGCACGGCGCGGAAGGGATCGGCGCGCCGCACCATGGCGCGCGCCGGCAGCGCGCCCGGCAGCGCCAGCGCGTCGAGGAGCTGAGCGGCGAGCTCGAGGCGCGGCCGCGGCAGCGACGAGAACGCGATGAGCTCGTGCAGCACCAGCGCCACGCCGGCCTCGCCCACGGGCGCAAACAGGCCGCGCGCGCGCAGCGGCACCGGGCCGGCGGCGCCCGCCACCTCGACGAGCAGCTCGATGCCGCCGGCGCGCGAGCGCTCGCGCACCAGCGTGAAGCCGCCGGCCCGTAGCTGGTCGGGCAGGTAGAGGGAGGCGTGCGACAGTGACAGCTCGATGGCGCGCAAGGTGAGGCGCCGCGACTGGAAGCGCTGCGCGCCGCCCGAGACGTCGAGGGGAAACTCGACGTCGGGCACCTCGAAGAGGGCGCGCTTGATCTCGACGCCGGGCGCCACCGCGCGGTTCTCGAGCGCGAGCAACGCGCGCCCAGCCTCGAAGCGCAGGTGGAAGCCGAGCTGCTCGGGCGCGCCGATGGCGTGTGGCGTGGGGTCCTCGGGAGCTGCGGGGCTCGCGTCTTTGACCAGCGCCGGCAGCACGATGCTCCCGGTCTGCTTCGCCTTGTCCGTGGGATCCCCGTCACGCGTCGCCATGGCCGGCGGGGACGCTACTACGGCTCCCGGATCGCGCGGAAATCACGGAGTCACGGGGCCTTGCGGTCCCTGAAGCGGCCCCTGCCCGGGGCGGATCCGAGCTCCGGTCGGGTCAGCTTGACACTGTCAGCGACAGTGTTATGATGCTGCTATGGACCCGATCGCCCCCTGGACCCTCGACGAGCTGAGCGCGCGCGTGGGCGCCGCCCTCGGCAGCGTCGAGGTGGGCCAGAGCAACGGCCAGGTCACCGAGGTGCCGAACGGGCGGACCATCCGCTACTACGCCACCCTCGGCCTCATCGACCGGCCCTACACGGCGGGCCGCGCCGTGCGCTACGGGCGCCGGCACCTGGTCCAGCTGGTCGCCATCAAGCGCCTGCAGGCGCGCGGCCTGCCCCTCACCGAGGTCGCGCAGCAGCTCGGCGCGCTCGACGAGCGCGCGCTCGAGGCCCTCGCCGCCCTGCCCCCCGACGACGAGATCGCCGCCTTGGCGGCCGAGGTGCACGGCCCGGCGCCGAAGATCGAGACGCGGCGCGATCGCTCGTTTTGGAGCGCCGAGCCCGCTGTGCCCGGGCTGCCCCAGCAGCGTCCCCTGTCCCCGCCGTCGACGGAGGCCGTGGCCCCCGTCGCTGGCATCACCCTCTCCGGGGGTGTCACGCTGTCGTTCCCGGCAGCGCGGCCCCTCGGCGACGACGACATCGAGGCCCTGCGCGCGGCTCTCGGCCCGGTCGTCGATGTCCTGCGCGCGAGGGGGCTCATCACGAGCCCCGAAGGAGATGAGCGATGACCGCCCTGCCCCTGATCCGTGACGACGAGTGGAGCCGTCTGCACGTGGCCCTCGAGGAGGCAGGCTGTGGCTGCCTGCGCACCGAGCGCGGCCACCTGCCCCTGGTGGCCATGGACGTCGACGCCAAGGTCATCGCCACCTTCGCGCACACCACGCTGCGCCAGGTGTTCGTCAACACGCTGGGCGTGCCGCTCGAGGCCACCTACATCTTCCCGCTGCCCGACCGCGCCGCCGTGCACCGCTTCGTCATGGAGGTGAATGGCCGCCGCATCGAGGGCGACCTGCAAGAGCGCATGCAAGCGCGGCGCACCTACGACAACGCCATCGCGCAGGGCAAGCGCGCCTCCATCGCCGAGGAGGAGCGCCCGGGCGTGTTCACCATCCGCGTGGGCAACCTGATGCCCGGCGAGCAGGCCGCCATCACCCTCGAGCTCTCGGGCGCCCTGCCCGTGGCCGATGGCGAGGTCACCTATCGCTTTCCGCTCGTCGTGGCGCCGCGCTACATGCCCGGCCGCGGCCTCGGCGGTGACAACGTGGGCGACGGCGCCGCCTCCGACACCGACGCCGTGCCCGACGCGAGCCGCATCTCGCCGCCGGTGCTCTTGCCCGGCTTCCCGAACCCCGTGCGCCTGGCCATCGGCGTCGAGCTCGATCCGGCGGGCCTGCCGCTCGCCGAGGTGCGCTCGTCCCTGCACGCCGCGTACGCCGACGAGCGCGCGGGGCGCCTGGCGGTGCGCACCACCGCCGGCGAGCGCCTCGATCGCGACTTCATCCTGCGCTTTCGCCTGGGTGACGCCGCGCTGCACACCACCGGCCGCGTCACCGGCCCCGACGAGACCGGCGCCAGCACCATGGCGCTCACCGTGCTGCCGCCCACCCTCAACGTCGGTGGGCGCGCCAAGGACGTGGTGTTCGTGCTCGACCGCTCGGGCTCCATGGGCGGCTGGAAGATGGTGGCCGCGCGCCGCGCCACCGCGCGCATGATCGACGCGCTGCGCCCGGCCGATCGCTTCCAGGTCATCGCCTTCGACAACGCGCTCGAGGAGATCCCGCTCGGCCAGGGCATGCTGATCGAGGCCAGCGACCGCGGCCGCTTCCGCGCCACCGAGTGGCTCGGCAAGATCGACGCCCGCGGCGGCACGGAGATGGCGCCGGCGCTCTCGCGCGCGGCCGACCTGCTCGGCGGCGGTTACCTCGAGCGCGACCGCGTGCTGGTGTTCGTCACCGACGGCCAGGTGGGCAACGAGGCGCAGCTCATGAAGCTGCTCGGCGCTCGCCTGCGCGGCGCGCGCGTGTTCGCGCTCGGCATCGACCAAGCCGTCAACGCCGCGTTCCTGAACCGCCTGGCGCAGCTCGGCCGCTCCGGCGACGCCGAGCTGGTGGAGAGCGAGGACCGCCTCGACGAGGTGCTCCTGCGCGTGCACCGCCGCGTGGACGCGCCCGCCATCAGCGAGCTCTCGCTCGAGGTGCAGGGCGCCTCCTTGGTGCACGGCAGCACGGCGCCGGGCCAGCTCCCCGATGTGTTCGCCGGCGTGCCCGCCACCATCTTCGCGCGTGTGCAGGGTGGCTACGGCGGCGCCACGGCCATCGTGCGCGGCTGCCGCGCCGACGGCGGGCGCTTCGAGGAGCGCGTGGCGCTGGTGCCCACGCACAACCCCGCGCTGCGCGCGGCTTGGGCACGCCTGCACCTGCGCGACCTCGAGGATCGCTTCGACGCCGGCCGCGGCGAGCGCGGCGCCCTCGAGCGCCAGATCGTCGACGTGTCGTTGCGCCACCGCGTGCTGTGTCGCTTCACGGCCTTCGTGGCGGTGGACCATCAATCCGTGAACCCCGGTGGCTACGGCCACAAGGTCACCCAGGCCGTGGAGCAGCCGGCAGGGTGGGGCGGCGCGCCCGGCCAGGCTATGCCCGCGGCGCGCCCGGCGCCGAGCGGCATGCGCATGGCGAAGGCGGCCATGCCCATGAGCCCGCAGCCCACAGGGCGCGCGCGCATGGAGTCGCAAGAGAGCGAGCGTAGTGCGAGCTTCGCCGACGCCGGCGAGGCCCTGAGCGCGCCCATGGACTCGCTCGACGAGGGCGGCGCGGACTTCGACGAGCCCACGGACGCCAACGCGCGCGTCGCCGCGGGGCCACCGCCGCCCGCACCGGTGTCGTCGAGCTACAGCGCGTCGCGCGGCGCCCCGCGCTACGCGCCCGAGCCGAAGCTCGAGCAGCAAGAGGCGCTCGCCTCGCCGGCCCGCCCGCAGGCCCCCGGCGCCGACCTCGCCAAGAAGGCCGTGGGCTTCCTGGGTGGGCTCCTCGGCGGCAAGGCCGACCGAGAGAAGCGGCGCGCGCCGGCCACGCTGGCGGACTTCGCGCAGCGCATGGGCGAGCTGCTCGACTGGCTGAGCGCGAGCCAGCACACGCACTCGCCCACGCAGCTCGGCACCGAGCTGTTGGCGCGCCTGCGCGTGCTGCTCGAGGAGATGGCCCTGGCGGGCGTGCCGCCCACGGAGCGCCGGCCCTTCGAGGACGCGCTCCGTGCGCTGGCCGAGGCGCTGGCGCGGCCCTTCGACGTGAGCAGCGTGGAGCGCGCCGTGGGCGAGGTGGCGCGCTTGCTCGAGGCCACCAGCGGCCGCGCGCCGGCGACGCCGCGCCGCGAGGGCTTCTGGCGCTGAGCCGCGGCGCCGAGTGATCTCGGCGCGCCGTAGCCCGGGTTGCAGGGGGCGTATGCTGCGCGGCATGCGCCCCCTGCTCTCTTTCGCTGTCGCCCTCGCAACCTCGCTCGCCCCCTCGGCCGCCCACGCCCGCAAGCTCGGCGCGCTGCCGCTTGCCGCTGGCGCCAACGTCGACGCCAAGACCGCCATCGCGCTCTCCGAAGCGCTGGCCGGTGAGCTAGCGCGCGTCCCGGGCTGCGAGGTGATCACGCAGGCCCAGATGAAGGCGCTCCTCGATCTCGAGGCACAGAAGCAGCTCGTAGGGTGCGCCGACGACACCTGCATGGCGCAGCTCGGCGCCGCCCTGGGCGTCGACGAGCTGGTGGGCGGCACCGTCGCCAAGGTGGGCACGAGCTGGCTCATCGGCCTGCGCCGCGTCGACGCGAAGACCGCGGGCTCGCGCCTGGCCGATCGGCGCTTCAAGGGCGGCGGCCTCGACGACGTGCTCGACGCGCTGCCCTCCATGGTGGCCGAGGTGCTGCAAGCGGCGCCGAGCGCACAGCCCCTGGCCATCGGCTCGCTCGCGCTAACGCCGAGCGGGCCCGCACCCGCGAGCAGCCGCGAGCTCGACGCCGGCGTCGACGCCAAGGTGAAGAAGCGCATGATCGCGGTCGGCGACGGCAAGGGGCTGGTGATCGCCTACGACCCGGCGAGCGAAGACTCGTTCGCGCCCTTCTACGCGGGCAGAGGTGGCGCCCTGTACCAGCAACGCATCTCCGGCGGCGGCCGCGAGGGTGAGGTCTCGTTCGACATGGTGTTCTGGGAGCCGCGCGTGGCCGAGCGCTGGCAGGCGAGCTTCGGCAAGAAGGGCGGCAAGCATTGGCTGCAGTGCGGCGAGAAGAAGCTCGAGCTCTCGCCCACCTCGTTGGAGAAGGCGACGCGTCTCTTGCAGGTGCGCTGGCAGCGCAGGCTCGCGCACCTGGCGCGCACCGACGACGGCGTCTACTTCGTGGTCGACGTGGCGCGCGAGCCCGAGGGCAGCCGCGACTTCCACCTCTACGTGGGCAAGCCGGGCGCGTTCGCCTTCCTCAAGGTCGACGAGGTCATGCTCGAGCGCGACGAGAGCGTGTTCACCACGGCGCAGGGGCGGCTCAACGTGGGCTACGGCGCCGCGTGGACGCCCAAGGGCGGCGCGTCGCTGCCGCTCAAGGCCCTGCCCGTCGAGGATCACGCGGCCGAGGCCTATGGCCCTTGGCGCCTGTACGCGGAGCCGCTCGGCACGCCCTGCGACGGCTTGTTGTAGCTCCGCTCAGCGCCTGCGCGCCGCATGCCCGCCGATCGAGATCGGATAGTCGCCCGAGAAGCAGGCGTCGCAGTAGCCGCTTGCGTGCGCCGCGATGGCCGCGCTGCTCTCGTCGGTCGACAGATCGCGCACGGCCGCGTGCAGCCCCTCGCGCGACAGGTAGCCGATGGAGTCGGCGCCCACGAAGCGCGCGATGTCGGCCACGCTCATGCGCGCGGCGATCAGCTCCTCGCGCGTGGGCGTGTCGATGCCGTAGAAGCACGGGTGCGTGGTGGGCGGCGCCGAGATGCGCAGGTGCACCTCGGCGGCGCCGACGCCGCGCACCATCTCCACGATCTTCTTCGAGGTGGTGCCGCGCACCAGGCTGTCGTCCACGACGACCACGCGTTTGCCCTCGATAATGCTCTTGACGGGGTTGAGCTTGAGCTTGACGCCGAAGTTACGGATGCGCTGCTCGGGCTCGATGAAGGTGCGCCCCACGTAATGGTTGCGCACGAAGCCCATGTCGAACGGCACGCGCGCCTCGTCGGCGAAGCCCATGGCCGCGTACACGCCGCTGTCAGGCACCGGGATGACGACGTCGGCGGGCACCGGGGCCTCGCGCGCGAGCTGGCGGCCGAGCGCCTTGCGCGCCTCGTGCACGAAGCGGCCGAACACGCGCGAGTCGGGGCGCGCGAAGTAGACGTGCTCGAAGATGCAGGCCGCCGAGGGCAGCCCGTCGACGTTGTCGAGGCGGTGGCTGTGCACACCGCGCTCGTCGATCATGACGATCTCACCCGGTTCGACCTCGCGCACGGTCTTGGCGCCGATGAGGTCGAAGGCGCAGGTCTCGGAGGCGAGCACGAAGCCGCTGCGCCCCTCGCCGTTGAGCTCGCCGAGCACCAGGGGGCGCACACCCGAGGGGTCACGCACGCCGTAGAGGCGGCCGTCGCCCGCCACGGTCAGCGAGTACGCGCCGCGCACCTGGCGCAGCGACTTCTTGAGGCGCTCGAGCATGGTGCCGTGGCTGGTGGCCACCAGGTGGACGATGACCTCCGTGTCCGACGAGGTCTGGAAGATGCTGCCGCGCTCTTCGAGCTGCGCCTTGAGCACGTCGGCGTTCACCAGGTTGCCGTTGTGCCCGACGGCGATGGGCCCGGCCTGGCAGCGCACCAGGAGCGGCTGTGCGTCGCGCGCCTTGTCCTGCTCGCTGCCCGCCGTGGCGTAGCGCACGTGGCCGATGGCGACCGAGCCCGGCAGCGCCTCGAGGGCGCGCTCGGTGACGATGTCGGCCACCAGGCCCACGCCGGCGATGCGGCGCAGCACCTCGCCGTCGCCGGCCACGATGCCGGCGCTCTCCTGGCCGCGGTGCTGCAGCGCGTACATCGCGAGGTAGGCGAGGTTGGCGGCCTCGCGGTTGCCGTAGACACCCACCACGCCACAGCGATCGCGCATGCCGTCGCGCTCGTCGTCGCGCGCGTCGCCAGCGGTGCAGGGATCGTGGCTCACGCGCGCTCCCCTCGCACGATGCGCGGGATGACCGCCTCGAGGTCGGCAAAGAGCGCCTCGGTGGCCCACTCGAAGAGCGGCGCACCTTCTGCTGCGACCACGAAGTGGTGGCCGCCGAGCGCCCCCAGCACCTCGAAAGGGACGTCGGCCACGCGGGCGCGTTGGTGGGCCTCTTGCAGACGCTCTGGCGGCAGCACCACCGCCGCCGCCACCGCCTCTTCGCTGTGCAGCGTGCTGGCCGCATCACCCCACGAGGGCAGGCTGGCGAAGAGCCCGCCGCCAAAGCGCCGCGCCAGCTCCACCAGGGTGCTCACCAGGCCGCCCTCCATGACGGGCTGCGCCTCGAGGCTCTCGCCCTCGAGGCGCATGGCGCGCAAGAGCTCGCCGAGGCGCCGCACGCGTCCAAGGTCGAGCGTGGGCCCCGCAGGTGGCCAGCCGATCACCGCCATGGTGTCGCCGGCCCGCGCAGGCCGCGCCAAGGCTTTGGCGAAGTCCTCCACCAGGCCCACCACGCCCACGGCGGGAGTGGGATGGATGGCCCGCTCGTCGGTGGAGTTGTAGAGGCTGACGTTGCCCGACACCACGGGCACGTCGAGCGCAAGGCATGCCTCGCGGATGCCCTCGATGCCCTCGACCAAGCTGCCCATCACCTCGGGCACGCGCGGGTTGCCGTAGTTGAGGCAGTCGGTGGCGCCGATGGGCAGGGCGCCCACGCAGCTCGTGCGCAGCACGCCCTCGATGAGGGCGCGGCGCGCACCCTCGCGTGGGTCCGCCGAGCACCAGCGCCCCACGCAGCAGAGCGCCATGGCCACGGCGCGCTGAGTGTGCGGGATGCGCACCAGCGCCGCCGCGGCGTTGCTGCCGTCGAGCAAGGTGCCCGCGCCCACCTCGCGATCGTAGCGGCGATAGATCCAGCTCTTTGGCGCCAGCGCCGGCGAGCACACGTGCGCGCGCGCGCCGATCTCGATGGAGCTCCACGTCGGCGCCGGCGCCGGGCTCGCGGGCGGCGCCGCGAAGGGGCGCTCGTAGCGAGGCGCGTCGTCGGCCAGCTCGCGCGCCGGCAGCACAGCCACCTCGACGCCGCCCTTGACCAGGCGCACCATGCCGTCGTCGGTGACGGTGCCGATGGTCACGCAATCGAGATCCCACGTGGAGAAGATGGCGCGCACCGCGTCCTCGCAGCCGCGCTTGGCGACCAAGAGCATGCGCTCTTGGCTCTCGGAGAGCATGAGCTCGTAGGCGCTCATGCTCTGCTCGCGCGTGGGCACGCGGTCGAGGTCGATGCGCACGCCCGAGCCCGCGCGGCTCGCCATCTCGAAGCACGACGAGGTGAGGCCCGCCGCGCCCATGTCTTGGATGCCTACCAGGAGCCCGCCCTGCTCGGGCGCCGCCGCGAACAGCTCCATGCAGGCCTCCATCAAGAGCTTCTCCTTGAAGGGGTCGCCCACCTGCACCGTGGGGCGCTCTTGCTCCTCGCCCTCGGAGAACGAGTCCGACGCCATGGTGGCGCCGTGGATGCCGTCGCGCCCGGTCTTCGCGCCCACGTACATCACGGGGTTGCCCACGCCCGAGGCGGTGCCCTTCCAGATGGCGTCGGCGCGCAAGACGCCGAGCGCGAAGGCGTTCACCAGGATGTTGCCGTCGTAGCGCGCGTCGAAGTCGGTGGACGAGTACACCGTGGGCACGCCGAAGCAGTTGCCGTAGCCACCGATGCCCTTGACCACGCCCGCGAGCAGCGCCGCGGTCTTCGGGTGCTCGGGCCGGCCGAAGCGCAGGAGGTTCATGGCCGCGATGGGCCGCGCGCCCATGGTGAACACGTCGCGCAGGATGCCGCCCACGCCGGTGGCAGCACCTTGGTAGGGCTCGATGTAGCTCGGGTGGTTGTGGCTCTCGACCTTGAAGGCCACGGCCCAGCCCTCGCCCACGTCGACGACGCCGGCGTTCTCGCCGGGGCCCACCAAGACGCGCGGGCCGGTGGTGGGCAAGCGCCGCAGGTGCACGCGGCTCGACTTATAGGAGCAGTGCTCGCTCCACATGGCTGCGAAGCAACCGAGCTCCACCTTGTTGGGTACGCGGCCGAGCACCTGCTGAGCTCGCTGATATTCCGCGTCGTCGAGGCCCATGTCGCGGGCATGCTCCACCGCGCTGAGGTCGGTGTCTTGCAGGCGCGCCAGCGTGCTCCCAGTGGCTGCGCTCATGGGCGCACCTCGCCGGGGCGCTGGCCAGCGGCCACGAGGCCACGCAGCAACACGAGGCCATCGGCGCCGTGCAGGTGCGCGCCGCTCCGGCGCTCGGGGTGCGGCATCAGCCCCACCACGTTGCCGGCGGGCCCGCCGAGGATGCCGGCGATGCCGCGCTGCGCGCCGTTGACCGCGCCGTTCCCCTGCGCGTCGCGCGCCACGTAGCGGAAGGCCACGCGCCCCTCGCTCTCGAGGCGGTCGAGGGTGGCCGCGTCGGCGGTGTAGTTCCCCTCGCCGTGCGCGATGGGCAGCGTGATGCGCTGGCGGCGATCGAAGCACATGAGCATGCCCGCGCCGCCGGCGCTCACCTCGAGCTCCGCGTCTTCGCAGTGGAACAGCCCGTCGTGGTTGCGCAAGAGCGCGCCTGGCAACAGGCGCGCCTCGCACAGGATCTGAAAGCCGTTGCAGATGCCCAAGACCGGCCCGCCGGCGTCGGCGAAGCGCTTGACCGCCGCCATGATGGGCGAGAGCGCGGCCATGGCGCCGCAGCGCAGGTAGTCGCCGTAGGAGAAGCCCCCCGGCAGGATCACCGACGTGGTCCCAGGGGGCAGCTCGTGATCCTTGTGCCAGGCGCGCGCCGCCGGGGCGCCCAGGCCTTCGCGCAGCGCGAGCGCGCAGTCGCGATCGCAGTTGCTGCCCGGGAAGGTGACCACCGCCGTGCTCATCCCGCGACCTCGACCTGGTAGTCCTCGATGACGGGGTTCGCGAGCAGCTTGTCGGCCATGGCGGCGAGCTCAGCCTTGACGAGCCCGGCGTCGCCGGCGACCTCGAGCTCGACCAGCTTGCCCACGCGCACGTTCTTCACCCCCGAGAAGCCGAGCCCACGCAAGGCTCGCTCAACGGCTTCGCCCTGGGGGTCGAGCACCGCGGGCTTGAGGCGGACGATCACGCGAGCGCGCATGGGATCACCTCCGACTGCGCGCGGCATAGCCGTCGTCGACGCGGGGGGCAAGCCGTCGGCGCGCCGCGTCCCCACGCGGCAAGCGAGACCGCCGTGGCGGGGAATCGCGCGCCGGCCTACCGTGTTGCCTCATCGCCCCCGGGAGGTGCCATGGATCGCCGCTCCCTCGTCCCCCTCGCCGCCGCCATCGTCATCGCCACCGCGGTGGCGTCCATCGCGTGGGTCAGCGTCAAGACCGCGTCGCGCGCCTCCATCGACGTCACGGGCTCGGCCAAGCGGCGCATCGTGTCGGACCTCATCGAGTGGGAGGCGGGCCTGTCGGTGCGCAACGCAGACCGGGTGGAGGCGAGCCGCGCGCTCAAGGGTCAGGTGGAGAAGACCCTCGCCTACCTCAAGGCCCAGGGCGTCAAGGACGACGAGATCCGCGTGTCGTCGGTGAGCATGGACGAGGCCCACGAGACCGAGATCGTGGGCAGCGGCGAGGATCGGGTGGAGCGCACGGTGCGCAAGGGCTTCGACGCCGAGCAGAGCGTAAGCGTGCGCTCCGCGGACGTAGCGCGCATCGAGCGCATCTCGCGCGAGGTCACCAGGCTCCTCGAGGACGGCGTGCCCGTGGTGTCGGGGCAGCCGCGCTACTTCTACACCAAGCTCGGCGAGCTCAAGATCGAGATGCTGGCCGAGGCCTCGCGCGACGCGCGGGCGCGGGCCGTGCGCATGATCGAGTCCGCCGGCGGCGGCGCCCAGGTGGGGCCGCTCGTCAACGTCGACATGGGCGTCATCAACGTCAACCCCGCCAACTCCACCTCGACGGACTGGCAGGGCAACAACGACACCAGCACGCTCGAGAAGGACATCATCACCATCGTGCACGTGCAGTACCGCATCGATTGAGCGGCTGGACGGGGCGAGGTTGCGTCAGCTCGCCGGGTAGGGCGGCGGTGCATCGACGTCGAGGAGCGCGGCCGCGTCAGCGGGCGCCTGGCTCACGGCGAGCGTCGGCAGCGCCGCCAGCACCTCGTGCGGCGGGGGCGACAGGCTCGATGCCTGGCAGGCCGGACATCGCCTGGCGTTGGACGGCTCTCCGTCGCGCCATGGCAGCACGTCCAAGGGCGCGGCCAGGCCGCAGGCGCCGCAGCGCCGCTCGATGACGACGCTGACCACGCGGGTGCGCCGCAACGCGAACGGCTTGGCGACCAACATCGTGAGCACCGGCGCCGGCACGCGCGCGAGGAAGACCTGCGCGGAGCTGGCCTCGAGCATGGTGATGAGCGCGTCCACGCCTTCGGCGGTGGCCGCCGTGACGCCACCCACCACCACCAGCGCCATGGGCTCGAGCCCGTCGAAGTGGCGCCGCATGCGCTCGGGCTTGTCGAGCGTCCCGGCGAGCCACAGGACCGTGAGCTCGCCGCGCACGATCTTGTCCAGGCGCAGCGCCGGGGGTGGCGCCTTGCCGTCGATGACCGCTTCGACGTCGAGGGCGAGCCTGGGCAGGTTCCAGGTCGAGGCGCGCTCCAGGTAGATCGCCGGGTCGCCGTGGAAACGAGCGGGGGCGGCGCACTGCGGGCACGGCGACGGCGGGGCCGCCTTGATCCCCAGGAGCCCGTGGTGACGTCGCAGATCGACCACACCCTCGAAGCGCAGGCCGCAGGCGGCGCAGCGGTAGGGACAAAAGAAGCTCACCACGTGCCCACGGCCGCCGAAGCCCGCCGTCAACCCGAGCTGGCGGACCACCGCCGGGCGGCACCGTACGAAGTAGTACCGCTCGCTCGGCAGCGCTCTGATGATGGCGAGCCAGCTCCGCACACCCTCGTCGGTGACGTGGTCGACGCCGTCGAGATCAAACACCACGGCGGCGCCCCTACCCTGCAGCACCGCGAAGGGCACCATGGTCAGGCGCGCGTCCAGCGCTCCGGTCAGACGCGCCCGCGACACGCCGCTGAAGTGCTCGACCTCGAGCGTTGGCGGTGCGTGCCCGGCGGTCATCGTCGGCTTCATCTCCCTGCGCTCACGATGTGGCTGAGAACCTGCTGCGCCGCCCGCTCGCGACGTCGTTCTGCCACCGCTTCAGCTCACACGTTGAACTTGAAGTGCATGACGTCGCCATCGCGGACCAGGTAGTCCTTCCCTTCCAGGCGCAGCTTGCCCGCCTCGCGACACCGGGCCTCGCCGCCGAGGGCGACGAAGTCCTCCCACCAGATCACCTCGGCCTTGATGAAGCCGCGCTCGAAGTCGCTGTGGATGACGCCCGCCGCTTGGGGCGCCTTCATGCCCTTGGTGATGGTCCAGGCGCGCACCTCTTTCTCGCCGGCGGTCAGGTACGACGCGAGCCCGAGGATGCGATAGCCCGCTTGGATCAGCCGGTCGAGGCCCGACGAGGTCATGCCCAGGCTCGCGAGGAAATCGGCGCGCTCCGCGGGCGGCAGCTCCGCCACCTCGGACTCAATCTTCGCGCACAGCGGTAGCACCTCGTCGCCGCGGCTGGCCGCGAGCTCTTTGAGCGCCTTGAGGTGCGGGTTGGTGGCGGCATCGAAGCCGCTCTCGTCGACGTTGGCGACGAACAGCGTGGGCTTGACGGTGAGCAGGTGCATCTCCGCCAGCACAGCCTTCATGTCTTCGTCGTCAGGGGTGGGGAAGCTGCGGGCGGGCTTCCCCTGGTCGAGGTGCGCCCGCAGCTCCGCGCAGAAGGCCGCGGCCTTCTTCTCCACCGGGTCGGTGCCCTTGGACATCTTGACCGCGCGATCGAGCCGCTTCTCGACGCTCTCGAGGTCGGCCAGCACCAGCTCGGTCTCGATGGTGCCGACGTCGCGCACGGGGTTCACCGCGCCGTCGACGTGCACCACGTTGGCGTCGGTGAAGCAGCGCACCACGTGACAGATCGCGTCGACGTCGCGGATATGGGCGAGGAATTTGTTGCCCAAGCCCTCACCCTTGGAGGCGCCGCGGACGATGCCCGCGATGTCGACGAAGCGAGTGGTGGTCGGGAGGATCCTCTGCGGGTGCACGACGCCGGCGAGGGCCGTCAGGCGCGCGTCTGGCACCTCGACGATGCCGACGTTCGGCTCGATGGTGCAGAAGGGGTAGTTGGCCGCGTCGGCGCGCGCCGACGACAGACAGTTGAACAGGGTGGACTTGCCGACGTTCGGCAGGCCGACGATGCCGCAGGAGAAACCCATGTCCCGGCCATGGCACACCGACGACGAGGCGCAACTCCCGTCGCCTCCGGGCGAGCGCGGGGCGAGCGAGCGGCGCTCTACCCCGCCTCTGGTCGGCCGCGCAGCCGCTCGAGCTCATCGGGATCGTGGGCGCAGAAGATCGACATGCCCTCGCCCACGCCGGCCACCAGATCGTGCAGGCGCGCGAGGTTGGCACGCCGCTGTGCCGCGTCGACGGCCTCGAGGCGCTCGAACAGGCGCAGCGCCGGAGCGCCGCCCGGGGGACGCTGCGTCTCCTTGTGGTCCATGTACGCGTCGCCGCAGTGCAACAGCCAACGCTGACCGGTGTCAACCGCCACGCCGGTGTGACCAAGGGTGTGTCCCGGCAGGGGCACCAGCAAGATCTCGGGAGGTAGCCCCGGCAGGTCGCGCACGGCCTCGAAGCCGTACCAGCGCTCGCCCTTCGGCCGGTGCAGACGCCAGCGCGGGCCGTGCGCCCAGTGGCGCGGGTTGTAGCGCTCGCGATCGCGCGCGGTCGCCAGCGCCATCGCCGCGTCGTGTTCGTCGGCGAGCAGGTGCACCTCGGCGGCGGGGAAGTCGGCCAGCCCGCCCGCGTGGTCGGTGTCGAGGTGGGTGAGCACCACGTGGCGCACGTCGGCGGCGGTGAAGCCGAGCGCCTCGATCTGCCGCAGCGCCGTGCGCTCGTCGTCGGGCTCGGGCCGCACCAGGCGCACGAAGCTCGCGCTGGTCCATTCCTCCAGCGCTGCCATGGCCGCGGTGCCGAGCGCGGTGTCGACGAGCACGAGCCCTTGCTCGCTCTCCACGAGCAGCACGTGGCAGCAGAAGCGCCCGTGGCGATTGAAGAGCCGGCCGCCAACGGGGCACATGCTCAAGCAGTCGAGGTGGTGGACCTTCACGCTGGCCACGCTACGGCGCGCGCGCGGCGCGACACAACGCCCGCGCGCGTTCGCGGCGCGGGTCCGCGGTCACGAAGCCGCGCGTTGACAGGTCCGCGTCGGAGCGTCGACTCTGCCGCTCATGCGCCGCGCCTTCGTCACGCTCGCCCTCGCCTCCCTCCTCCTCCACGGCGCCACCGCGGGCGCCCAAGGCCTCCCCGACGCCACGCTCGGGAGCGTCGTGCCCATGGCCCAGGCAGCGGCCGTGGAAGAGGCCACGGCGCTCCTGGTGAACCCCGCCGGGCTCGCGTACCTCGAGGGCACCGAGCTCGACCTCGGCGCCGCGTTTCGCGCCGACGGCCTCGCCAGCCGCACCGACGCCGACGGCACGCTGGCTATCTCCCTTGGCGACGGCGTGGCGCTCGGGCTCGGCTCGGGCCTCAGCGTCGCCGACGGCGCGGCGCCCCGCCTGCGGGGCAGCGCGGGCCTGGCGTTGGGCGGCGGTCCCCTGGCGCTCGGCGCCGCGTTCCACGCGCTGCAGCCGCTGGCCGCAGGGCGCACCACCGACCTGCTCGTCAACGTCGGCGGCCAGCTCCGGCCGGCGCGCTTCCTCGCCTTTGGCGCCGGCATCGAGGGCATGGGGCAGCGCGCCAGCGGCAGCGCCACCGGTCGCCTCGGCGTGTCGGTGCGGCCGGGCGCGGAGTGGCTCACCCTCGGCGTCGACGCACGCCTCGTGCCCGGCGGCAGCTTCGGCGCGCCGGAGTGGATCAACCGCATGGCCGTGATGCCCGCGTTCACGGCGCGCGTCGAGCTCGGGGGCTTCGCCGTCACCGCCGGCAGCACGGTGACCGGCCTGGGCCTCGCGCCCACGGCCCCGCCCAGCTTCGACCTGCTCGTGAGCCTCGAGGTCAACGGCGAGCACGTGGGCGCCCGTGCCCTGGGCGGCGTCGACGGCGTGCTCGGGAGCGCGCCCGGTGGCATGGGCGGCGTGCGCATGCGCGCGTCGTCGGCGGCGTGGGAGTCGATCTGGCCGAGCGGCGGGCGCTGGGAGGAGCTCACGCTCACCGACGAGGGCGAGCCACAAGAGCGCGCCGAGGGGCTGGCCGCGCTCTTCGCCGACCGCCCCTCTGCGCTCGAGGTGCTGGCGGCCCTCGACGACGCCGCGGACGACGCCGACATCGACGGTGTGCTCCTCAAGCTGCGCGGCCTGTCGCTCGGCTGGGCCCGCTTAGCCGAGCTGCGCGCGTCGCTGCTGCGCCTCAAGGACGCGGGCAAAAAGGTGGTGGTCCACCTCGAGAGCGGCGACGACGCCGACCTGTTCCTCGCGAGCGCCGCCGACCGCATCTACCTGGTGCCCTCGGGCCAGCTCATGGTCGACGGCCTGCGCGCAGAGATGAGCTACTTCGCGCGCGCGCTCGACAAGCTCGGGGTGCATGCCGAGGCCGTCGCCGCCGGCCGCTACAAGAGCGCGCCACGCGCCGTCACCCACGACGAGCCCTCACCGGAGGAGCTCGAGGTCGAGAACGCGCTGCTCGACGGCGTCTACGCCGCCCTGGTCGATGCCATCGCCAGCGGGCGCGGCCTCGGCGTCGACGAGGTCAAGGTCATCATCGATCGCGGCGGGCTCACCGCCGAGCAGGCCCTCGAGGCCAAGCTCATCGACGGCCTGTGCTACGACGATGAGCTCGACGACAAGCTCGCTGACCTCGCGGGCTTCAAGGTAGCCACGCGCGCGACGCTGTTGCGGCACACGGAGCGCGATCTGCGCTGGGACGCGCCGCCGCGCATCGCGGTCATTCCCGTGCAGGGCTCCATCGCCATGCACGGCGACAGCGGCTTCCCCTTCGGTGGCGCTGCCGCCGGCGCCGACGACTTCGTCGACGCCGTCGAGCGCGCCGCCAAGGATGACGAGGTCAAGGCCATCGTGCTGCGCATCGACTCCCCAGGCGGTGACGCGCTCGCCTCCGATCTGATGTGGCGCGCGATCATGAAGGCGCGCGAGGAGAAGCCGGTCATCGCCTCCATGGGCGATGTGGCAGCGTCGGGTGGCTACTACGTGGCCGCCGCGGCGCACCACATCTTCGCCGAGGACACCACGATCACGGGGTCCATCGGCGTATTCGGCCTCTTGTTCAACGTCGAAGGCTTGGCCAACGAGCTCGGTGTTCGCAGCTTCTCGCTCGAGCGCGGCGCCAACCCGGGGCCCTCGATCCTCCGCCCCCTGACCGACGGGCAGCGGCGCGCCCTCGAGGGCAGCATCGAGGCCACCTACGACCGCTTCCTCACCGCCATCGTCGCCGGCCGTGGCGAGGCCATGGGCCTCGACAAAGACGGCCTGCGCGGCCTCGCCGAGGGGCGGGTCTGGACCGGCGCGCAGGCCATCGAACGCAAGCTGGTCGATGAGCGCGGCGGCGTGCTCGCCGCGCTGGCCGAGGCGCGCGACCGCGCGGGCATCGCGGCAGACGAGCCTATCATCGTCGACGTCATGACCCCGTCCGCAGGCGCGCTCGCCGATGTGCTTGGGCTTGGCGTCATGCTGTTTGGCGCCGAGGGAGACGCCGCGGCCTGGCGCAGCGTCGCCCGCCTCCTGGTGGGTGACCCCGCCCGCGCGGCGTTCGCGCTCCATCACGAGGGTCGGCCGCTGGCGCTGCTGCCAGCCACGCTCACCCTCGAGTGACGCCGCGGTAGCGGCGACGCCGACAAAAGCGGTATTGAACGGGCATGGCGGCGAAGATCCTGGTCGCGGAGGACGACGCGGCGCTGCGCGAGACCATCGCGGAGGCGCTGCGTGTCGAGGGCGCCGAAGTCATCGGTGTCGCCAACGGCATGCTGGCGCTCGACGCCTGGGACGCCGCCGGCGACGATCCGCCGCGCGCCGTCGTCCTCGACGCGCTCATGCCGAAGATGACGGGCTTCGACTGCGCCAAGCTGCTGCGCGAGAAGGGCGCCGAGGTCCCCGTGATCTTCATCTCGGGCGTGTTCAAGAGCCCGGCGCAGCAGGAAGACGCCAAGACCAAATACGGCTGCGTCGCCTACCTCACCAAGCCCTTCGACGTGGCTCGGCTCGTCGAGGTGCTCAAGCCTCACCTCGCTGCCGCTGGCTCGGACGGAACGGTCGAGCCCCTGCCCGCCGACGGCAACCTGCTCGAGTGTCCGCCGCTCTACCTGCTGTGGCGCGCGCAGCGCGAGCACCACACCGGCGTGCTCGAGCTCTTTGGCGCCGCGGGCGAGCGCGCGCGCGTCTACGTCTACCGGGGCCGCTGCGCCTTCGTGCAGCACTCGGACCCTCAGCTCAACGTCGGCGTCGAGCTGGTGCGTGCCGGCGCCATCGACGCCGACTCCTACCGGCAGGCGTGCGAGATGGCGGTGCAGCGCGCTACCGGCCTCTACGACGTGCTCAAGGGCGAGGGCTGGGTGAGCGACGCGCAGGGGCGCGCCGCCTACAAGGCGCTCATCCCGCGCGTGCTCGAGCGCGTCGTGGCGCTGGCGGGGCGCTTTCGCTGGGTGCCAACCGAGGGCTTCACGGCCATCCTGCCGGCGTCATCGGTGCCGATGCTCGACTCCTTGCTCGCGGGCCTGCGCAAGGCCACCGAGCGCGACATCGAGCCCCACGTGACGCCGCGTCGCCCGCTGCGCCTCGCACCCGGTGACAACTGGTCGAGCTTCGCCGGGCGCCTCGCCGAAGCGTGCGGTAGCGACAGCCTCGTGCGCGCGATCAACGGTCGCGCCACCATCGCGCAAATGCTCGAGGCCGCCAGCTCGCCGGGGGAGCGCGCCGCGCGCTTCCGTCAAGTGTTCCTCTTGATGTCGACGATGTCGGTGCAAGCCTCGATGGAGCCGATCCCGATGACGGCGCCGCCCCCGGCGCCGGTCGCCGCGCGGAGCGTCGAGCCCGCGGCGCCGCCACGATCGTCCACACCGGCGCCCGCGCCGGCGCCCACGCCCGCGGCGAGCCAATCGCAGAAGATCCGGCCGCCAACGGTGCTCCCCGGGGCCGACCCCGGGCCCGCGCCCGCCGGCCCGTCCATCGGCGGCCCCGCGGCCGCTTCGAGCGCAGGGGGAAGCATGCACAGCAAGCCCGTCATCGATCCACGCGCCGACGCAGGCGTCAATTTCAACGCCGCCGAGAGCGCCGCGCGCGACAAGATCCGCGCGAAGTTCGACGCGCTCGACGGCCAAGACTTCTACGCGCTGCTCGGCGTCAAGGCCGACGTCACCCCGGCCGACGCCAAGAAGGCCTACCTGGGGCTCGCCAGAGACTTCCACACCGACGCGTTCGCGGGCCTGAACCTTGGCTCTGCCCAGGCCATGCTCGACCACGTCTTCCAGGTCATCCAGCTCGCCCACTCCACCATCGCTGACGAACGCAAGCGCGCCGAGTACGACGCCAAGCGCTCCTTCGAGGCGGCAGGCGCCTCCACCGACGTCGCGGCCATCTTGCAGGCGGAGGCCGAGCTGCACAAAGCGCAGCTCCTGGTCGAGCGCGGCGAGCTGCAGAACGCCGCCAAGCTCTTGCAGAACGTCGTCGCCATCATGCCCAGCAACGACGAGGCGGTGGGGCTATCGAAGTACTGCAACTGGTGGATCAGCAAGAGCGCAACCGCCGCACCCGACGTTGCGCGCCAGCTCGAGGAGCACTTCAAGAAACAGCCCGGCGCGCTCATCCTCAAGGAGCTGCAGGGCCGCATCTGGCTGGAGGTCGGCGAGGTCAACAAGGCCAGCGCCTCTTTCAAGAAGGTGCTCGAGGTCGATCCGAACCACCAGGGCGCCACGCGGGCCATGCGGGCGCTGCAGCGCAAGAAGGAGGAGGCCGAGAAGAAGTCCTCCTCGGGGTTCGGCAAGCTGTTCAAGCGCTGACGGCTCGTACTCGCTGATCACGCCAGTGCAGAGGCCAAAGCGTCGGCGATGCGGCGCGCGTAGGTACCCACCGCGGCTGCGTCGGGACCCTCCACCATGACGCGCGCCTTCATTTCGGTGCCCGAGTAGCGTAC
Organism: Deltaproteobacteria bacterium; assembly: GCA_020850995.1. GTDB lineage: Bacteria > Myxococcota > UBA727 > UBA727 > VGSZ01 > JACOUT01. Next base: position 32,801 of record JADZDP010000063.1, read on the forward strand.
CAAGACGCGCCCGTCGTCGCCGAGCAGGCCGCTCACCTCGTCGATGAGGGCCTGCACGCCGGGGAGCTGCTCGAGCGGCACCTTCTTGCCGACCTTGATGTTGACCAGCTCCTGCGGGCTCGCTTGGAACACGCCCGCGATCTCCGAGAGCGGGCGCTGCTCGCGCACCATCACGCTCACGAGGTTGAGCGCGGCCACCACGCCGTCGCCGGTGGTGGTGTGATCGAGGAAGATCAGGTGCCCCGACTGCTCGCCACCGAGGTTGAAGCCGCCCTCACGCATGCGCTCGACGACGTAGCGGTCGCCCACCTGCACGCGCTCGACGCGCACGCCCACGGTCTTGAGCGAGCGTTCGAGCCCGATGTTCGACATGACGGTCGACACCAAGGTGTCGCCGCGCAGTGCGCCCCGGCGCGCCAGCTCGCGAGCGCACACGGCCATGACCGCGTCACCGTCGATGACCTGGCCGCGCTCGTCGACCACGATGAGGCGGTCGGCGTCGCCGTCGAGCGCGATGCCCAGATCGGCCTGGTGCGCCAGCACCGCCTCCTGCGCGCCCTTGGGGAAGAGCGCCCCCACGCCGTCGTTGATGTTGGTGCCGTCCGGGCTCACGCCGAGCGCGATGACCTCGGCGCCGAGCTCGCGAAAGACCTCGGGGGCGGTGCGGTAGGCGGCGCCGTGCGCGCAATCGATGACCACGCGCATGCCCTCGAGCGTGAGATCATTCGGGAAGGTGCTCTTGAGATCGACGATGTAGCGGCCCCGCGCGTCGTCGATGCGCCGGGCGCGGCCGACGGCGTCACCGAACACGCCGCTCGATCCGAGCTGATCCGCGAGCATGAGCCGCTCGAGGGCGAGCTCCTCGGCGTCGGGGAGCTTGTAGCCGTCGTGCGCGAAGATCTTGATGCCGTTGTCTTCGTAGGGGTTGTGCGAGGCCGACACCACGATGCCCGCGTCGGCGCGCATGGAGCGGGTGATGAACGCAATACCCGGCGTGGGCAGCGGGCCTACCAGCATGACGTCGACGCCGCGGGACGTGAGCCCGGCGGCGATGGCCTGTTCGATCATGTACCCCGACAGGCGCGTGTCTTTGCCGAGCACGATGCACCCGCGGTGTTCGCCCCGCCCGCCACGCTGCGCGCGCCCGAGCGCGCCCGAATGCACGCGCTCGGCCAGCGCCCGGCCGAGCTTGAGCGCGACATCGACGGTCATGGGGAATTCGTTGGCGCGGCCGCGAATGCCGTCGGTGCCGAACAGGGTGCGCTGGTTCACGATGCGCCTCCGCGCCGCTTCTCGTCGTCGAGCAGCGCCCACACCCGCGCCGCGCGTTCACCACTCTCGTCGAGCACGAAGGACAGCTCGGGCGTCTGACGCAGCCGCACCTTCTTGCCTACCTCGCGGCGTAGCGCGCCGCGCTCGTGCTGCAGCACCTCGAGCGCGCCCGCCTTGTCGGCGTCGCTGCCGATGACGCTCACCCACACCTTGGCGTGGGAGAAATCGGACGTGACCTCGACGCGCGCCACGGTGACGAAGCCGGGCACGGGATCACGCAGACCGCGGATCAGCCGCTCCGACAGCACCTTGTGGATCTCGTCTGCGACACGCGCGGTGCGAATACTCATGGGCTCCACCTGCCGCCCGCGCGGCGCTCCCTCAAACGTGCAAGAACTCGCGCCGCGCGTCGACGATTTCGGCGACCTCCAGGCGGTCGACGAAATCCTCGAGGCGCTGCAGCAGTCCCTCGAGATAGCGCCGATCGTTGCCCACGGCGCCGAAGGCCACCACCGCTCCACCGGGGTTATCGAGCTCGTCGACCTCCGCCGCCGAGACGTTGAATTCGTTCCTGGCGCGCCCCACCACTCGCTTCACCACGCTCCGCTTGTCCTTCAACGACTCGGCGTAGAAGGTCAGCGTCAGCTCGAGCACCGCAACGACCATCTCGGCTCAGGCGGACGCGCCGGCCCCTGCCCCGCCGCCGCTGACCTTGGTGGGCTCGCTGGCCGCGATGGCCTCACCGAGGTCCGCCGCCACCTCGACGAGCTCGAAGCACTCGACGATGTCGCCCACCTGCACCTCGGGGAACGACGCGAAGCCGATGCCGCACTCGAAGCCGGCCGCGACCTCCTTGACGTCGTCCTTGAAGCGCTTGAGGCCTGCCAGGCTGCCCTCGTGCACGGCCGCGCCGTTGCGCTTCACGCGCACGCGCTCGGTGCGCACGATCTTGCCGTCGGTGACGTAGCTCCCGGCGATGGTGCCGAGCTTGGGTGCCGTGAACAGCTGCCGCACTTCGGCGCGCCCGAGGTACTTCTCGTCGATCTTGGGCGCCAGCAAGCGGCTCATGGCCTTGCGCACGTCGTCGATGACCTCGTAGATGATGGAGAAGGTACGGATCTCCACGTGCTCGTGCGACGCGTGCGCGGCCGCCTTGGCGTCGGGCTTGCTGTTGAAGCCGACCACCATGGCGCGCGAGGCGATGGCCTGGTTGACGTCGCTCTCGGTGATGGTGCCCACGCCCTTCAAGATCACGTTGACCTTGACCTTCTGCGTGGTGAGCCGCTCCAGTGCCTGGCTGACAGCCTCCACCGAGCCACCCACGTCGGCCTTGACGACGACGCGGAGCTCGAGCTGCTGCTCGTCGCTCGCCTTCTTGCCGATGAAGTCGAGCAGGTTCGACATGGGCGAGTTCTGACGCCGCAGCGCCTCTTCGCGGGCCTTCTGCTGGCGGTGCTCGGCCACGGTGCGCGCGGTCTTCTCATCCGCGACCGCGTTGAGCTTGTCGCCCGCGTCGGGCACGCCGGCCAAGCCGAGCACCTGCACGGGCGTCGACGGGCCGGCCTCGGAGAGCGACTTGCCGTACGAGTCCATCATGGCGCGCACCTTGCCCGCCTGCTCGCCCGCGACGATGTAGTCGCCGAGCTTGAGCGTGCCGGTTTGCACCAGGATGGTCGCGACCGGGCCGCGGCCCTTGTCGAGCTCGGCCTCGATGATGGTGCCCTCGGCGCGCTTCTCGGGGCTGGCGCGCAGCTCGGCGACCTCGGCCTGCAGCACGATGGACTCGAGCAGCTTGTCGATGCCGGTGCCCTTGCGAGCGCTCACCGGGATCATCATGGTCTCGCCACCCCACTCCTCGGCGACGAGGCCGTGGTCGGTGAGCTGCTGCATGACGCGCTCGGGTTTGGCCTCGGGCTTGTCGATCTTGTTGATGGCGACGATGATCGGCACCTGGGCCTGCTTCGCGTGCGCGATGGCCTCGGCGGTCTGCGGCATGACGCCGTCGTCGGCTGCCACCACCAGGATGACGAAGTCGGTGACCTGCGCGCCGCGCGCGCGCATCGCTGTGAAGGCCGCGTGGCCAGGCGTGTCGAGGAAGGTGACCTTGCCCCGCGGCGTATCCACCGAGTACGCGCCGATGTGCTGCGTGATGCCGCCGGCCTCGCCCGCCGCCACGTTGGTGCTGCGGATGGCGTCGAGCAGGCTGGTCTTGCCGTGGTCGACGTGACCCATGACGGTGACGACCGGCGGGCGTAGCTGCGCGTCGACGGTCTCCTCGGTGGTCTCCGCGATCAGGTCGGTCTCGGCGAACGCGACGTTCTTGACCTCGAAGCCAAACTCGCTGGCGACGATGGACGCGGTGTCGATGTCGATGGTCTGGTTGACCGTGACCATCATGCCCATGGAGAAGAGCTTCTGGATCACCTGGCCGCTCTTGATGGCCATCTGGTGCGCGAGATCCGCGACGGAGATGAGCCCGTCCATCTCGACAACGCGCTTGTGGGCGGCCGCCTGCGTGATCTCTGGGCCCTTGCCCTTCTTGCCGGTCTTCTTCTTCTTGCCGGGGTTGAGCCACAGATCGCGGCCGCCGCGATCACCACCCGCGCGGCGATCACGATCGTCGCCACGCCCATCGCGACGCCCGGCTGGTCCTGGCGGGCCACCGGGGCCCGGCGGTCGGCCAGGTGCACCGGTGGAGACGTCGACCATGGTGGGCGCGCCGCCGAAGCGGTCGTTCATCACGCGGATCTCGCGGATGGGCCGCCCGGCGCCCGGCCGCAGGCCGGGGCGCCGCACCTGGAAGGTGCGGTTCTCGGCGGCGAGGCGCGCCTTGATGGCCTCGGCGTCGATGACGCGCACGACGTTCTGCGGGCCGCCGGTGGCCGCTGCCGCCTCCGGCGCGGCTGCCACGGGCGCGGACGGCGCCGGCGTCGTCGACGCCGGCGTGGGCGCCGCCGCGGCCGCCGTGGCGACCGGCTCTGGCGGCCGATCTTCGGGCGCCGCCGGCGAGGCGAGCGCTGCCGGCGCTCGCTCGACGACGCGCGGCTCGGGCTTGGGTTCGGCCTTCGGCTCCACCCGGGGCTCGGGCTCGGGGGCGCGCGCCGGCACGACCGGCTCCGGCGCCGCCTCGGGGAGCTCTGCGGTCGGGGCCGCGCGGCGCACCACCGATCGAGGACGCGCGGCGTCGGCGGGCTTGGCAGCAGGCTTGTCGGCCTGCAGCGCGCGCATGGCGTCCGTCTCCTCCACCGTCGAGGAGTGCGTCTTGACGGACATGCCCGCCTTGGTGAGCTTGTCGACGAGCTCTTGGTTGTTGAGACCGAGCTTCTTCGCTAGCTCGTGTACGCGCATCTTCCCCATCCGGACACTCTCCACCGTCGACAAAGGACGACCGAGAGCTTCTAGGCACGCTCGCGCGGATGCGCAAGTCGCCCCGGTGAAAAGTCTTGCCGTGGCAGGGTCGAGGCGAAGCGCTCGGCCACGGCCGCGCGCGCGGGGTCGTCGGCGAGGGCGCGCGCCACCGCCTGCACGAGCGTGCTCGGGGCACCCAGCACCGCCGCCTGGAAGGCGCGCGCGAACCCGCCCCGCTCGAGGGCGCGGCCGACGCACGCCGCATCGGCGCAGGTCCACGCGCCGCGGCTGCCCGCCGTACGCGCGAGGTCCAGCACCACGGCGCCGTCGGGGGCGCGCCAAAAGCGCACCAGTTGGTCGGCGGGCGCGACGCGGCGGCACGCCGCGCAGCTTCGGTGGGGCGCCGTGTGCCCAAGGGCACGGCGGCGACGCCCACCGCCATGCTTGCGCTTGCGCATCGCCAGCCGCGCCTCAGGCCTCGGCGGCGTCGGTGGTACCGGTGGTACCGGTGGCACCGGCGGTGGCGGCGGCGGCGGCGTTGAGCTCATCGTAGGCCTGCGCGTCGCGCAGCTCGGGCTCCGAGAGCGGCTTCTCTTTCTGCTTCGCCAGGCCCTTGGTCAAGACACCCACGGTCTCGCCGGCGGCGAACTTGAGCTGCCGCGCCTTGCCGGGCGAGAAGCCCGCGACGCTCACCAGGCGCTCGACGTCGTCCTCGAAGTACAGGTCCTCGGGCGCGGTGTAGAGCGCCTCCTTGAGGCGCCCCAACACGTAGTCCTTGACCCCTTCGACCTCGCCGAGCCGTGCCTCGTCGGTGTGACCGGCGAGCCGGGCGTCGTGCGCCGCGCGCTCGATGGCGAGCAGCACGCGTGCGTCGTCGCGCGCGGCGTCGCGCAGCGCCTGCTTCTCGCCCGCCTCGGCCTTCACCACCGCCTTGGCCGCCTGCTTGATGCGCGGCACGGCGTCGGCCGAGAAGCCCGGCAGCCCAGCCAGGAACTCCTCGTCGGCGTCGACCACGTCGGCCGCCTTGCGGAAGCCGTGGTTGTAGAGGGTCTGCACGACGATGTCGGACACACCCTCGATGCGCGACAGGCTGGCCCACGCCACCTGCTTCTCCTCGGCCACCTTGGTCTCCGAGGTGATGTCGATCTTCCAGCCGGAGAGCTGCGCCGCCAGGCGCACGTTCTGGCCGCGGCGGCCGATGGCGAGCGAGAGCTGATCGTCGGGCACGACGATCTGCATGGTGTGGTTCTCCTCGTCGACGAGCACGCGCGTGACCTCGGCGGGCGAGAGCGCGTTGCACACGAAGCGCGCGTCGTCTTCGTCCCAGGGCACGATGTCGATCTTCTCGCCGCGCAGCTCTTGCACCACCGCCTGCACACGCGAGCCCTTCATGCCCACGCATGCACCCACGGGGTCCACGTCGGAGTCGTGGCTGCGCACGGCGATCTTGGTGCGCACGCCGGCCTCGCGGGCCGCCGCCTCCACGGTGACGATGCCCTCGGCGATCTCGGGCACCTCCTGTTCGAAGAGCTTGACCACCAGGTTCGGGTGGGTGCGCGACAGCACGATCTGAGGGCCGCGCGCGATCTCGAGCACGTCGAGCACGTAGGCCACCGTGCGGTCGCCCGAGCGAATGTTCTCGCGCGGCGTCTGCTCGCGCATGGGTAGCACGGCCTCGGCGCGGCCGAGGTCGACGATGACGTTGCCGCGCTCGAAGCGCCGCACGATGCCGGTGACCAGCTCGCCCTTGCGGTCTTTGTACTCGCCATAGATGGTGCTGCGCTCAGCCTCGCGCACGCGCTGGATGATCACTTGCTTGGCGGTCTGGGCAGCGATGCGGCCGAAGTCGGCGTCGTCGACGACGAAGCCGACCTCCTCGCCGATGACGTCGTCGGTGAGGGTGGGGTCCTTCTTCTTGGCGTCTTCCAGCGTGATCTCGATGGAGTGGTTGGAGACGTCGTTCACCACGCGCTTGAACTCGTAGACGGTGACGACGCCGAGCTCCTCGTCGTAGCGCGCCTCGAGGTCGGCGGTGAGGCCGTACTTCTTGCGCGCCGCCGTCAGCATGGCCGCCTGGAGCGCATCGATCAGCACCTGCTTGTCGATGTTCTTCTCCTTGCCCACCTGCTCGAGCACCTGCTTCAAGTCGAGCTTCTCCGCCACATCCATGGTCGCGCTCCTGTTCGCCACTGACGATTTCACCTGCGAGGATTTCACCTGCGAGGATTTCACCTGCGAGGATTTCACCTGCGAGGATTTCACCTGCGAGGATTTCAACTGCGAGGTCGTGGTCATCGCTGCTTGCCTTTCTTGCCGCGTGGCTTGGCGCCCCCCGGCGGCGTCGGCGTTTCGAACTGAAAGACGACGTTGGCGGCGGCGATATCCGCGTAGGGCAGCGCCAGCGGCGTGTCGTGCCCCTCGAGGCGCAACGTGCAAGCGTCGTCGCCCGCCTCCACCAGGGTGCCGGTACAGGCGCGCATGCCGTCGATGGGACGCAGCACCCGCACCTTGACGCGCTCGCCCACCGCGCCCAGGAAGTGGCTCTTCTTGGTGAGCGGGCGGTCGAGCCCCGGGCTGCCTACCTCGAGGTCATAGGGCTTGCCGAACAGGCCCTGCTGCTGGTCTTCCACGTCGAGCAGGTCAGAGAGCAGGCGGCTGGCGCGCTCGAGCTCCTCCATGGAGACCCCGCCGCTATTCCTGACCTTCTTCTCGACGAACAAGCGCACGGCGTCGCGGTGTTGCGCGCGCACCAAGAAGAGCTGCACCAGCTCGAGCCCGTGCACGCGCAGGGCCGGCTCGACCACGGCACGCACGGCCTCTGCCTTGCCCGAGAGCGGCTGCAGGAAGGGCTCGAGCTCGATGCGATTGGTCTCTTGGTAGCTTTCGCTCATGGACAACACGCCTCCGGGCCACCCCGGCCACGGCTGCTCCGTGGTCTCGAGGGGACCCAGCGCCAACGGTCACAACGACGGTGGGCTGGTGGGGCCGCGACGCGGCCTCCTACCTGCTCCTACCAGCGGCAATTCGACCGTGCAACGGCCGAAAACTGGCGATCCGGATCCGGCGGGGCCATGGTGGCGCCTGCCGGCACCCGCCGGCGCCAGGCGGCACCCGCCGGCCCCCCGGAGGCACCATGGCCAACCCCTCGCTCCTGCCCTCGCTCATCCCCACCAGCGTGCTCGGCCTCTCCGAGGAGGAGCGCGCGGCCTTCGCCGAGCTCGACGACGACGCCGACCTCGACGCCCTGTGTGACGCGCTGTTCCCCGCGGAGCTCACGAGGGCGTAGCCGGCGTGGCGGTGGGCGGCTGCGAGGCGGCCGCTTGTCGCATGCGCGACAAGCTCAGGTCGCCGCTCAGCAAGAACACCAGCACCAGCCCCACCACGCAGGCCACCGAGAGCGCGTGCAGCATGATGGCGTAGGCCACCGCCGGCGCCAGGGCCACGCCGGAGATGCGCAGCGCCAGGCGCGCGAAGGCGTGGAAGTTGCCCACGTTGCCCGGCGGCGCCGGGATCATCACGCCGATGATCACGAAGCACAGACAGAAGGCCGCCGCCATGAGCCCTTGATCGATGCCCATGCTGCGCAACAGCACCCACATGGAGACGGCGTTCAAGGTCCAGTACGCGACGGTGTGTCCCAGGTAGGCGACCAGGTCGACGGGGCGCCGAAAACACGCGAAGCCGTCGAGGAAGGCGCGCAGCATGGCCGCCACGCGCTCCGCGAGCCGGCCATGTACCAGCGAGACCACGCGCATGGTGACGCGCTCCGAGAAGGCGCGTAGGCGGAAGGCGAGCGCGAACACCACCGCGGCGCCGCCGAACACCACCAACGCCGTCCAGCCCCCGGCCGTGACGTAGGCGGGCAGCGGCTCGGCGCGCGGCGCCAACAGCACCACGCCGAAGAAGCCCATGGTCACCATGCCGTCGACGACGCGCTCGAGAGCGCTGGCGGCGAAGCCCTGCGCGGCCGGCAGGATGCCTCGCTGCGCCGCCAGGTTCGGCCGCACCAGCTCGCCGAGGCGAAAGGGCAAGAGGAACACCGCGGCGAAGGCGGCGGCGTTGATTGCGAGGCTGTCGCGCCACGGCGGCGCTGCGCCCGTGAGCCCGCGGACCTGGACGCGCCAGCGCTCCACGCGCACCGCCACCTGCGCCAGGAACAGCGCCACGACCCCGGCGTAGCCCCACCAGGCCGTGCCCCGCAGGTGCGCGCCGATCTCGGCCCAGCTCACGCCGTTTTCGTGATCGGCGGACGCGACGCCGCGGAAGGCGAGCCACAGGCAGGCGGCCCCTACCACGAGCCCCAGCAGCAGCTTGACGATCCTCCCCGTCACACGCGCTCCGCGGGCGCGTCGTCGAGAATGGCGCTGGGCCCCTCGATGCACAGGCGTTTGAGCGTGGCCTCGTCGAGGAGAGCACGGGCCGCGGCCAGGCCGCGCACCACGTAGGCCTCCACGTCGACGGCGCGGTGACAGTCGCCGGCGAGCACGCTCACCAAGCCGGTCTTCAGCATGCGCTCGGCGGCCTTCTGTTGGGGACGCCCGTGGCCGCCCGAGAGCGAGCCCAGGTTCACCTGGAAGCGCACGCCCATCTGGTGCAGGCGATCGAGCAGCGCGCGATCACCCTCGAGATAAGGGAAGCGCTCGACGTGCGCCAACAGCACGCGGAAGCCCTTGCGGTGCACGGCGAACAGGCGCTCGGCGAGCTGGGGCGGCGGCCCCAGGTAGGGCGTCTCGATGAGCACCCAGCGCGAGCCGCCGTAGGGGACCGCGAGCGCGGCGAAGCGATCGAGATCGCCGAGCACCACCTCGTGCCAGTAGTGCTCGGCGCCGCGCACGACGTCGATGGCCACGCCGGCGTCGGCGCGGATGCGCTCGAGGCGCTGCGCGCGCGCGGGCTCGCCCTCGAGGGTGTTCATCCAGCCGTGGTCGGGGCGCACGTGCGAGGTGGCGGCCAGGCGGCTCACGCCCGCGTCCGCCAAGGCGCGCAACAACGCGGCGCTCTCAGCCTCGTCCGGTGGCCCGTCGTCGACGCCGGGGTGCACGTGGCAGTGCAGATCGACCAAGGTGCTCACGCGGGCCCGCCCGTGGCGATGCGCGCCTTCAGCGCCGAGAGCGCGTCTTCGATCTTCTGCGCGCGCGTGGGCTCGACGGCGGCGCCGGCCTCGCGCGCGTCGACGTGCGCGGTGGGCGGCGTGCTGCCTTTGGCGTGGGGGCCCACGACCTCCCACGCGGTCTGCGCCAGGGCGCCGTGGGGCTGCGGCTCGACGGCGGCGAGCTGATCGAGCAGCGCGCGCTCGGGTTGGAACAGGGCCTCGCGCAGCGCGAGCCCGCGCGCCGACAGCGCCCCGGGGTCTGCGAGCATGCGATCGAGCGCGGCGGCGAGCTGCAAGAGGCCCAAGAGCTCGTCGGCGGCACGGCCGGGCGAGGCCACCAGGCCCGCGGGCAGTTGTGCGCGCCGATCTTCTGGCAAGAGCGTGAGCGCGCAGCGATGGAGCGCGAGCATGATGAGCTCGTCCCAGGCGGGGCGGCCGAGGAAGAGGTCGGCGGCGGCGATGGACTGCACGAGCCCGTCGCCACCGGAGGCGAGGTAGGCGTCGACGCCGTGGGTGTCGGCGAGGGCGCGCACGCGCGCGCGGCTGCGCTCGTCGTGCGGCGCCACCAGCACCGTCGTGCAGGGCTGGGCCTTGAGCGCGAGCTGCACGATGACGCGCTCGATGTCTGCCTCGAAGCCCCCGCGTGCGTCGAGCACCACCACGGGCCTGCCGGCCACGCCGCGCAGCGCCTTCTCGGCGTCGCGCGCGGCCGGCGCGTCGCCGGCGAGGCGCGCCACGCGCACCGGCGGGACGCGGGCGCCGCCCTTGCGCAAGGCGGCCTCGACGGGGGCCACGAGCGCCTCGTGGGGCACGAAGAGCGCGTCGTAGCGGGCGAGCTGGCGCGCCGGTGAGCTCGCGTCCACCACCAAGGCCACGTGCGTGCGCGCCGGGGCCGCGCGCGGATCGGGCGCGGGGGTCTGGCCGTCGGCGTCGGGCAGCCACAAGGCGGCGTCGGCGCGGGGCGCGCCGTCGGGGGGCGCGCCCAAGAGCTGCTGGCGCACCTGCACGCCGTGCAGCGCCAGGGCGTCGGCCAGGCGCGCCGCGACGAGCTCCGCCGCTGCGCGACCGGGCGGCAGCACCAGGCGCAGCTTGGTGATAGGGCGGGCGGCGGGGCTCATGAGGCGGGCTTAGCGCCTTCGATGGCGATCAACCAGCGTGGTGGCGGCGCGGCGCGGGCCGTGCTGCTCGCGTGGAGATCCGCGGTCGCGCGCTGCACGGGCCGTGACGCGCACCGTGCGGCCCCGTGCGCGGCGTTTGGTCCTGCGGCCGCCGCCCCGGGGCGGGGGGGCGGCGGAGATCGGGCGGTGGTGGTCCTGCGGGGAGGGGCGGCGGCTTCTGGACGACCGACGTGTTCGGTTGGTCGGCTGGCCGCGCTTAGGGCCCGCGAACGGACAAGTCGATCGGTGATCGCGAGCGCGGCGCTTCGATGGCAAGGAGCCCCGCAGGGCCGTGGCCGTCGCCACGGACCGAGGACGCGACGC
>JADZDP010000064.1 GCA_020850995.1 Deltaproteobacteria bacterium
CGCAAGCGCGGCCGTCGCGCCTTCCGCGCCTGGCGCGAACGTGCGATAGCCCGCGCATGAGCGCGAAGGACGGCGAGCAACGCGGCAAGGGCGGTGGCCTGCTCGGCTGGCTGCGCAGCGGCAAGCCCACCAACTCCGGTAACGCTGCCAAGCAAGCGCCTGCGGGTGACGACGAGGGCAGCGCCGAGACCGTGCACGACGTGGCGCGGCGGCACGAGGACCGCGGCGAGATCGCGCGCGGCGGCATGGGCAGCATCCGCAAGGTGTTCGACACCACGCTGCACCGCACCGTCGCCATGAAGGTGCTGTTCCCCGAGCACCGCCAGAACCAAGGCACGCTCGAGCGCTTCGCCGAAGAGGCGCAGATCATGGCGCAGCTCGAGCACCCGAACATCGTGCCCGTGCACGACTACGGCGACGACGCCGAGGGCATGCGCTGGTTCACGATGTACTACGTGCGCGGCAAGACGCTGACCGAGATCTTGCAGACCGACACCGTCGCCGACGGCTCACGCGAGGCGTACTTCAAGCTGCTCAACATCTTCTTGCGCGTGTGCGACGCCGTGGCCTTCGCGCACAGCCGCGGCGTGGTGCACCGCGACCTCAAGCCCGACAACATCATGGTGGGCGCCTTCGGCGAGGTCTACCTGATGGACTGGGGCATCGCGCGCCTGCTCGGGCGCACGCCGGCCCCCGACCTCGAGGCCGACGACGGCCCCGTGCGCACGCGCCGCCCCCGCGCCGACGACGACGAGAAGGGGCAGATCATCGGCACCTTCTTCTACATGTCGCCGGAGCAGGCGCAGGCGGAGATCGACAAGATCGACGAGCGCACCGACGTGTTCCTGCTCGGCGGCGTGCTCTACGAGCTGCTCACCGGGCAGCCGCCCTACATGGGCACCACGGTCGTCGACGTGGTGCGCGCTGCGCAGAAGTGCCGCATCAAGGCGCCCGACGTGGTGGCGCCCGACCGCCACATCCCCGACGGGCTCTCGCACATCACGATGCGCTGCTTGGCCAAGGATCAGGGCGAGCGCTACCCGAGCGTGGCCGCGCTCAAGGCCGAGGTCGAGAGCTTCGTGCGCGGCGGCGCCTCGTTCCCCTCCATCACCTTCAAGGCTGGCGAGCACTTGATGAAGGAGGGCGAGCACGGCGATCAGGTGTTCATCGTCAATCGTGGCACCGTGCAGGTGTACAAGACCTACGAGGACGGACGGCGCCACGGCGTGGCCACGCTGCGCGCCGGCGCCGTGGTGGGAGAGGCGGCGGTGTTCTCGGCGCAAGAGCGCACCGCCAGCGTGGTGGCCGTGGAAGACGTGGTGGCCACGGCCGTGACGCGCGAGCAGCTCGACAAGGAGCTCGGCCTCAACAACTGGATGGGCCCGCTGGTCAAGGCGCTGGCCGATCGCTTCGTCGACACCAGCCGTCACCTCGACGAGGCGCGCGCCGCGCTGCATGCCGGGCGCATCGACACCTGGGTGCTCGGCTATCTGCTCAAGCACGGGCAGCCCGGCGAGGGCGGCACGCGCGAGGTCTTGTTCAGCCACATGCTCAAGGCCTGTCGGCACGCGCTCAAGATCCCCGACCTCGAGCTACGGCGCGTGATCGACGGCCTGCCGCACCTCAAGCTCGACGTCGACCGCGACGTGATTGCCTTCGTGCCCGACCCGCCGACCAACCCGTGATCGATCACCCGAGCCAGGTGCCAATGGTCAAGAGCAGCCCATAGACCAGCTGCAGGTTGATGGTGGCCTTGTTGCCCGCCACCAGCGCGCGGTCCTCGAGGTTCTTGGCCAGCGCGCGCACGGCCTGCACGCCGAGCGGCAGCGCCACCAGCGCGAGCAGCGAGAGCACGGGCAACAGGCCCGCGAGCACCAGCGCCACGTGCGAGCCCACGGCGGCCAGCAGCAGCACCACGTAGAGCGCGCGCGCCCCGCGGGCGCCGAAGGTCACGGCCAGGTGGTTCTTGCCCGTGGTGGCGTCGCTCTTGGCGTCGGGGATCTCGTTGATGAGCAGGATGTTGGCCGTCAGCAAGCCGAGCGGCAGGCCCGCCAGCGCGGGCAGCACGTCGACGACACCGGTGATGGCCGTGACCACGCCGAGCACCAACAAGGGGCCGAAGGCCAAGGCGACGGCCAGCTCGCCGAGGCCGCGGCGGGCGGCCAGGCGCAAGGGCGGTGCCGTGTAGCAGAAGCCCAACAGGCCACCGGCGGCGCCCACCGCCAACACCCAGGGCGTGCCGAGCGCGGCCAGGGCGGCGCCGCACGCGACGGCGACGAGGGCCGCGCTCCACGCGATGATGGACAGGCCGCGCTCGCTGATGAGCCCGAGCTCGATGGAGCGGCTGCCGCCGGAGTAAGGCAAGAAGTAGTCGTTGTTGGCTTGGTCGGTGCCGCTCTTCCAGTCGAACAGGTCGTTCCAGGTGTTGGCCGCCACGTGCAGCGCCAGCGCGCCCACCAACGCCAGCGCGAACAGCCCGCCGTGGAAGGTGCCGGCCTGCGCCGCCAGCGCGGCGCCCAAGAGCACGGGCACGAGGGTGGCGGTGAGGAAGGGCGCCCGCGTCACCACCAGGCCGATGAACACGCGCGTGGCGAAGGAGATGCTGGGGCGTGCGCGCTCGAGCTCGCTGTCGGGCAGCGCCTCCGTGACGCCGCAGTAGCCGATCTGCTTGCCACCCTTGAAGGTAGGCGAGAGCCGGATGTGCGCGGGGAACTCGCGGCCGTCCTTGGTGAGAAACACCGTGTCGGTCTCGAACTTGCCCTCGTCGACGGAGCTCTTGAGCCAGCGCGGCACGTGCTCGAGCACCACGGGCCCGGGCGAGAACAACGAGACGCGCTTCTTGCCGATGACCTCGGGCGCGCGCCAGCCGAACAGCTGCTCGGCGCCCTCGTTGAAGGTCTCGATGCGGCCCTCGAGGTCGCAGGTGATGACGCTCTTGACGGCGGTGTTCATGGTTCCTCCCAAGCTCGCACGGTCCGCGAATGAGTCAGTGACGCGCGCCCTTGTCGCGCAGCATGTCGAGCGCGCCGAAGGCGTCGAAGCGCGCGGTGTCGACGAAGACGCGCAGGGCGCGCTCCACGAACACGGCCAGCGTGCGCATGCGGCGCAGGCGATCGAGCACCTCGCGCGGCACGTCGTGCTCGTCTTTGGCCAGGCGCTCGGCGCGCTCCAGGTCTTCGCGCACGCTGGCCACGATGCCGCGCTCGCGCTCGGAGATGACGCGGCCGATCATCTTCATCAGGTCGGTCTCGGCGGCGAAGCGCCAGGCGTCGTCGTGCGGGGCGCGCACGCGCACCAGCACGCACCACTGCTCGAGCTCGCGCACCAGCATGGAGACGGCGCCCTTGGAGAGCCCGAGCGCGCTTTGGATCTGGGCCGCTGTCAAGGCGCGCCCGCGCAAATACAACAGCGCCCACACGCGGCCTTGGTTGCGCTTGAAGTTCCAGAACTCGATGAGGTTGCCCACCGCGTCGACCACCAGGGCCTCCCACGGCTGCAGCGTGCCCACGCCACCATCGTCGTCGTCGTGCTCGCGCGCGTAGCCCCTCATGCCACGCTCCGCGCATGGGCCAGGTAGCCTTCGCCGGCGGCCAACGCCCGCTGCACGCCGGCGCTGCTCAGGTGCTCGCCGAAGGCGGCGCGCGCGCGCGCGAGCGCGTCGTCGGCCACGGTCAGGGCGCGCCCGACGCCCGCCGAGCGCACGAGCGCGCGCACCAACGCCGCGCGCTCGTCGCCCTGCCAGCGCGCGCGCGCCCAGGCGCGCAACAAGCGGTCGCGCAGGCCGGCGTCGGCGCGCGCGGCGCACAGCACCGCCAGGTTGGGGTTCTTCTCGTCGAGGTCGGAGCCGTCGGCCAGGTCGGCGACGTCGTCGGCGGCCTGGAAGGCCACGCCGAGCGCGCGCGCGCCGGCGGCGAACGGGGCCACGCAGGCGGCGCGCCCGGCGAGCAGCGCCGCCAGCGTGCCGCACAGGCCAAAGAGCGCGCCGGTCTTGTCGCCCGCGATCGCGGTCCACTCCTCGTCCCCGAGGTCGAGCCCGCCGCCCGCCTCGATCTCCTTCAGCGCGCCGCGGGTCATGGCGGCGACCGCGTGGATGCAGGGGGCCACCAGCGCGCCGCCCGCCACGTCGCCCAGGGCGCCGAGCGCGCGGCACAGCACCTCGTCGCCCACCAGCACGGCCGCGGGGTTGCCCAGCTCGGCGTTGACGCTCGGCAGGCCGCGGCGCCGCTCGGCCATGTCGATGACGTCGTCGTGGATGAGGCTGGCGGTGTGGATCAGCTCCACGGCCACGGCGGCGCGCACCAGGCTCGGGCTGGTGCCCTCGACCCCAAGGGCGCAGGCCAGCTCGAAGAGCAGGCGCGGCCGCACGCGCTTGGCGTCGGGAGCCAGCGCGAGGGCCAGGGCGCGCGCGTCGGCGCCGGCCAGGGCGCGCTGCAGCTCGAGCGCCAGCGCCGCCAGGAACGCCTCGTGGGCGCCGCCGGCCGTCAGCGCCGCCAGCGCCATGCGGCGTCCCTCGGGGGCTTGGGGCAGGGCCAGGGTGGTCATGGAGTTGTCATAGTTTAAGACCATGTGAACCGCAATCGCGGGATCTGCGCGCGGGATCTGCGGGGCCCACGCGCGTGTTTGCGCCGGCGCAGGGCGTGGCCTATGCCGCAGCCATGCCCCCGCGTTCCCGCGCGCGCCTCGCGCTCTTCTTGCTGCTCGTGTGCGGCGCCCCGCTCCTCCTCACGCTTTCCTGTCGGCCGCCGGCGGAGGAGAGCGGTGGCAAGGGCAAGAAGCAGAAGAAGGCCAAGGAGGACCAAGACGAGGACGACCCCAAGGTCAAGCCGCCGCCGGCGCGGCCCATCGAGACCGAGCGCGTGGTGCGCGCCCTCGAGGCCGAGGTGGCGGCGCTCAAGCGCCAGGTGGCCACCGGCGCGGCCAGCGCCCGCACGGGCTTGATCAACGCGCACGAGCACCTCTACGAGCTCAAGCACCTCGAGCGCTACCTGCCGGCGGCGCGCCAGGCCGGCATCGGCGCCACCGTGTTCGTGGCCTCGCCCAAGTTCACCATCATGGGCAGCGGCGACAAGGGCGAGCCGATGATGAGCGACAACTTCGCCACCATCCTCGAAGCCAAGAAGCAGTACCCGGGTGAGGTCATCCCCTTCTGCACCATCGACCCCCACGACGACGACAAGCTCGAGCGCCTCAAGCGCCACGTGGCGGCGGGCTGCATGGGCCTCAAGCTCTACTCCGGGCACTCGAACTTCTACAAAGACCACGGCCCCTTCGACGCGCCCGGCATGGACGAGGTGTACCGCTACCTCGAGGAGACGCAGCTGCCGGTCAACTGGCACGTCAACCTCGCCAAGTACATGAACGAGTTCACCGCCGTCATCGAGAAGCACCCCACCATGAACGTGATGGTGCCGCACTACGGCGTGGTGTTCTGGAACCCCAAGGGGCCGGCGCTCGAGCAGCTCAAGGCGCTCATGCGCACGCACAAGAACCTGCTCGTCGACACCAGCCTGGGCACCCGCGAGATCTTGCTGAACGGCATGGCCACCATGGAGCCCGCGCTCGCCGACTTCCGCGCCTTCTTCGTCGAGTTCCAAGACCAGATCGTGTGGGGCACCGACTCGGTGGTGACGGGCAACGAGGAGAAGACGCCCGGGTGGTACGCGAAGGTCATCTGGGCCACGCGCGACCAACTGGAGAAAGACGTGTTCACCACCGAGCTCGCCGCCGGTTACTCGAAGTATTACCAGAAGGGCCGCGACGGCGAGGGGCGATACCAGGGCCTCGCGCTGCCGCCCGAGATCTTGCAGAAGGTGCAGATCGACAACGCGCGCCGCTGGCTCAAGCTGAAGTAGGGCCGCGCGCGCTCACGCCAAGAGCGCGCGCAGCTTGTCGAGGTGCTCCTTGGGCGCGCGCACCAAGAGGCGCGCCCCCACCTCGTCCCAGTCTTCCCGCACCACGCGCGCGTGCTCGCGGATGGCGCCGATGGCGCCTTGGCGCGCGAAGGGCACCACCAGCGTTGCCTCTTCCATGCCGTGCTCGAAGTGCTCGACCAAGCGCTCGCGCAGCGCCTTGACGTCGGCGGGCGACAGCGCCGAGAGCTGCACGGCACGCGGGAAGTCGCGCTTGAGGCGCCTGCGCTCGAGCTCGCTCAGGCGATCGATCTTGTTGAGCACCAGCAGCGAGGGGATGCGATCGGCCTCGATCTCGGTCAGCACGCCCTTGGTGACGTCGAGCTGCGCGCGAAACGCCGGATCCGACGCGTCGACGACGTAGAGCAAGAGCGACGCCTCGTGGGCCTCTTCCAGCGTGGTGCGGAAGCTGGCCACCAGCCCGTGCGGCAGGTTCTTGATGAAGCCCACCGTGTCGCTCACCAGGATGCGCGGCCGCGTCTCGGGGTGGAGCGCGCGCACGGTGGTGCCGAGGGTGGCGAACAGCTTGTCGGCCACCAGCACCTCGCTGCCGGTGAGCGCGCGCATCAGGCTCGACTTGCCGGCGTTGGTGTAGCCCACCAGCGCAACGCGCGTGGCCTCTTTGCGGCGCGCGCGCCGCGTGGCGTCGTCGCTCTTGTGGTGCGATAGCTCGCGCTTGAGCTCGGCGATGCGATCGCGCACGCGCCGGCGATCGAGCTCGAGCTCGTCGTCGCCCTTGCCGCCAACGCCGCCGCCGCGCTGGCGATCGCCCGAGTGCTCCTTCTCGCGCAAGCGCGGCGCGTCGTACTGCAGGCGCGCGATCTCCACCTGGAGCTGCGCCTCCTTGGTGCGCGCGTGCCGCCAGAAGATCTCGATGATGACGCCGGCGCGGTCGAGCACCTCCACGCCGGTGGCCTTCTCGAGGTTGCGCAGCTGGCTCGGCGACAGCTCGTTGTCGACCACCACCACGTTGGCGCGCACGGCGGCGGCGGCGGTGGCGGCCTGGTCGTCAACGGCGAGCTCGTCGCCATCGTCGTCGTCATCGTCGTCGACGGGCTCGGCGGCGGGCTTGTGCAGCTCCTTCTTCTGCACCTTCTTCTTGGCGCCCGACGCGATGACGCCGCTGCCGCCGGTCATCTGCGCCAGCTCCACCAGCTTGCCGCCGCCCAAGCCCGCGGCCGGTGCCAGCGAGGTGCGCTTTTGCGACAGGCGCGCCACCACGTGGAAGCCGAGCGTGTCGACCAGGCGCGCCAGCTCGGCCATGCTGGCCTCGTGCTCGGCGGCGCTGTGCTCGGGCAGGTGCACGCCCACCAGCACCGCGCGCGGCGGCGCGCGGTTGGCGTCGAAGGAGCCCTTCTTGTGCGCGTGCTCGTTCACGGGCCTGGCATAGCGGGCGCGCACGCCACTGGCTACAGCGGAGCGCAGCTCGTTGTGGCCCGTGTTCGCCCCCGGTCGCTCAGGACCGGCGACGCCGGCCGATCACGATCGGCAGCGCGAGCAGCGCGACCAGCTCGAAGGGCGAGCGCCGCGCGCCGCCGGTGTGGTCGCAGCCGTAGTTGGACTCGCCGTACGCGCACACGTAGTTCTCGGTGGGCGAGAAGTGGCAGCTCCAGTCGCGCTCGCAGAAGTCCTCGTCCTCGTCTTTGCACGACTCCGGCACGCACAGCCCACCGGGCACGCGGTCGTCGTCGCACTCGAAGCCGTCTCTGCAGTCGCCGTCGTCGAGGTCGCAGGTCTCGGTGCACACGCCGCGCTCGCACAGGCCCGTGGCGCAGTTGCTGTCGCGCTCGCACAAGGCGCCCACGTTGTCGCCGTCGTCCTCGCCCTCTTCGCACACGCCGTCGACGCAGCCGTAGCCCGAGGGGCAGTCCATGTTGCCGCGCGCCTCGTCGCAGGGGTCACCGCCACCGCCACCGCCGCCGCCGCCACCGCCGCCGCCGCCGTCGGGCACGCAGCCACCTTGGGAGCAGGCCTGGTCGGTGGCGCAGTCGCCATCGTCGGTGCAGGCGTCGCGGCACAGGTCGTTCACGCAGGTCTGGCCGCTCGAGCACAGGCCGCCCTCGCAGGCGTCGCCCGGGTCGGTGATGACGCTGCCCGCCACCTCCGCCAGCAGCAGGTCGGCGCGCAGCACGGGCTTGCCCGAACAGCCGTCGCACGAGCCGGCGTCGACGGCGGCGAAGGCGGCGAGCACCTCGGCGCGCCCGATGTCCTCGTCGATGGCCTGCATGAGCGACACCACGCCCGCCACGTGCGGCGCCGCCATCGAGGTGCCTTGGTAGAAGACGTAGGGAGGATCGACGACGGTGGAATAGAGCGAGAGCACGCCGTCTTCCTGGCTGCCGCTGTCCTGATCGCCGCCAGGGCCCACGATGTCGATCTCCGAGCCGAAGCTCGAGTAGCTCGCCAGATCGCCCGAGGGGCCGTAGGCGCCCACCGCGATGGCGCTCGGGCAGTTGGCCGGACTGTTGACCGGGCCGCCGTCGTTGCCGGCGGCGATGATGGGCACGATGCCGCGCTGCACGGCGAAGGCGAGCACGTCCTCGTCGAACTGGCTGCACGACGACGAGCTGCCGAGGCTCATGTTGACGACGCTGGGGCGGTCGGCGAGCGGCAGCGCGGCCACGCCGCCGATGGGCTCGCCGCCGAGCCAGGCCAGGCCCTCCATGATGTCGATGTCGTTGCCGCCGCATTGGCCGAGCGCGCGCACGGTGATCAGGCGCGCGCTCCAGTTCAGGCCGGCGATGCCGCTGCCGTTGTTGGTGTTGGCGATGATGGTGCCCGCGACGTGCGAGCCGTGGAAGGAGTCGGGCTCGCCGCTGCCCTGGCAGTTGCCGTCGCCGGGGTCGTCGTAGTCGTCGTCGCGGCCGTCACCGTCGTTGCTGTAGTCGGCGTCGCTGACGAAGTCGTAGCCGCCGGCATCGCGCCCCGACAGCTCGGGGTGTGCCACGAAGGTCCCCGAGTCGATGACGGCGACGCGCTGGCTGGTCTTGCCTTGGGTGAGGTCCCAGGCGCCCTTGGCGCCCACGGTGTCCACGTCCCACTGGTAGTCGAGGTACTCGTCGTTGGGCGTACGCAGCGCGCGTCGCCAGGCGTTCGGCGCCGCGCCGAGCACGCCCTTGTGCGCGGCCACGCGCGCCACCAGCGCCTCGGTGCGCTCCTCGTCGAGCCCGGGGGCGCGCAGCAGCGCCCAGCCGAGGGGCAGCGCGCGCTGGTACACGAGCGTGCTGTCGGTGGCGGCGGCGAGCTGCGCCACGGCGCGCAGCACACGGGTACGCGCGTCGCGCTCGCCCTGGTCGGCGGCGCGCAGCGCCTTGGCGTCGAGCGCGGCGAGCTTCACCAGCACCTGCTCGGGCACCACGCGTTGCGGCGGTGCC
Organism: Deltaproteobacteria bacterium; assembly: GCA_020850995.1. Taxonomy (GTDB): domain Bacteria; phylum Myxococcota; class UBA727; order UBA727; family VGSZ01; genus JACOUT01. The sequence continues at coordinate 9,284 of JADZDP010000064.1, forward strand.
GGCGAGGGGCGCGCCGTCGACGGCGGCGCGCTGTGCACGAGCGCCGGCGTGGTCGCCGTGGGCGCAGCGATCGGTGCGGCAGCGAGGGGCGCGGCGGTGAGCGCGGCGGCAGCAAGCACCAGCGTGAACGTCCTCGCCATCGAACCTCCACCGCGCAAGCGACCACTCACTGTACGTCGGCGCGCGCGCAGATCAGGCGAGTGTGTCGGTGCCAGCAGCGCATTGGCGTGATCGCGCGCACGAGCTCACCGTGTAGGTGCCGCTCCCATCGGCAGGAGCGAGGAGGCCGAGCGCAGGCTCGCTGCGTGGCGCGGCCCGCTCAAGGCGCGCGGTTCAGGTCTCCCGGGTAGATGGCGAGGGTCGAGGTGGGCGCCACGTGACCAAAGAGCGCGCGCCGCTCGTTGCCCGCCTCCTCGACGATCAAGAGCGCGCCGCCCGGCCCGGTGTAGCGCGCATAGCGCACCAAGCCGCCGCTGCGGCGCGCCTCGCCTTGCGCGGTGGCGCGCGCGTCACCGCGCGCCTCGAGCGTCATGGCCTTGCCGCGATAGGTGAGGCCTTGGCCGAGCGCGCCGAACAGCGGCGCGTCGTCGGCGTGCTCGAGGAAGGCCGCCTGCACCACGCCGGCCTTGCCGCGCACCTCGAGGAAGCGCTTGGTGGCGCCGCCGTCGAGCGCATGCAGGCTCCACGCGTCTTGCTCCTCGCGATACTGCAGCGTGCCCGTGACCACGAAGTCCTCGTCGCCGTCGAGCACCACGTCGCCGTGCTGCAGGGTCTCGAGCGTGGGCTCGGCGCGCGCGCGCTCGCCGGGCACGCCCTTGGGCGGCAGCCGCGCCGTGCCGTCGACCGAGGCGAGGCGAGCGCTGGCGCCGCGCTGGTACACCACCACGCTGCCGGCCGCCGCCGCCGCGAGCACACCGAGGGCGATCAAGAGCAGCATGAGCAGGCCTCCTACCCTACCATCACGCCTGCGCGGCGGCCGTCGACGTCGGCACCGCGGCGCGCGGCGCCGGCAAGGGGCCGAGCCAGCGCTCGGGGTCCTCGAAGATCTTGCGCATGGTCTTCGACATGTGCGCCGCGTGCATGCCGTCGAGCACGCGGTGATCGATGGTGGCGCAGGCGTGCAGCACCTTGGCCGGCACCACGCGGCCGTCTTCCACGACGGGCTCGTCTTGCACCGCGCCCACGGCGAGCAAGAGCGGCACCTTGGAGTAGGGCACCAGCGGCACGAAGGCCTCCTCCAGGCCGAGCGAGCCCACGTTGGTCACCATGGCCGAGCCGAAGGGATCCTTGGGGATGCCGAGGAAGCGCAGATCGAGGTTGAGCGTGAAGCTGAAGAACGACAAGAGGTCGAGGAACTTGTTCAAGAACAGGTACGGGATCTTCTTGAAGGTGCTGCGCGTGCCCTCGAGCTCCTTGTCTTTGCCGGCGCGCACCTTGGCCACGCGCGCCTCGAACTCGTCGACGATCTCCTCGAAGCTCTTCTTGTGCGCGTCGAAGATGGTGGCGCCCGACAGATCGACCTGCTTGTTGACGGGGTCCTCCATCGCTACCTGGAAGAACACCCCGATGTCCTGCCGCAGGTAGATGCGGTTGAAGCGCAAGACGGCGTTGGCGTCGGGCATCTCGGCCATGACGATGGCCACGGTCTTGGCCATCAAGTGCGTGATGGTCAGGCGCTTGCCGGTGCGGGCGCGGAACTCGTCGAGGTAGCTGAGCACCTTGTCGGCACGCAGGCGCAGCTGCCCATAGATCGAGGGGTCGTAGGCGTCGCGCCACGTGCCGATGGCGATGCGGCGAAACGACGAGAGATCTTTCTTTTGCACCAGGTTCAGGTTCGGCATGGGCGAATCATAGGGCAAAGCCGTGCGCGCTCGGGCATGATTGCGAAGGCGAACGCCATGGCCCTGCGCTCCTCTCACGTCATCACCTTGGCCCTCGCGCTGTTCGCCAGCGCCCTGCCGGCGCAGGCCGCGCCCGCTCGGCCGCCGCCCCCGTGGGGCACGGGCGAGAGCCGAGGCGAGGATCTGCGCATCACGCTCATCACCTTTGGCCCCGGCAGCGACGTGGCCTCGATGTTCGGACACAGCGCGCTCTACGTCGCCGACAGCGCGAAGCTGGAGGGTCGCGTCTACAACTACGGCATGTTCTCGTTCGACAACACGCTCTTGGTCCGCTACGCGCTCGGCAAGCTGACCTTCTGGCTCGGCGAGAGCGGGCTCGAGCGCACGCTGCGCATCTACCAAGCGCAGGGCCGCGAGATCGTCATGCAAGACATCGTGCTCGAGCCGGCCGAGCGCGCCGCCTTCGCCGCGTACCTCGCGTGGAACGCGCTGCCCGAGAACCGCGGCTACCTCTACGACCACTTCCTCGACAACTGCGCCACGCGCCCGCGCGACGTCATCGATCGCTTCACCGGCGGCGCTCTGCGGCGCGTCAGCGCGCACCCGGCGCGCATGAGCCTGCGCGATCACGTGCGGCGCTACACGGCGCCGCACCCCGTGGTGTCGGTCTTCTTCGACTTCCTGGTCAACTCCGACGTCGAGCGGCCCATCACCGGCTGGGACGAGGCCTTCCTGCCCGCCGAGCTCTTGGCCGACGTGGCCGCCGCCGGCGTGGCCACGCCGCCGCGCGTGGTGGCCAGCGCCGTCGATCGCCCGCCCATCGCCACCGAGCCACCGCGCCGCGCTCCCTCGCTCTTCCTGCTGGGCTCGCTCACGGCCGCGCTCGGGGTGCTGTTGGCGGCGCTGGCTCGTCGTGGGCGCGGCTGGCAGCGCCTGTTCGGCGCCCACCAGCTGCTGGTGGGGCTCGTCCTCGGCGTCCCCGGCCTGGTGCTGGCGCTCTTGTGGGCCATCACCGAGCACCGCGCCGCCTACGCCAACGAGAACCTGCTCTTGGCGAACCCGCTGACGCTCGCCGTCGCGCTCGCCGGCGCGGCGCTGCTGGTGCGCCCGAGCGCGCGCGTGCTGGGCATGGTCGAGGTGCTGTGGCTCTCGCTCGCCATCACGGCGTGCTTCGCCCTGGTGGCCAAGGTGCTGCCGCTCTTCGACCAGGACAACGGTCCGCTGTTGGCGCTGCTCGTGCCCGTCAACGTCGGCGGCGCGCTCGCGGCCGTGGTGCTGCGCCGAGCGCTCGGGCCCCGGGCGCCCTGACGACGCGCTCGCGCCCGCTGCAATCAGGGGGCTTGTTTTCCACCCGCCAGATCGAGAACGCTCTCGGGTCCCCGTGCAGCAGCTCCTCGACGCCCTGCTGGCCTTCCCTACCGTTGCCTATGCGGCGCTGACGGCGCTCAGCCTTGGCTACTGGGGGCTCGTCATCATCGGCGCCGCCGACCTGAACCCCTTCGACGGCGCCGAGGGCGCGGTCAAGGGCGGCGTGGAGGGCGCGGTCAAGGGCGGCGCCGAGGCGGTGAAGGCGCTCGCTGGCGACGGCGCCGACGTCGTGGGCGCGGTCAAGGGCGCCGGCGCGCTCACCGAGCTGCTCGGCTTCCTTGGCCTGCGCCAGGTGCCCATCACCATCTCGTTCTCGCTCTTTTCGCTGGTGGGCTTCACGCTCTCGTACTTCACGCGCTACCTGCTCGACCCGCACCTGCCGAGCCTGCTGTCGTCGCTGGTGGCGCTCGCCGTGTCGCTGGTCGGCGGCCTGGCGCTCACCGGCGTCGTCACGCGACCCTTGGCCAAGCTCTTCGAGGACAAGGCGGAGGCGGGCGGGGCTGCGCTGGTGGGGCGCGCCGCCCTCGTCACCATCGACGTCGACGAGCGCAGCGGGCAGGTGGAGATCGCCGCCGACAACGTCATCGTGAGCGCCCGCGCCGCCCCCGGCGTGGTCGTCAAGCGCGGCGAAGAGATCGTCATCGTCGAGATGGACGAGCACGGCGTGGCCTTGGTGGAGCCGCTGCGCGGGCTCGCGCCCTCCGAGCAGGACGCCTTCGCGCACGCCGCGCGCGTGGCCCCCGCCAACACATCGGATCAGACCGTCAGCGCCGACGCCGTCGTCGCCGAACACAAGCAGAGCTGAGGAGCACCATGAACCCGGCAGTCATCGTTCCCGTCCTGGCCGTCATCGGCGCCTTCTTCGTGTTCGTGATGGGCGCGGCCGTCATGGTCAAGCGCTTCTACCTGAAGGTGTCGCCCGGGCAGGCGCTCATCAACAACAAGACCGGCGACACCATCGCCGTCAGCTTCACCGGCGGGCTGGTGCTGCCCATCATCCACCGCGCCGAGATCATGGAGACCTCGGTCAAGATGATCGAGATCGAGCGCCGCGGCAAAGAGGGCCTGATCTGCAAAGACAACGTGCGCGCCGACGTCAAGGTGGCGTTCTTCGTGCAGGTGGGCCACGACGTCGAGAGCGTCAAGCGCGTGGCCAGCCGCATCGGCTGCGCCCGCGCCAGCCACGTGGAGACCTTGCACCAGCTCTTCCAGGCCAAGTTCTCCGAGGCGCTCAAGACCGTCGGCTACCAGATGAACTTCCTGCAGCTCTACACGGACCGCAGCCAATTCCGAAAGCAGATCCAAGAGCAGATCGGCACCGACCTCGAGGGCTACCAGCTCACCGACGTGGTCATCGACTTCCTCGAGCAGACGCCGCTCGAGTCCCTCGACCCCGAGAACATGCTCGACGCCGAGGGCATCCGCGCCATCACCAAGATCACCAAGGACAAGGAGGTCGAGACCAACCGCCTGCGCAACGAGGCGCAGATGCTCATCGAGCAGCAGAACACGGCGGCGCAGGAGGTGATCACCAAGCAGGAGACCACCCGCAAGACCGTCATCGCGGCGCGTGAGCGCGAGGCCCTGGTGGCGCAGGCGCGTGAGCAGGCCGACGCGCAGAAGGAGGTGGCCGAGCAGCGCCTCAAGATGGAGAACGCGCGCATCAAGTCCGACGAGGAGATCCAGATCGCCGAGCAGAACATGCACCGGCAGGTCGAGGTGGCGCAGAAGAACCGCGAGCGCGTGGTCGGCATCGAGACCGAGCGCGTGGCTAAGGACCGCCACCTCGAGGCGATCGCGCGTGAGCGCGAGGTGGAGCTGTCGCGCATCGAGAAGGAGAAGCTGCTCGAGGTGCAGAGGAAGGAGATCGCCGACGTGGTGCGCACGCGCGTGGCGGTCGAGCGCACGGTGGCCGAGGAGGAGGAGCGCATCAAGGCGGTGCGCGTGGTCGAGGAGGCCAAGCGCACGCGCGACGCCACGCTGATCGGCGCAGAGATGCAGGCGCAAGAGAAGCTGGTCAAGGACATCAAGGCCGCCGAGGCCGCGGAGAAAGCGGCGGGCCACTACGCCAAGCAGAAGCTGGTCAACGCCGACGCCGACCTGGAGGCTGCCGACCGCGAGGCGCGCGCCACCATGCGTCGCGCCGAGGGCACGCAGGCCGCCGCCGCCGCCGTGGGCCTGGCCGAGGTCAAGGTGAAAGAGGCCGACGCGGTGGCCGTCGAGAAGCGCGGCCTCGTCGATGCCAAGGTGGCAAAGGAGCAGGGCATGGCGGCGGCGCTGGTGCAAGAGGCCGAGGCCAATGCGTCGTGGAAGAAGCTTGAGGCGGCTGCCAAGGGCGAAGAGGCGCGCGGGCTCGCGCTCGCCCGCGCCAAGCAGGCCGACGCCGACGCCGAGCAGAAGCGCCTGGAGGCGGCCGCCAAGGGCCAAGAGGCGCAGGCCGCAGCTCTCGAGAAGATGGGCCTGGCCGAGGCCGTCGCCATCCGCGAGAAGGGCC
>JADZDP010000065.1 GCA_020850995.1 Deltaproteobacteria bacterium
CGTGAGCCGGTGGTGCGAGGGCAAGGAGACGCGCAGGCGCGTGGCCGTAGCCACGTGCCGAGCACGCGACGCCGCCGTCGCACCACCGGCTCGCGCGCAGCAGGCGATGTAACCGAATCAGCTCTCTCGTTCACCTCGATCGGGATGACGAGCCCTCGTCGTCAACCCGATCGAGGAGTGCGAGTCCGGCGTTTCAGATGCGCTCTCGCGCCGTGGAGCGCGCGCTCGCGGTCAGCCCTTCGGTTCCGCGTCGCGCTCGGTGCCGACGCCGGCGGCCCCGCCCTGATCGGGGGCGAGCACACGCTCCGCGATCCCGGCTGCCACAAGGACGCTGCGGGCCTGCGCGCCGGCCGCCGCGCCGGCCTTGGCGATGGCGCGGCGCGCGTCGGGATCCTCGGCGTTGGCGCGGGCGATCTCCTTTGCTCCGTCTTGCACGCGCACCGACGCCAAGAACGTGGCGCCCAGACGCGACACCGACGTGGCAACCAAGAAGCGCGCGTCGCGATAGCGCACCGCCAGCTGGTCGGGGCACGGCGCCTCGGTGCAGGCGGCCAGCTCCCGGCGCACGCTCAGCTCGTCGACGGCCTCGAGCCCTGACGCGGCGGCAAGCGCGTCACGCACGCGAGCGGTCAGGTCCTCGACGTTCAGCCCGGGCGCGTCGACGACGCGGATGGCCGCCGGCGGCGCGTCGAGGGACGTGACCGAGGCTGCGGCGGCGCCTGCGCGCGCGCTGTCGCGCACGGCGCCCTTGTCGGCCGCGCACGAGGACGCGAGGATCACTGCGAACATGACGAGGAAGCGGGGAACCATGGCGCGCCGAGCATCTTGGCTGCTGGCCTGCGGGTCAAGCGCCTTGCTGCTGATCGCTGCGGCGTGCCAAACGCCCGCACGCGTCACCGCGAGCGCAGCGGCGAGCTCCGAGACGCCCTGGATCTCGGCGCATCTCGAACGCGCGCAGCAATCGCTGGGCGCGTTCGGCCTCGTGCTCGGCCCCGGCGCCACCACCGTCGTCGTGCACGACACCACCGCGTCCTTCGTCGCCGCCACCGGGCACGATGAGCCCGCGCTGCGCGCGTGGACCACGTGGAGCACCGTGCACCTGCTGCACCCGCGTCTCTGGGGAGACGACAGTGACGCCGTGCGCACCAAGCGCCTCACGCACGAGCTGTGCCACGCGGCCTTGCTGCATGCGTTCGCCGATGAGCAGGCCGCCAGGACCGCGGAGCTGCCGCGCTTCTTCACCGAGGGCGCGTGCTCCGTCGTTGCGGGGCAGGCGCGCGTGTCCTTGGACAAGGTGCTCGCCCGCGCCGACGACGACCTGCCCCTGACCATCGACTGGTTCGTGAAGGACCCCGACGTCGCCTACGGCGCCGCGCATGCGCTGGCGACGGCCTTGGTGCACGAGCACGGCCCGGGGGTGTTCGCGCAGGTCATGGCGAGCGCGGCGCGCGACGGCCGCGCCGGCTGCGTCGAGCGAGCCGCACTGACGCTCGCGGGCGCGCCCGACGTGCCGGCCTGGTGGCGGCGCGTGGTCGACAGCGCTGGGCGCGCGCCGTAGCGTGCCACGATGCGCTTGGCGCTGCTCCGTGCGGGCATCATCTTGCTGGCACTGCCGCTGCTGGCCGCGCTCATCGCACGGCCACCGGTGCCGGCCCTCCCCCTCGTGCTCGGTGGCCTCGGTCTGGTGCTTGGCTACGTGGCGCGCTCCGCAATGCTGCTGGTGCTGGTGCGCCGGGGCGCGGTCGCCGTTGCGCCCGACGGCGGCGCGCGCAGCGCCCTGCTGGGCAACCTTGCCGCCGGCGTACTCGGCGCGGCACTGGCGGCACCCTTCGCGATCGCGCTCGAGGGCTACGCGCGCGCCGCCATCTTCCTGGGCGGCGTGGCGGCCATGTTTCCGGCGGCGGCCATCGTGCTGCGCGACCTGCGCCACGCGCGCGCCACGCGCGCGGCGTCGACGTTGCGCTGGCTCTTGCTCTGGCATGCGCTGCCCTCGGGCCTGCTCGCGGCCGGCGCCGGTGCCGGCGCGCTCTGGCTGCGGCTCCATGCGCTCGATGTGGTGCCGCCCGGTGAGCTGGCGCGCCACTTTGGCGGCACCACCTGCCTGTACGCGCTCCTGCTCGGCCTCGGTGGCGTCGTCAAGGGCTACGCCGAGGTGCGCCACCGCTTGGTGGTGGTCACGCTTCCGCTGCGCCCCATGCCCGGACCGATCCTGCCGGGCGTCGCGTTGGGCGTCGCACTCCTGCTGCTCGCCCCGCTCATGCCGCCCTTGCCGTTTGGCACCGTGCTCGCGCTCAAGGTCGCGCTCGGCGTCGTCGTGGGCGGCGCGCTGTCCGCGTTAGGCGCGCTGCGCGGCGCCCGTGAGGCGCAAGCACCAGGCGCACCGTCGGCTGCGTGACCGGCGCTACCCGAGCGACACGCGGTTGCGCCCGTTTTGCTTTGACAGGTAGAGCTTCTCGTCGGCCCGCACGATGAAGCTCTCGCAGGCGTCGCCCTTCTTCATCTCGGAGACGCCCATCGACACCGTCACGGGGATGACGTTGTCTTCGAACTCGAAGCGCGACTCCTCGATGAGCTGGCGGATCTTCTCCGCGAGGATGACGCCGCGGTCGGCGGGCGTGTCGGGCAAGACCACGGCGAACTCCTCGCCGCCATAGCGCGCGAAGCACTCTTCCTTGCGGATGTGCTTCTTGTGAATGAGGTCGGCGACGCGCTTGAGCACGTAGTCGCCGGCGAGGTGGCCGAAGTCGTCGTTGACGCGCTTGAAGTGATCGAGGTCGAACATGATCAGCGTGAGCGGGCGCGCGTAGCGCGCGCAGCGCGCGATCTCGCGGTCGAGGAACTCGAGCAGATAGCGCTTGTTGTAGATCTGGGTCAGGCCATCGATGATGGCCATGCGATAGATCTCTTCGTAGTACAGGTTCTCGATGTTGTCGCCGTCGATGTACTTGAAGATGACGCCGCCGACCTTGATGAAGTCGCCGTTCTTGAGCTTGCGTCGACTGGTCAGCTCCTCGTCGTTGACGAAGGTGCCGTTGGTCGAGCCCATGTCCTCGACGTAGTTGCCGCCGGCGCTCACGTAGATCTTGCAGTGCGTGCGCGACACGTTGTCCATGTCGCAGACGATGGCGTTGTCGGGTCCGCGCCCGATGGTCATTTGCACCTTGTCGAGCGCGTACTTCTTGCCCAGGTCCTTGCCGTAGATCTGCACGAAGCACGGCGTCCCGGTCGGGCGCTTGTCGGCGATGCGGCTCACCTGCGAGACGCGCGTCTTGTCGGGGTCGCGGGTCGTCGACATTGAGCGGCGACGCTATTCTTTGGGACCACCGGGCGGGCGAATGCCGAGCGGCACTGGCTGGGGCGCGGTGACGATTTCCGACTGCGAGACGGTCGCGACGTTGGCCTGGGTCGGCGCCGGCTGGGGCACCTGTGGCGTCGGGTTCGACGCGGTCGCGAGCGAGGGTTGGCGAGGGCGCGTGTCCTCGTTCTCGTCGACGTCCTCGATCTCCATGAAGGGGATGTCGCGGCTCTCGAGCGCCGAGCGCACACCCGAGAGTTGCTCGTTGGTCTCGCGCAGGCGACGCGACAGCACCTGCACGAAGCTCCACAAGAGCTTGACCGCGAGCACCGGCTCCTTGCGGATCAGCGTGTAGAAGCTGCGGCGTTGCACCACGAGCAGGCGCGTGGGGTCTTTGGCCGTCACCGTAGCGGAGCGGGGGCTCTGATCGACCAGCGCCATCTCGCCGAAGTGGACACCGGGGTGGAGCTCGACGATCTCCTGACTGCCGCGCGACACCACCACGCGCCCGGCGAGGATGATGTACAGCTCCTCGCCGTTCTCCGCCTCCTTGATGATGGGCGTGCCCCCCTCGTAGGTCTCGAGGTAGGTGATGTTCAGCACCTTCACCAGCTCTTGGTAGGTGAGGTAGCGGAACAGCGGGATCTTCTTGAGCGTATCGAGCTTGAGGTTGACCTCGGAGGCGCGCTGCTCCTCGAGCGCCCTGTCCTCGGGGTCGGCCACGGCGCGGATGACGACGGCGGAGATGTTGTCCTTGCCGCCGCGCGTGTTGGCCATCTCGATGAGCTTCTGCGGCAGCTTGTCGAGGTCGACGTCCGACAGCATGTCGGCCAGGTCGTTCGGGTCCTCGGCGTAGCCGTGCAGCCCGTCGGAGCAGAGCAGGAAGGTATCGCCCGGGATGATGTCGAACACCAAGGTGTCGACTTGGACGTTCTTCTGGATGCCGACCGCGCGGGTGATGACGTTCGAGTAGGGGCTCTGGCGCGCCTGCTCGCGCGTCATCTTGCCGCGCTTGATCATCTCCGAGGTGTAGCTGTGGTCCTCGGTGAGCTGGTGGATCTGCCCCTGGCGCACCATGTACAGGCGGCTGTCACCGACGTGCGCCATCATGCCGCGCCCGTTGGCGATGAGCATCAGCACCAGGGTGGTGCCCATGCCCGCCTTGCCCGAGTCGTTGGTGGCCATGCCGAAGATCTCGGAGCACGCGACGTTGACGGCGTTCTCGAGGAGCGCGGTCACCTTCTCGCGCGACTCGCCCACGTCGCCGCGCTTCTTGAACTCCTCGAGGATGGCACGGCTCTCGTTCATGACCCGCTGCACGGTGCGTACTGCGTGCTGCGAGGCGATCTCACCGGCGGCGTGGCCGCCCATGCCGTCACACACCATGTACAGGTCGAGTGAGGGATCGAGGAGGATCGAGTCCTCGTTGTGGTCCCGTTTTTGACCGACGTCGGTCTTTCCGGCTGCGACAACGTGCACGGCAGGTCCTTCGCGGCGACTCTGCCCCACCTTCGCGGCCGCGGTCAAACGACCTTCGACACGCCTTGACGCCGTCGCCAGCGCGGGCGAGCAGGTGGGATATGAACAAGCTGTTCCCTTCCGCCCAAGACGCGATCGCCGACATCCCGGACGGGGCGACCCTCATGGTGGGCGGCTTTGGCCTGTGCGGCAATCCCGAGAACCTGATCAGCGCGCTGGCGACCCGGGGCACGCGCGACCTGGTGATCATCTCCAACAACTGCGGCACCACCGACAAGGGCCTCGGCGTGCTGCTCGCCGCTGGCCAGGTCAAGAAGATGGTCTCGTCGTACGTGGGCGAGAACAAGGAATTCGAGCGCCGCTACCTCACGGGCGAGCTCGAGGTGGAGCTCAACCCCCAGGGCACGCTGGCCGAGCGCATCCGCGCCGGCGGCGCCGGCATCCCGGCGTTCTACACGGCCACCGGCGTGGGCACCGCCGTGTCCGACGGCGGCCTGCCCCTCAAGTACCGCGCCGACGGCTCGGTAGAGCTCTCGTCGCCTGCGAAGGAGACGCGCACGCTCGTCGACCCACGCACGGGCAAGCCGCGCACCTACGTGCTCGAGTCCGGGCTATTTGCCGACTTCTGCCTGGTGCGCGCGTGGAAGGCCGATACCCTCGGCAACCTGGTGTTCAGGAAGACGGCGCGCAATTTCAGCCCCATGATGTGCGGTGCCGCGCGCGTCACCATCGTCGAGGCCGAGCACATCGTTGCGGCCGGCGCCCTCGACGGCGACGTCGTGCACGTGCCCGGCATCTATACCAAGCGCTTGGTGCAGGTGACCACCAAGGCCAACTGGATCGAGCAGCGTACCGTCCGCCCCCGCCCCGCCGCCTGAGCCCGCGCTCGCCCGCGTCCGACGACGCGCCCCAACAGGACCCGCCATGCCCCTCTCCCGTGATCAAATCGTCCAGCGCGCCGCCAAGGAGCTTGTGGACGGGTACACCGTCAACCTCGGCATCGGCATGCCCACGCTCGTCGCCAACTTCGTGCCCGCCGGCATCGACGTGGTGCTGCAGAGCGAGAACGGCATGCTCGGCGTGGGCCCCTTCCCGTACGAGGGCGAGGAAGACCCGGACCTCATCAACGCCGGCAAGCAGACCGTGAGCGAGGTGCCCGGCACCAGCTACTTTTCGTCGGCCGATAGCTTCGCGATGATCCGCGGCGGCCACGTGGACCTGACCATCCTCGGCGCCATGCAGGTGTCGCAGCGGGGCGACATCGCCAACTGGATGATCCCGGGCAAGATGGTCAAGGGCATGGGCGGCGCCATGGATCTGGTGGCCGGCAGCCCTCGCGTCATCGTCACCATGGAGCACGTGGCGAAGTCGAAGGACGGCAAGAGCATCGACCCCAAGATCCTCGACGCTTGCACCTTGCCGCTCACAGGACGTGCGTGCGTCGACCTGCTCATCACCGACCTCGCGGTGTTCGAGGTCAAGCGCGGCGAGGGCCTGACGCTCGTGGAGCACGCCCCCGACGTCAGCGTCGACGAGATCCGCGCCGCGACCGCGTGCAGCTTCGCGGTGTCGCCGGGGCTGCGGCCCATCGCGTGAGCGCCGCGTCGGCCGCGGCGGTGGCGCGCGCCTACGGGCGCATCGAGCACTTCCTCGACGAGCGCGCCCGCGGCTGGGAACAGAGCCGCGCGCTGGCAGACGCGGCCCGGCGCCTGTCGGAGCGCTACACCGAGGAGCGCGCGCCCGTCGCCGGTGACGACGTCGCCGAGCTCGCCTACTTGGCGTACTTCGGGCCGCGCGCGGTGTGCGCCACCGCGGCCGCGCTCGACGCCGCGCAGCTGACAGCGCGCGGCGTGGTCGTCGACGCAGGCTGTGGCTCGGGCGCGGCCGCGCTGTTGCTGGTGGAGGCGGGCGCTGCGCGCGTGATTGGCGTCGACCGCTCCGAACGCGCCTTGGCGATGGCGCGCGCACTGGTGGGCGACGCGCTGCGCGCCGTGTGCGCTCCCGTAGAGAGCGCGCCCGCCTGTCGCGAGGCCACGCTGGTGGCCTCGTCGTTCGCCTTCGGCGAGCTCGCGGGCTCAGCCGAGCTGGCGTTGGCGGCGCTTGAGCGTCTCGGCGGCGAGCACAGCGCGTTGGCGATCGTCGATGCCGGCGACCGTGCCCACGCGCGCAGGCTGCAACAGGCCCGCGAGGCCGTGCGCCTGGCGCCAACGGACCGGCGCCACCTGCTCGCCCCCTGCCCCCACGACGACGCGTGTCCGGCGCTCGCGCGCGAGCGCGATTGGTGCCACGCGCGCGTCGCCAAGGCCCTGTCGCCGCGGCTCGCCGCCTTCGCGCGCGCCGTCGGGCGCGACGAGGTCCACATGGCCTCGTCATACCTCGTGCTGGCGCCGCCGGGCGCGACGACGCGTGAGGATGGCGGCGGCATCCTCGTCATCGGCGAGGCGCACAAAGAGAAGGGGCGCGCGCGCCTGTCAGTGTGCGGGCCCGGTGGCCTGCGTTTTTTGCAGGCCCTGAAACGCGAGCGGGCCGCGTTCGACGCGCTGCTCGCCGTACCCCGCGGCGCGCGCCTGGCGCCGTCGCTGGCGACAGGTGCAACGCACGGCGTCGCCCACGTCGATGCGTCACAGGTCGCGGCGCTGATGGCGGCGGAGTAGGCATGGCCCGCGCGTTGCCCGTGGTGCAGGACGGCCCCGCGCTCGATGACGCGGAGCGCGATCGCGGCCCCTGTGAGCGCGCCCTCGACGAGCTCTGGCCGGTGGCCCGCGCCCGTCTGTGGACCTGGCGCTATCTGCGCGAGACCCTGCGCTTGTGGCGCCGCTTCCACCTGCGCGCGCTCACGCTCGGCTCCGTGCGCATCGCAGTGCCACCGGGTCAGGTGCCCGACTGCGATGCGTGCACCGAGGTGTGCTGCGCTGGCGATGACGCCGTGGTGTCGCTGCGCTTTCGCGACCTGGCGCGGCTCGTCGATGCCGGCCTGCAGGGGCACGTCACGCACGAGCGCCCGGCGCCCAGGCTCGGCGATGCCGAGCGGAGCTGGGCGCGCCGCGAGGCGGACGCGAGCGTCTTTGGGCGCGCGTTTCCGGTCCTGACGCGCGACCAGACCGGCACCTGCACCCTCTTGAGCAGCGAGCGCACCTGCAACGCCTGGCCGCGCTGGCCGCTCTCGTGCGCGCGCTATCCCTACGCGCTCGATCTGCGCAGCCGCGTCATCTTCTGGGCCAAGGGCTGCCGGTCCACCACGGTGCTGCCCGCGAGCGAGGCGCCGGCGCGCGTGCGCGCCTTGGTGCGTGCCGTCGTCGATGGGTACAACGAGCGGCTGAAAGACGCCGTGCTGCTCGAGGTGGCGCGGCCCGAGCTCGCCGCATTGGGCCTCTTGCGCTTCATCGAGCTGTCCCGGCTCCCCCGCGCCTGAGCTCAGGATCTGACATTGCGCGCATCCGGCGTTTGTCCGGTGGAAACCTGCCCGATCGTGGAGCGAAGGTGGGTCGAGCAGGATCATCCCATGGGCAGCTCCACCGTCGCTCGCTCCCTCTTTGTGCTCATCGCCAGCGTCGCGGTGGTGGGGGCGTGCACCAACGAGCGCCTGCGACCGAGCGGCGCTGATCGGGTAACGCCGGGAGATCGACCGCCTCGCGACGACGATGGTGACGGTAACGACGACGACGATGACGACGAGGACCTTTGTACCGCGACGCCCAACAAGGCCCGCCGGCAGCACGCCTTCGTGTACTACGGCACCGCGCGCCCCACCTACGTGCCGCTCACCGACGGCCAGATCCAAGCCGTCGGCACCTTTCACAGCTGCAGCGGTACCTTCATCACCGACCAGTGGGTGCTGACGGCCGATCACTGCGGCGTCACCACCAACGACGAGTTCTGCATCGGCGTGCAGCCGGGCAACCCCAACGTCTGCTTCGACGTCGCAGAGGTGCACTCACACCCGCAGGGCGACCTGACCGTGGTGCGCGTCGACGGGAGCGCCAGTGCCGAGCTCTCGGGCACGCAGCCCATCCCGATCTTCCTGGACTCGCTCGCGGGCTTCGAGGGTCGCACCGCCGAAGCCGCGGGCTATGGCCAGCAGGAAGACGGCGGCTACGGCGAGCGCGAGTTCAGCGCCGAGCCCATCGCCGACGTGGCCGGTGACGAGGTGACGATCGACGGCCAGGGCACGCGCGGCGTGTGCTTCGGTGACTCCGGCGGGCCGGTCATGGTGATCGCCGACGATGGGACCGTGCGCGTCGCTGGCGCGCTCTCGTGGGGCGACCCCGACTGTCTCGGCCGCGATCGCTACACGCGCGTCGACAGCTACCGTGACTGGGTGCTCTCGTTCATCGGCGAGGTCCCAGACCCCGTCGAGCCGCCAGCGCCCGAGTGCGGCGGCGCCGCCTCGGCCTTCGGCCGTTGTGACGGTGAGACGCTCGTGTGGTGCGCCGAGGGCGTGGTCGTCGAGCGGCCCTGCGATACCTGTGGCGGCGACACCTGCGGCCTGCTCGACACCGCCAGCGGCTTCGCTTGCCTCGACGCGTCGTGCGCCGACCTCCCTGCCGGCGGGCAGTGCACGGGCACCGTGCTCACGTCATGCGCTGGTGGTTCGCGCGTCAGCGCCGACTGTGCAGCGAGCGGCGACATCTGTGACCTCAACGCTGACGGAGCAGCGAGCTGCCTCGCTCCCACCGACTGTGGCAGCCTCGACTACCTCGGGCGCTGCGACGGCGAGACCGCGGTGTGGTGCAACGAGCAGGGCCAGCGCCAGTCCCTCGATTGCGCTACGCGCGGTGAGTCCTGCGAGTACATCGACGATCAGTACGGTTGGTACTGCCGGTAGCCACGGTTCCTGCGGGCGCCCGCGCTCGATCGCACGGTCGGATGGCGACACGATGAAACACCCCGTGCTCGTCTCTGGGGCACCCGCGTTCGACAGCGCTATCGTTTGTCGGTGAGACACGAATCCGACTGGGCCCATCACGGTGGGCCCGCGAGCTGGCTGCTGCCGCCTGATCCGCGCAGCCTGCCCTTGTACCGTGCGCTGTTCGCCATCGTCGCCGTCGTGTACCCGGCCTGGTGGCCCCTCAGCGTCTACGGCATGGGCGCCACCGTTGACCCGCTCTACGAGCGCTGTCTCATCGGCCTGCTCGGCGTGCTCGGGTGGTTCGCGGCGTCGCGCACCGCGCTGCACCGCTTCGTCCCACTGCTCGTCGAGGCAGCTATCTATGCCCTGGCGCTGCAGTACTTCTCCCTCGTGGTTCGCAACGAGTATTTGGCGACCCTGCAGGTCGGCGCGTACATCTCCATCGCCGCCATCGGCCTGGTGCCGCGCGCCTTCGGGCGCACTGTGCTCTTCGCCGTCGTCATCGTAGCGGTCGCGGCGCTGGCCTGTTGGTGGGGGAATGCGGACCGACAGACGTGGGTCCAGCTCTTCGGTGGCGTGGCCACCTTCGAGCTCGTGGCCCTGGCCATCACCTGGCGCACCGGCGCCATCGCGGCCGAGCGGGCGCGCGCCGAGCGCGAGGCCCTGGCCGCCAAGGACGTCGCCGAGCGCGCCGCGCGCAGCAAAGACGACCTCCTGGCCCGCGTGAGCCACGAGCTGCGCACGCCCATGAACGGCGTCATCAACATGCTTCACATCGTGCACGACTCGCCGCTCAGCCCCGCACAGCGTGGACACATCGAGACCGCTGACGCATGCGCGCGCGATATGCTGGTGCTCGTGAACGGCCTGCTCGACCTCTCGAAGGTCTCGGCCGGGCGCATGTTGCTCGCACCCACGTCGTTCTCGCTGGCTGCGCTCCTCGAGCGCGCGCTGCGCGAGCTCACGCACCGGGCAACGGCCAAGGGCATCTTGCTGCAGGTCGACGTGAGCCGAAACGTCCCTGATGGCCTGGTGGGCGACGCCCAACGACTGCACCAGGTGCTCACCAACCTCCTCGACAACGCCATCAAGTTCACTGCCCGCGGCGCTATCGCCGTCACGGTCGCCCGCGCAGCGCGCCCGTCGAACGCGGAGCAGGTGCGCCTTGCGTTTTCGGTCGCAGACACGGGCTGTGGCATCGCGCCCGACGCGCGCGGCCGCATCTTCGGCGCCTTCGAGCAAGCCGACGGGAGCACGACGCGGCGCTACGGCGGCACCGGCCTCGGCCTCACTATCGCGGCTGAGCTCGTGGATCTCATGGGCGGAACGCTCACCGTGGCAAGCGAGCTCGGCGTCGGCAGCACCTTCTCTTTCGAGGTGGCGCTGCCAGTCGCCTCAGCGACGCAGGTGCCGAGCCTTCGGGTCGCACTCGCGCAGCTCGGGCCGGTGGCACCAGCGCCAGTGGGCCCACTTCGGATCCTGGTCGCCGAGGACAACCCGACGAATCAGCAGGTGGCGCGTCTGCTCCTCGAGCGCGCCGGGCATGAGGTGGCGCTGGCGAACGACGGAGCCGCTACACTGGTGGCGCTCGCCGACCCCACGATCGATGTGCTCTTGCTCGACGTGCAAATGCCCCGCCTCGACGGCTTCGAGGTGGCGCGCCGCATCCGCGCCGGTGCCGTGCCGGGGCGCGAGCGAGTACCCATCATCGCGGTCACGGCGCAGGCGGTCGCAGGCGACCGAGAGCGCTGCCTTGCGGCGGGCATGGATGCGTACCTGTCGAAGCCCATTGACCGCGTGGCGCTGCTCGATGCGTTGCAGCGCGCGACCGCCGGGCGCGGTCCGCACGACGATCACGACGACGCCATCGATCACGCCGATCTCGCGCGGCGCCTCGGTGACGACGCGACCGTGCTCGGATCCGCGCTTCGCGCATTTCACGACACGAGTCGCGCGCTGGTCGCGGCCATCCGTCAGGCCATCGCACACCAGTGTGCCGGGGACCTGGCACGCGATGCCCACAGCTTGAAGGGCGCGCTCCTCACCATCGGGGCCGTCACCGCGGCGCGGGCCGCCGCCACCCTCGAGGAGCTCGGCCAATCTGCTCGCTGGGGCGCGGAGGGTCGCGCGCTGGCAGCCTTGGAGCACGAGCTCGGCCGCGTCGAGGCCTGCATCGCGAAGCGCTACGCCTGCGCGGCACCGGATCAGACGCCCGCCACGGAGAGCGCGGCATGAAGGTCTTGATCGCCGACGACGAGCAGGTGTCGCGTGCGGTGCTGACCGCCGTCGTGAGCCGCGCCGGCTACGAGATCGTCGTTGTGGAGCGCGGCGATGCCGCACTGGCCACGCTGCGCTTGACCGGTGGCCCACAGATCGCCGTGCTCGACTGGATCATGCCCGGCGTCAGCGGCGTCGACGTCTGTCGCGCGGTCCGCGCCGATACCTCGGCGCGCTATCGCTACCTCATCATCCTCACGGCCCGCGACGGCCGCGCCGAGCGGCTCGAAGGGATGGCGGCGGGCGCCGACGACTTCCTCACCAAGCCCATCGACCAAGCAGAGCTGCTGGCGCGCCTGCGCAGCGGCGAGCGCGTCATTCGGCTCGAGAATGCGCTTGCTGATCGCGTCAATGAGCTCCGGCAAGCGCTCTCGCAGGTCCGACAACTCGAGGGCATCATCACCATCTGCATGCACTGCAAGCGCATCGCCACGGGCACCGACGGTTGGCAAAAGCTCGAGGCGTACCTGGCGGCGCACTCGAACGCGTCGTTCACCCATGGGCTGTGTCAGCAGTGCCTCGACCAGCACTTCCCCGAGGGCGACGGCACCAAGGGATAAACGGCGCCGCGCTCAGCTCACGCCCTGCGCGCGCAACATCACGACGCCGTCATGACAGCCGAGGCAAACGGTGTCCCCCACCAACGCGACCTCGCCGGGGATCCGGCGCCCCTCATCGAGCTCCACCGCGTCAACCACCCGAACGCGGGTGCCTGCGACGTCGACGACGAGCTGATTCCAGCGCCCCACGCCGCGTGCAAAGTGGAAGGCGTGACGCGCCCCCATGGTCGCGTCGAGCACGAGATCGGCGTCGCTTGGCCTTGGGGCGCGCGTCGCACGCGTCGCGTCCTGCGGTGTGCCGGCGCGCTCGCCGCGCGCGAGCCGATCGAGCACCGACACGACCTCGCGCTCCGCGTGCTCGGCGAGCAGGTCGACCAGGTCTTCGCCCGGCAGGCCGAAGGGCACCGGTACCCTCGCCTGCGCGAGCACATCGCCGTCGTCTTCACCAGGGGCGACGCGGTGGAGCGTCAAGCCAGACTCGGGCGCTGCGTCTCGGTAGGTCCAGAAGAGCGGCGCCGGGCCGCGGTAGGACGGCAGCAGTGACGGGTGCAGGTTGATGGCGCCGAAGCGAGGCACCGCGAGCACTGGCGGCTTGAGCAACTGGTTGAAGAAGGCGACCACCAGCACGTCGACACGCTCGCGCGTGATCAGCTCGATGGCCGCAGGCGCGCTGGCGTTCCCCACAATCCACGCCGGGATGTCAGCGTCGGCGGCAACCGCGAAAGGATCGCGCCGCGCGGCGTCGCCGCCGCGGCCGAGCAAGCGGCGCACGGCGATGTCGAAGCCGCGGTGACGGCGCAGCACCGGCTGCGTGCGCGTCGCCAGCGGTCCGATGGGGCGCATGACGAAACGCACGTCGTGGCCCGCGCGCAGCATGGCTTGGAGCGGGCGCACCGAGAACACGCTCTCCATGCACAGGTAGCCGACGCGCATGGCGACTCCCCGAACCTACTCGAGCAGGAACAAGAACACGGCGCCGGGCACCAGGCCCATCTGGCTGTACGGCGCGCCGAGCGCGAGCACCAGGTCGGGATCGCGGTCGCGATCGAGATCGCCACCGGCGAGGTGGTTCACCTGCAGGTCGAGGCCGGCGAGGTTTGGCAGCGCACCGCTGGCGGCCACGAAGGTGCCGTCGCCACGGTTGACGTAGAGCTTGAGGTTGTAGCGGTTGAAGCGCGTGCCGCCGAAAAACAGGTCGAGGTCGCCGTCGATGTCGACGTCGAGCATGAGCGTGCCGACGTCGCAGTCGTCGCGCGCATCCGGCAGCGCGCTCCAGTCGGCCACCAAGCCACCCGCGACGTTATCGAGCACCACCTCTGAGGAGGTCGAAGAGCCAGCGCAGATGGTCGTGACGACGTCGTTGTCACCGTCGCCGTCGAGGTCGCCGGCGTCGATGTCGTAGAGGTCACCGACCAGGCCCGCGAGCGAGGCTGGCGTCTCGGTCACGAAGCCAAGGCCGTCGCTCACGCGGTTGCGCAAGATGCGGTTCTCCGCCGTGAAGTACGGGTCATTGTTCACCACCGCGACCAGGTCGTTGTCGCCGTCGCCGTCGAGATCGCTTGCCACGACCTTGTGGTCGTGGACCCAGTCGTCTCGGTGCGGCACCAGGCCCGAGCGATCGACGAAGCCCGCGCCGGTCTGTTCGAGCAGCACGTCGGGGCCGTATAGGTCGTTGTCGCAATCCGGGTTGTTCTCTTGGTCGAGGAACAGGTCGCAGCCGATGGCATGGACGAACACGTCGTCGCGATCGTCACCAACCAAATCGACGAGCTGCGCCTCGAATGCGCTGTTGAACGCGCTCAACGACAGCCCGCGCTCATCGAAGGCGAGATCACCCAGGTTCTCGAGCAGCACCCCGCCCACGCCGCTCGAGGCCGCGAACAGCAGGTCCGGGCGACCGTCGGCGTTGCTGTCGCCCGTGTCCACCTTGTTGGCCGTGGTGAAGACGCCGCTGTCGACCCGCGTGAAGCGCGCGAGCCCGTCGTTGCGGTAGAGCCAGCTGGTCTCGGCCACGCCCACGCGGCCGTTGGCGGTGACGACGTCGAGATCACCATCGCCGTCGAGATCGATCGCCTCGATGTGGTTGGTGTTCTCACCGCTCGTGGGCATGCGCCCCGCGGTCCGATCGACGAAGCGGCGGTAGAAGAAGGCGTCGACGCCATCTTCACCGGTGTCATCGGGGTTGGCGAAGCGCACGGTCACGGGCCCCAGGGCGCCGGGCGGACTCTGGCAGCTCATCTCGCGTGACGACACGAAGGTGCAGGAGGCCTCGCTGGTGCCGAAGTACACGCGCGCGCCCGGCTGCATGCCCGCCGAACGCACGCGCACGCGCGTGAAGCCGACCGCGAGGCCAAAGTCCGGTGTCACGGCGACGCCGAGGTAGCGGTAGATGGCCAGCGCCGTGTCTTCTTGTCCGTCGGGGTTGATCACGCGCACGTCGGCGGGCCCCTCCTCGCCGGGCGGCGTGACGCAGGTGAGCTGTTGGTGATCGATCACGACGACGTCGCTGCAGGGGGCGCCGTCGATGAACACCAGCGCGCCCGGGCGGAAGTACGCGCCGCGCACGGTCACGGCCTCGCCGCCGAAGGTGGGGCCGTCGGGTGGCTCGACCGCGTCGACGCGGGGAGGTGCCAGGTAGAAGAAGGCCTCGACGCCAACGCCGACGCTGAGCGGGTGGTTCTCGACCTCTACGTCGGCAGGGCCGGGATCGCCCGCGGGCGTCACGCAGGAGAGCGAGCTCGAGGACAAAAGCGAGAGCGAGCTCGCCTCGGCGCCATCGAAGCGGACCACCAGCGCGCCTCCTTCGGGCACGCGGAAGAAGCGCCCGGTCACCACAACGGCGGTGCCACCTTCCGTGGGGCCCTCGCCGGGCACCACCGCCTCCACCTCGGGCGGCCAGTAGTACATGACGCCGCGCGCCAGGGTCCCTTCGCGCTCGTCGCCGGGCTGCTGGCGACGCACGGTGACGTCGACCTCCGCGATCCCCGATGCCGGCGCCGGAAAGGGATCGGCGTTGATGGGCGGCGCGCGCACGACCAACTCTCGATCGCCCACGGCCTCGAGCACCTCGGCCGGCGCACCCGCAAACAGCACGAGGTCGCTCTCGGACAAGCCGGCGCCGAGCACGCGCACCTCGAGCCCGCCGGCGATGGGGACCTCGCGGGGGCGCACCAGCACCACCACCGGTGGCCCCAAGTACGAGAACCCGCCTGGCAACACACCCACTTGGCCGTCGGGGTTCGTCACGACCACGTCCGCCACGCCGGGCTCGGCGGCGCCAGTGGTGCAGCTAAACCTGGTGTCGTCGACAAAAGCGATGTCGAGGCAGGGAACTCCGCCCACGCTCACGGTGGTCCCGTCGACGAAGCCACTGCCGACCACAACGATCTCGGTGCCACCCTCGCTGGTGCCGCTCTCGGGCGTGACGGCATCGACGCGGGGTGGCGCGACGTAGCGGAACGCCTCAGGCACGACGCCCGCGCCACGCTCGTCGTGGACCACCGCCACGTCGGCGCGCCCGTGCCCGGGCGGCGTGCGGCAACGCAGCTCCCCGTCGCTGACGCGCTCGAGATCGCGGCAGGGCGCACCGTCGAACAGCACGCGCACGCCGTCCACGAAGGTGTCGCCGAACAACGCCACCTCGGTGCCGCCGGCCTCGGGCCCGCTTGTCGGCGTCACGCTGGTCAGGTGCGGCGACGCGACGAAGGCGAACGCCTCACGCAAGATCGCGGTCTCACCATCGGGGTTCTCCACCTCGACATCGACGACGCCGGGGTCGACCTGCGGCGTGGTGGCCGCGAGCAGGTCGCGCCGCAGGTACTCGACGTGGCGCGCCTCGGTGCTACCGAAGCGCACGCGCGCACCCGGCCGGAAGTCCTCGCCGCGCACCTCGACGCGCGTGCCGCCGCTCTCTGGGCCCCAGGTCGGCGCCAGCCCCTCGATCAGGGGCGACGACGGCACCGGCCCCACCCAAAACTCGAGCTCACCACGCTCAGGCTCGCGCGTGCACGCGCCCGCCAGGTCGCAGGCGCGGATGTGCCACTGCACGTGCGAGCCGAGCGCCGCACCCGGGATGTCGCCGCCGACCCGCACGCCGACCGCCTGCGGCTCGGTGACGATGGCCACGAGGGGGGCAACGCCGGCCAGGCCGCCGTCGATGGCCCAGACCACGTCGAGGTCGCCCAGGCCGTCCTCGTCCCAGATGGTCGCGCGCACCTGGTAGGGCCCGGCCTCCACGAAGGTGTCAGACACCAGGCCGGCCTCGAACACACGAGGCGGCGTGCCGCCGCACGCAACGCCCAGCGGTGCGAGGGCGAGCAGCCCGACGAAAGAGGCGCGCATCAGGAACCTCACGGGCGAGGCTTTCGGTCCGCGGCGCTGCCGGTGGGCGGGGTGTCGGTGCTGGTGCCGGTGCTGGCGATGCGCTGCGGCTCCACCGCACCACCTGGGCGCGTTGGATCCTTGGGGGCGCCGGGCGCGAGCAGCTTGTGCAGGAGGGCGGCGCGCGGATCGGGCGGGACACGGGGGCCCGCGCGTGGAGTCGGCTTGGGCGGCGGCGCCGCCGCCGGCGGAGCCTCGGCAGCGGCGGCGGCCATGTGCGCCTCGCTCGGCGCGGCCGCCGGCCGCTTGGGGCGCCGCCGCGGATCGGGGTGATCCTCGTCGGCGAGCTCGCCCTGCGCCTCGGCCTCGTCGAGCACCGCGCCAAAGCCCTTCTCGGGTGCCTCGCGCCACGCGCGCGCGCGCCGCTCGTACTTGCCCTCCAGCTCTTCGACGCTCTCGACGTCCGTGGCCATGCCGGTCCCGGCCAGGGCCACACGAGGCTCGACGCGGCGATGCTCGGCCATGGCGCAGGCTACCATGGCGGCTCGGCGCCGCCCCTTTTGCGGTCCTCGCTACTCGAGTGTCAGATCGGGCGCTACCTGCTTGACGCCGCCCTGCTTCTTCAAGGACGCGACCGCGCTCGCCGGCACCTCGACGGTGATGGCGTTGGACATCCACCAGCGCTCCACCACGCGGCCATCGACCGAGGTGAGGAAGCCCTCGAGCTCGGAGCGCCCGGCCAGGAGGTTCTGCCGCATCTTGTCGACGTAGGGCGCCACGGCTTTCGGGTTGTCGCGCGTGAGCGAGCGGAACTCGGTGAGGTCGGGGGCCTCACCCTCGAGCGTCACGACCCAGCGCTCTCTGCCGTCAGTGCCGACGGATGGCTTGGCGGTGGGCTGCTCCTCTCCGGGGCAGCCACCAACGCCCATCACGAGCGCGCTGAGGAGCAGCAAGGCGCGCAGGGGGCGACGCAGCGGGCGACAGAGGTGAGCAGAGCAGATCACTGCCCCGCCACCAAAGCACGTTCAGGCGCCGGTTTCCAGCCGACGCGGAACCTTCAGCAGGCAACACCGATGCCCGCGCCCATGCGCACCGGCGTCCCCGGCGCCTGTGCGTCGAGGTGCGCCCAGCCGGGCGTGGCCAAGAGCACCACGGTGGAGCCGAACTCGAAGCGGCCCCACTCGCTGCCCTTCTCGACGCGGTGGGGTGGATCGTAGCTGCGTACGCGCGCCTGTCCGCCGTCGTTCGTGACGAGGTCGTCGAAGCTGAGGCGCACCTTGCCCACCATGGTCGCGCCCACCGCCACCAACGCGAGCAGCGCGTCGTTCGGCACGCCGGCGGCGCGATCCGGTCGCAGCAACACCACGATGCGCTCGTTGCGCGCGAACAGCCCGTCGACGAAACGGACGCCCGCGCTGTTGACCGGCCACAGCGCGCCGGGGACGTGGCGCGCGGCGACAACGTCGCCGGCGACGGGCGCGTGCAATCGGTGGTAATCGCGCGGCGACAGGTAGAGGGTGGCGAAGGCGCCCCCCTCGAAGCGCGCCGCTAGCCTCTCGTCGTCGAGCAGCGCGGCCACCGAGTACGGGCGACCCTTCACTTGCAGGAGCTGGCCCTGCTCCACGACCCCGGCGGCGCCCCACGCCCCGTCGCACGGCGATACCAGCGCGTTCGCCGCGGCGTCGACCGGACGCGCGCCATCCTTGAGGGCGCGCACGAAGAACTCCTGCACCGAACGGAAGGACTCGATGGGGTCGCGCACCTCGCTGAAGTTGACGCCCGCGAGCGCGCCATAGGTGCGCACGGCCGCGCGCGCCAGCGGCCCGGGCAAGGTCGTGCTCATCACGGCACCAGCACAATGCGAGAGCCAGCGCTGCGGCAACACGCGCAGCGAGGAGATGACCACTCGGTCTTTGAGATCGCCCACGAGTCCCTCAGCGCTTGCGCCGCTTGCGGCCGTCTTCCCCCGGGGGCGGCGCGTCCAGCGGCGTCGACGTGGGACCCATGCCAACTCGCAGCGTCGGCTTCAACCGGTCGACGCGCTTGCGGTAGGCCTCGGGCGCGCAAAAGGGGCACTCGACGAACTGGAAGTCGCGCCCCTGCTCCACCACCAGGTTCGGCTTGTAGAGCGTGCCGGCGCACGAGGCGCACTCCTTCTCTTGCGGGCAGTAGCCGTACACGATGGGCTGCGCGCCGTTCACCTGCAGCTGCCGGTTGCGCTTGTGCGTGGGGTAGTTCTGCCATGGGCAGGTGCGGGGGCGGACGCGCATGGCGCTCAATCGTCCAGCAGGTGCCCGCCGTCGTCGTCGGCCAGGCGCCCCGTGAGCAGGTCGGTGTCGTCGGGCTTTGGCAAGGCCGCGACGTCCGCGGGCACCACCTCAATCTGCCAGGTTTCATACAGCCCGCTCGCCTCGCCTGCGGCGTCGAGCTCGGGGGGCGGCAGCTCCTCCACGAAGCGCGAGCGCCGATGCAGCACCATGGAGTGGTCGCGCGCCCGCGTGACCAGCGGGTGCGTGAGGTAGAGCTCGTCCTTGGCCCGCGTAACGGCGACGTAGAACAAGCGACGCTCCTCGTCTTCGCCGCCGGCGTCCTTGAGCGCCAGGTCAGAGGGGAACGCGCCGTCGGAGAGCCAGACCAGGAACACCCGGCTCCACTCGAGGCCCTTGGCCTGGTGCACCGACGAGAGCGTCACCTTCTCGTCGGGCTCGTCGGCGGCCACCACCTCCTCGGCGGCGAAGCTCTGCACCAACATCAGCTCCGAGAGGAAGGCCTCGAGATCGGCGAAGCCGCCCGCGAAGTCGGCGAGCTCCTCGATCTCCTCTTGCCGCTCGCGGGCGTTCGGCTCGGTGCGCGCCAGGTACTCGGCGTAGAACGCGTCGAGCAGCACGCGGATCATCTCGCCCGGCTTGTCCTTCACGTCGGGCTTGGTCATGGCGCCGAGCGTGTGCACGAAGCGCGTCACGCCAGGCTTGGCGCGGCGGCCCACGGCTCCTTGCGCCAGGTCCTCGTCGTCCTGCAGGTGAGCGATGGCGCGCGCGGCGTCGGCGCCGTGGGCCACGTGCTCCCTGGTCTTTCGCCAGAGCGCGTCGCAGGTGGCGTTGCCGATGCCCTCGTGCAGGCGCACCGCGCGGCGGAACGACAGCTCGTCGTCGGCGTTGAACAAGAGCTTGAGGTGCGCCACCACGTCCTTGATGTGCGCCTGCTCGAAGAAGCGCAGGCCGCTGCGCACCACGTAAGGAATACCGCGCCGGGTCAGCTCCACCTGCAGCTCGAGCACGTGCCGGTGGGCGCGGTAGAGCACGCCCACCTCGGTGAGCGGCACGCCCTCGTCGCGCAGCTGCAGGATGCGCTCGGCCACGAACTCGGCCTGCTGGTGCGCGTCTTTGCACGGCACCACTGCCGGCGGCATGCCCGAGGGCCGCACGCCGATGAGGCGCGTCTTGAAGCCCTCGCGCGCGCGCTCGAGCACGGCGTTGGCGACGGCGAGCACCTGCGGCGTGGAGCGGTAGTTGACCGACAGGGGCAGGAGCGTAGCGCCCGGCCAGCGCTCGGCGAAGCCGAGCATGTTCTTCACCTCGGCGCCGCGAAAGCCGTAGATGCACTGCGCGTCGTCACCAACGGCGGTGATGTTCTTGTGCCCCTGCCCCATCAGGTCGACGAGCTGCCCCTGCAGGGCGTTGGTGTCTTGGTACTCGTCCACCAGCACGGCGTCGAAGCGCGCGCGGATGCTGTCGGCGAGCGGGCCACCTTCCGCCAGCAAGAGCTTCCAGTTCATCAAGAGATCGTCGAAGTCCATCAGGTTGCGTTCGACCTTGCGCTTGATGAAGGCCTGGCACACCGTCATCAGGTCGTCGGTGAGGTGCAGGAAGCGCGGCGCTCTGCGCAGCACCAGCTCGCGCGCCGGCACCTGGGTGTTAATGGCGAGGCTGGCGAGCTCGAGGAGCACGTCGGCCTTGGGGAAGCGCTCTTTGGTGACCTTGATGCGCGCGTCGGCCACGGCTGCGTCCATCAGGTCGCGCGCGTCTTCGCGGTCGAGGATGGTGAAGTTGGGCGCGTAGCCGATGGCCTCGGCGTGGCCGCGCAAGATGATGTTGGCGACGTGGTGGAAGGTGCCGCCCATGACGCGCTGGCTGGCCGGGCCTACCAGCGCCGCCACGCGCTCGAGCATGGCGCGCGCCGCGCGGTTGGTGAAGGTGAGCAACAAGACGCGCTCGGGGTGGATGCCCTCGTCGATGAAGCGCGCCACGCGGTAGGTGAGCGCGCGCGTCTTGCCCGAGCCTGCGCCTGCGAGCACCAAGAGCGGCCCGCGCGGCGCCAGCACCACGGCGCGCTGCTCGTCGTTGAGCGAGGCGGCGTAGTCGACCCCGAGGCGCGAGAGCGCCGCCGGCGCGGACTTGAGTTGAAAGACACGGGCCACGTCCAGGCTTGTAGCCCGAACGTGGCCCGGCTGAACAGACGTTCACAGCACCGATCCCTTGGGGATCGGGCGCCTCAGGCGTTGTTGGTCGCCTTGGCGAGCTGCGCGATGGCCGCCATGTTCCACGCCTGCCCGATGGCCGCGCCGAACATGCCGCCGACGATGGGGATGATACCCATGGCGCCAGTGATGAGGCCGCAGATGAGCACGGTGACGAAGAACATCAGCACGGTGCCCAGGTTGGCCATGATGAAGCTGATGGCCCAGCCGATCTTGGTGCCGGCCATCATGTCGTCGTGCACCACGAAGCGGTAGCTCATGGGCAGGCCGATGAGGGCGATGGCCAGGGCCACGATGAGCTGCACGGGCAGCCACACGAGCGCGAGCACGCTCGCGATCTTGCCGAGCAGCATGCCGATGGCGCCCACCACCAGCGTGACGACGATGGCGATGATGCCGTAGATCAGCATCGACACGATGAAGCGGTAGCCGAGGCCGATGTAGCCAAAGCCGAAGTCGGGGAGGGTGGTACCACCCTTGATGCGGGTGCGGCCGTAGGTCACACCCCAGCCGATCAGGTTCGGCAGGCCGACGAAGATGCCGATGACCGTAATGCAGATGAGGACGTTGACCACGCCCATCAAGAGACACTTCTTGAGCCAATCCTGATCTTCAAAAGGAGCCTTGAGGACTGCGCCGATATCCATCGAATCCCCCTTGCGGGTGTGGGTGATCACCAAAAGAGCGCGTCTGATACCCCGATCAGGTGGGCGGGGGAAAGCGCACGCGTCACACTCGCCGCGGCCGCAACCGAATCAACCCTTTGCGCGGGCGACCCGATCGAGCTCGGCGACGGCGATGGCCTGCATCAAATAGCTGTACGGCATGGTCACGATGATGCCGGCCAAACACGCGATGACGCCGAGCTGGGCGATCACGCCAGCGAGGAGCATGGCGATCCAGAAGAGGAAGTAGTTGGTGCCCAGGCTCATGGCGAGGCGCCATTGGTCGCCGAAGCGGATCGATGCCCAGGGCTCGCCCTTGACGACGAAGAGATAGAGCATCGCCCCCGAGAACACCGTGAGCCACAGGGTCACCGGCATCATGAGCGCGCTCATGAACAGCGGCCCGATGGCGATCAAGGCCTCGTTCTTGGTGAGCGCCCCCGCCACCACGATGCCGGCCACGAGGCCAACGCCCACCAGCATGATCCCGACCAAGGGCAGGTACATGAGAAACATGCCCCAGCCCTTGCCGATGTAGCCGAGGTTGACGTCGGGGATGACGCGCTCCCCTTGCAGCCGGCGCTCGGCATAGACGCGCATCCACCCCATCAGGTTGAGCGAGCCGACGATGGCGCCGGCGATAGGGATCACAAAGAGCGCGCATGACAAGAGGCCCATCAGGGCGCACTTCTTGAGCCAGTCCTTGTCCTCGGTGGGGCCCTGCAAGATGACGCCGATATCGAGCATGCGGCTGGCATAGCGCGACCGAGCCAATCACGGTAGAGACGCAGGCGGAGGTTGCCTCACATGACTCGCTTTGCCCTGGTCGCCCTCGTGCTCGCCGCCGCGCTTGGATCCGGCTGTGCCACCACCACCAAAATCGTCTCCGAGCCCCCGGGCGCGCAGGTGTATGAGGCCGGCGACAAGGACGCCAAGGACGCCAAGGACGGCAAGGCCATCGGCAAGACCCCCATGAGCTACGAGTTCAAGGGTTGGATCTGGGACAGCAAGCAGCTCAAGGTGTCGGCCCCGGGCTACCAGCCGAAGAGCGTCGAGATCAAGCGCAGCGAGATCAACCTCCTCCCCGCCATCGGCGGCGTCGCGCTCTTCCTGTGCGTGCCCTGCGCAGGTTGGGTCGGCGGCCCGGTGTGGTTCCTGGCCGACGGCATGAAGCTCTCGGAAGAGACCAAGGTCAAGCTCGATCGCGAAGGCGCGCCAGCCGCGCTGCGTGAGGAGAAGGGCGGGCCCGTGGTGGCCGTGCGGTACTGAGCGGGCGTTCTCGTCGACGACGAAGGCGGGCCGGCCTCGATCAGGTGCTGCCGCAAGTGCGGCCGAAGAGGAAGACGAAGAGGAAGAAGCTGGGGCTTGATGTCCCGCCTTCGTCCACGATCGCTGCTCTCGCGAGAGCATGCGGCGGTGCCGGTGGGGAGCCACGGCTTGCCGCGCCGACCGGGCCTCCGGAAGAGCAGGACAAGCCCCCTTCTAGATCTTCCCCCATAAGAATGGGGGAAGCCCTTCCGGGTTCGGCAAGCCTTCGGCCGAAGGTGGCACGACTTCCCCCATTCTTATGGGGGAAGATCTAGAAGGGGGGCCGTTCACACAGCCCCTGCCGTCGTCAACCCGGCAAGCCGCCGCTCCATCAAGGCACGATCCCCTGCTCTCGCGAGAGCAGCGACCACAACTGGGGGCGGAACAACAAGCCCCAATTTCTTCTTCTTCTTCTTCTTCAGAGACCCCGTCAACGACAACGCCGCGACACCCCCGCGCCTCCCCCTACTCCTCCTCGTCCTCGACCTTCTTCTTCTTCGGCCGATCATGGGGCTTGAGCCCGCGCTTCCGAATGCGGATCGCCGTCGGCGTCACCTCGATCAGCTCATCCATGTCGATCCACTCCATGGCCTCTTCGAGGCGCATGCGCTTGGCCGGCGTGAGGATGATGTTCTCGTCGCGCCCGGCGGCGCGCACGTTGGTGAGCTTCTTCTCGCGGATGATGTTGATGTCGAGGTCGTTGTCGCGCGCGTGCTCGCCCACCACCATGCCCTCGTACACCTCTTCGCCGGGGCCCACGAACATCACGCCGCGGGGCTGCAGGTTGAAGATGGCGTAGGGCGTGGTCTTGCCGAGGTCGGTCGAGATCATGGCGCCCGAGGCGCGCGCCTCGATGTTGCCGAGGAAGGGCACCCAGTCCTTCAAGAAGGTGGACATCTGGCCCTCGCCCCGCGTGATGGTGCGGAAGGTGCCGAGGAAGCCGATGAGGCCGCGGGTGGGGATCTCGTACTCCACCGTGGTCCACCCCGAGATGGTGGCGTCCATGTTGACCATGCGACCGCCGCGCTTGCCGACCAGCTCGGTGACCGGGCCCACGGCGGTCTCGGGGATGTTCACCACCAGGCCCTCGAGGGGCTCCTTCTTGGCGCCCTCTATCTCCTTGACCACCACCTCGGGGCGCGAGACGCACATCTCGTAGCTCTCGCGACGCATGGCCTCGATCAAGACCGCCAGCTGCAGCTCACCACGGCCGAGCACCTTGAATTTGTCGGGCGTGTCAGTGTCCTCGACGCGGATCGACACGTTGCCACGCAGCTCGCGGCGCAGGCGATCACGCAGGTGGCGCGAGGTGACGTACTTGCCATCGCGGCCCGCGAAGGGGCCATCGTTGACGGAGAAGATCATCGCCAGCGTGGGCTCGCCCACGGAGATGCGCGGCAGCGCGCCCGCGCCCTCGGGCGTGACGATGGTGTCGCCGGGCACCACGTCTTGCAGGCCGGCGATACAGATGAGGTCGCCGGCGCGCGCGCGCTCCACCTCGATGCGCTTCATGCCCTCGAACAGGTACACGCCCACGACCTTGCCCTTGTCGGGGGCGCCGTCGGACAGGCGCACGACCTCGAGCTTCTTCTCCACCTTGCCGGCGTGCACGCGGCCGAGCGCCAGTCGCCCGACGTAGTCGTCGTAGTCGATCGCGTTCACCAGGATCTGCAGCGGCTCGTTCGAGCAATCCTCGGGCGGCGGGATGGCCTCGACGATGGTGTCGAACAGTGGGCCGAGATCGAGCTTTCCGTGCTGCTGGGTTGCAGCCGGCAGGAGTGCGACCTCGGGCACCGCGCCCATGGCGGGACCGCGCACGGCCCAGCCGTCGCGCGCCACCGCGTAGATCACCGGGAAGTCGAGCTGGTGCTCGTCGGCGCCGAGGTCGATGAACAGGTCGTAGACCTTCTGCAGCACCTCGGCGGGGCGCGCGTCGGCGCGGTCGACCTTGTTGATGACCACGATGGGCACGAGCTTGAGGCCGAGCGCCTTCTTGAGCACGAAGCGCGTCTGCGGGAGCGGGCCCTCGGCGGCGTCGACCAGCAAGAGCACGCCGTCGACCATGTGCAGCGTGCGCTCGACCTCGCCGCCGAAGTCGGCGTGCCCAGGCGTGTCGACGATGTTGACCCGCACCTGATCTGGCCCCGGGGGGCCCAGCAGGATGCCGGTGTTCTTGGCCATGATGGTGATGCCGCGCTCGCGCTCTTGATCGAGCTTGTCCATCATCCGGTCGGCGGTGGCCTCGTGGGCCTTGAAGGTGCCGGCCTGTTTGAGCATGGCGTCGACCAGCGTGGTCTTGCCGTGGTCGACGTGGGCGATGATGGCGATGTTGCGCAGATCAGTGCGGCGGACGCTGCCTTCGGACATGGGGGGGCCATGCCGGGCTGCTCGACGGTGCGCAACACCTGTGTTCACCGTCACCCGCTGGCGCTTCATCACTGTCGATCCCGTTCCGGCGCCGTACAAGACGCGGTCGCTTCGGAGCTTTCATGACCCTGCGCCTATCCCTCGCGTCCCTCCTCGTCTCCCTGTGTGCGAGCTGCATCCCCGGCTTGGACCTGTTTGGGCCACCCGACGACGATGAGTGCCGCTTCGACAGCGACTGCGACGACGACGAGGAGTGCGACCGCGGCGAGTGCGTCGCGCTCGACGACGGCAATGAGGGCGAGGGCGAGGGCGAGGGAGAAGGCGAGGGAGAAGGCGAGGGCGATCCGCCGCCCGACCCCCAGGGTCCGCGCTTCCTGCAGCTCTCCACCAACATCACCACCATGGACAACTCGGACACGCTCATCATCACCGCCGTGCTCACCGACGACGACGGCGTCGACGACATCATCGGCGGCAGCCTGGTGGACCCGGACAACGCCGCCAGCTACGGCGCCTTCCAAACCTCTGCGTCCGAGGGCAGCTACCAGATCACCCTCGGTTGGAGCGCCCTCAACGCCGTGCGCGCCATCGACTTTGGCACCACCGGCACCCGGCGCTTGCAGGCGCGCTTCTTCGACGTCGCGGGGCACGAGGCCGCGCAGAGCGTGACCATCACGCTCACCTGCAACGGCGAGCCCGCCTGCAACGGCTACTGCGGCGCGGCGCGCTGCGGCGACAACACCTGCACGAGCTCCGAGGGGACGCCCGACGCGAACCAGTGGGGCATCTGCGGCTCCACCTGTCGCGACCTGGCCACGGCGAGCGACTGCGGCGGCTGCAACGAGGCGTGCACCGGCACCTGCTCGGTGGTGGACTCGTCGTACGTCATCTGCGCCTGCGAGGCAGGCGATTGCAGCAGCGGCAGCGCCTGCGTCGATCACCAGTGCCAAGACAGCAGCGGCGTCTCCTTTGCGGAGCTATCGAGCAGCACGCCGAACGACGGGCTCGCCCACCTCTTCGTCGACGGCTACGAGAACTACCTGTGCGGCTTCTCCGAGAGCGAGGCCGACCTGTTCTGCCGCGCCGCCGGCTACTCCGAGGGCAGCCTGTCGACGCTGCCGAGCTACTCCGGCTACTCCGGCTACTCGGTCAACTGCAGCGGGGCCTCGCTCTTCATGGACTGCGTCTTCACCTACGATGGCTCCTGCGACGACAACCGCGTGGTGCACTGTGGCCCGCCCGACCCGCCCGGCGACTTCAGCTGCACCGACGTCGACCTCGGGTCTGCCGTGAGCACCACGTCGGGGAGCACCAGCGGCCTGACCAACGACTACAGCTCCTGTGCCGGCGTCGGACCCGAGCGCATCTACCGCTGGCAGGCGCCCACCACTGGCTACTACACCTTCGACACCTCTGGGTCGGCGCTCGACACCGTGCTCACCGTGCTCGACGCCGAGTGCGGCGGGACCGTGCTCGGCTGCGACGACGAAGGCTACGGCGCGGGCGACTCGTACCTCTACCTCAACGTGACCGCGGGCCGAGACTACGTCATCATCGTCGACAGCAAGACGACGACGGGCAGCACCTTCTCGCTCAGGATCGCGGTCTACTGAGGGTAGGGCCAACGCCTCGGTGCTGGCCGAAGGGGCGACAGGACCATGCGCGATCCGCCGGATCGCGTGTGGATGCAGCCCCGAATCCGCCTAGAGGTCGAAGGCGGCGCCGCCGGACGGCGAGAGGTCGACCACAGCTACCCTTGCGGCAGCCTCTGGATCGCTCTCGTTGCTCTGCTCGGCGGCAGGACGGGTCTGCGGCAGCTCGATGCGGTGGGAGCGCGACGCCTCTTCGTCACGGCGGCGCGCCTCCTCCTCGAGCTGCTCGATCACCCACGGGTCGAGGGTCACGGCCCGGTCCCTTTCTGGGCGCAAGGTGCGCCTAAGACCATTATCCGAGGGGCCGGGCGTCGCGGCAACTGCGAGGCCAGATCTGCGCGGCGGCGGTCACAATGTCGGATACGTCATCCGACCGACCCACATGCCGTACGGCCGCCCGAGCAGCGGTGCTGGGGATGCTTGCGCTGCCCTGCGTCGCCGGATCAGGGCGCGTAGCTCGGCTTGCGGTCGAAGTGATGTTCACACTCGATGAAGCGGATGGTGCCGGACTTCGAGCGCATCACGAGCGAGTGGGTGTGCGCGCCGCCCTTGAAGAAGCGCACGCCCTTGAGCATATCGCCCGACGTGACGCCGGTGGCGGCGAACATGACGTCGCCCTTGGCGAGGTCGGTGAGGCCCCACTTCCGGTCGAGCTCCTTGACGCCCATGGCGAGGGCGCGCTCGCGCTCGCCGTCGTTTCGATAGATGAGCCTACCGAGGAAGTCGCCACCCGTGCAGCGCAGCGCGGCGGCCGCGAGCACCCCCTCCGGCGCGCCGCCAGAGCCGAACAGCACGTCGATGCCGGTGCCTTCGAGCGTGCACGAGATTGCGGCCGACACGTCACCGTCAGAGATGAGCTTGATGCGTGCGCCGGCCTTGCGGATCTCGGCAATGAGCTTCTGGTGGCGCTCGCGGTCGAGCACGACGGCCGTGAGATCCTCGACGTAGCAGGCTTTGGCGTCGGCGATGGCCTTGAGGTTGGCCGTGGGGCTCTTGTCGAGGTCGCACACGCCCTTGGCCGCGGGGCCCACGGCGATCTTGTCCATGTAGCAGTCGGGCGCGTGCAAGAGGTTGCCTTGCTCGGCCAGCGCCACCACCGCGAGCGCGTTCGGCAGGCCGAGCGCGCACAGGTTGGTGCCTTCGAGCGGGTCCACCGCGATGTCGACGGCGGGGTCGTGGTCGGCGCCCCCACCCACCTTCTCGCCGATGTAGAGCATGGGCGCCTCGTCGCGCTCGCCTTCGCCGATGACCACGACCCCGCGGATCTGCAGGCCGTCGAAGGCGCGCCGCATGGCCTGCACGGCGGCCTCGTCGGCGGCGTTGCGATCGCCGCGCCCCATCAGACGCGCGCAGGCCAGCGCGGCGGCCTCGGTGACGCGAACCACCTCGAGCGCGAGGTTGCGATCAAGGGTGCCGCGAGTGTTGGCGGAAGAGGAGGTGGAGGCGGTCATGGGCGTTCTCCTTGCGAGGTGCTGGCAGGTGTGGAGTTGCGATCGAGTCCGGCCGCAGCAAAGAGCTCGGCGGGGATGAGGGATCGGATGGACGCGGGCCATCGCACGGGGCGCCCGGCGCGCGTGAGGCACGCATGCGAGGTGCTGCCCTCGACGAGCAGCGCGCCATCCGCGTCGCGCAGCACGCGGTAGCCGAAGCTGGCCGTGATGCGTGAGGCTGCGGTCATGGTGGTCTCGATGACCAGCAGATCGTCGAAGCGCGCTGGCTGACGGTACTTCAGCGCCGCTTCCGTGACCGGCAAGATGAAGCCCTGCTGCTCGAAGGCGCCGTAGTCGAAGGCCCGCTCGCGCATGTACTCGCAGCGGCCGCGCTCGAAGAACGCGAGGTAGTTCGCGTAGTACACGACCCCCATCTGATCGGTGTCACCGTAGATCACCCGGTACGTGCACCGGTTCACGGCAGCTCCGATCAGAAGACGTACTTGATGACGGGCGCGAACGAGAACGCCGGAATGAAGACCATCGCGCCACCGGTGGACGGCGCGAACGCGGCGTGGAAGTTGGCGTCGAGGCCGACGAAGGTGTCTGGCAGCAAGGTCGCGTAGCGCACGCCCAAGCCGACGAGCGCGTTGCCACCGTACCAGGGCTCGCCGACGTCGGGCTCGGGGGTGAGGAAGGTGGCCCCGCCCATGAGCTTGAGGGCCACCGCCAAGCGGTCGAGGAAGTAGTACGAGGCCACCAGCCCAAGGTCGAGGGAGGTCACGCCGTAGTCGCGCGGTGAGTTGGGCTGGTCCGAGTAGTGCGCGGCGTTGGCCACGAAGCCCGTGCCGTACGAGAGCTGGATGCCGAGCCACTGGAACAGGTCGTAGCCGATGGACAGGCCGATGTACGGCTGCATCTGGCTCGTGAGCACGGGCTCGCAGTTGACGCCGGGATCGCAGTTCTGGCTCGGCGTAAAGCCCCCGAGGCGGAAGAAGCCGCCCAGATCGCTCTGCGTGTAGAAGCCCTGCTTGAAGACGAAGCCCGTGGCGCCGCCCATGGAGTCGCCCACCACGGCGCCGCCGACCTTCACTTCCTGGTCGGGCAGCGCGGTGGACTCTTCCTTGGGCTCGTCGCCCTCGGCCGCCTTCTCCTCGTCCTCGGCGGCGAGGAGCAGCGCTGGCGGCGTGAGCCGCAGGCGAGGCGCAGGGCCGAGCGCAGCCAGGGCCGACGGCGCGGCCAGGGCAGTGGCGAGGACGAGGAGTGCTGCGAGAGGTGCGGCGCGCATGGGGGCGGCCATTAGCAGGAACGCCCCTGCGAAGAAAGCCGTCGCGGCCGGATCAGCTGCCCGCCTCAGCCCCCCGCGATGGTGAAGGCGAAGGGGTAGGTGACGACGACCTGGCCACCCCCGCGGGGCTGCGGGAAGGCGAGGGAGCGCACCACGCGGTCGACACAGGAGGCCACGGCGGGCCGCGACAGCGTGTGGCTCGAGGTGGTGGCCGCCACCGCGCCCGACGGCGCGATGGTGAAGGTCGAGGTCACCTTGCCCTCGAGGTCCGGGTCGGCGCCAAGCTCGCGCTCGTAGCAGTACTTGATGCGCGGCAGTGCCCGCGTGATGACGCGCTGGATCTCCTCGCGCGTGAGCCCATCGCTGTGGTTGACGTCGCGATCGATGATCACGCGGGCCGTCTGCTTCTCGCCGGCCACCAGGCCCCAGGGGGCGCTCTCGGGCGGACCGCCAGGGCGCACGCGGAAGCCACCCACGTCGACCGTGGTGCCCGCCAAGCCGCCGGGGCCGAGGTCGCGGGTGCCGAGCCCGCCGGCCCCCAGATCGGCTCCTGTGGCCGCCTGCAGGCCCTCGAGGCCGCCCCGGAGACCGGGAAGCGGCGCGTCGACGGGGCCGCCCAGCCCCAGCGCTGCCAGCGCGGCGTGGGCCAGCTCGCTCGCCGCCCGCTGCGGCCGGTGCCGCGCTCGCGGTCGGGGGGCCCGTTCAGGCGCGGACGCGGCGATGGCCGCCGGCGCCGCCGCGCGGCCGCCCAACGCCAGCGCAGGGCGCGCAGGCGTCACGAAGTGCGCGCGCGTGCTCTGCGCGGTGGGGAGCGGCAGCTCCTCGGGGAAGGGTGCAGGCGCCAGCAGGAACGCAGTCACCACCGCCACCTGCAAGGCGAGCGCGGCGCCAGACGCGGCGAGGAAGCGGCCGTCGCGCGGCGCGCGCGAGGTGGCCACGGCCGCGGCGCGGTCGAAGCGCACCTCGAACGCCAGTGCGCCAAGCAACATGCGAGCGCTGCCCTGCCCCGGCGCGAGGTCGACGGCGGCCACGTCGGCGGCGCGACCGTCGATGAGCAGCCGCATGCCGGGGGCCGGCCGCAGACGCGCGCCGCCGGCACCGTGCGTGACCAGCGCGAAGGCCGGCTCCGGGATCGAGGGATCGTCACAGCTGAAGGTGCCATGAGGACCAACGGTGAAGGCTTGGCCCGGCGCCAGCCGCTCCACGGCGATGGCGGTGCCGGCCCAGCTCACGACGACGTCGAGGGAAGGAGTGGTGATGCTCATGTCGGAGAGACACGCGCACCACCGGCGCGGTTCCGAGGTCCACGCGATCGTCGCTGCGCCGAGCGG
Organism: Deltaproteobacteria bacterium; assembly: GCA_020850995.1. Classification (GTDB taxonomy): domain Bacteria; phylum Myxococcota; class UBA727; order UBA727; family VGSZ01; genus JACOUT01. The sequence continues at coordinate 31,299 of JADZDP010000065.1, forward strand.
TCGTCCTCGCCGCCGCGCGCCCTGGAGAAACGACAGCGCCCCTCGTACGAGGGGCGCCACGTCAGCACACGTCGCAGCGCTGGTTGCTCAGCCGCCCGACGAGCTGAACACGAAGGGATAGGTCACGAACACCTGACCGCCGCCCTTCGGGTTCGGGAACTTGAGGCGCTGGATGATGCGCAGCACGCAGCCCTCGATGGGCTTGGCCGATCCGCCACCGAAGGTGTTCTCTGCCGCCTGGCCGGAGCTGACGTCGCCCGAGCCCGTGATGACCCAGCTCATGACGAGCTTGCCCTCGAGGTTCGGATCCTTGGTCAGCTCCTTCTCGTAGCAGTACTTGATCTGCGACATCACGCGGTTGATGACCCGCTGAATCTCTTCGCGCGACAGACCGCCCTCGTAGATGATCTTGCCGGGCACGATGCGCGTCATGCCCTTGCCACGGCCACCGAGGTCGATGTTGCCGCTGCCGCCGGAGCCGCGACCGGTACCCGAGCCGAGGCCGCCGATGCCAAGGCCGGTGCCGCCGCCGCCAGCGCCGGTGCCGCGCGAGCCGAGGCCGCCGGCGCCGCCCGCGTCACCCATGGACGCGCCCTTGAGGCCGCCGAGCTGGTTGTTGATGCCCGAGCCGAGACCGCCGGGGCCGAACACGTTCGACACCGCGCCCTCGGGACCCTTGAGGCCGAGCTGCGCGAGCGCGTCCATGGCGATCTTGCGATCTTCCTCGCGCTTGTCCTTGTCGACGGTGGGCGCGCCCTTCTTGGAGGCGAGCTTGTCTTCCTTCGGCTTGTCCTTCTTGCCGAAGACGCCGGCCTCGTCTTTGTGCTGCGCGGCCTTCTTGCCCGAGAGCTCCTTCTCCTTCTTCTTCTCCTCCACCTGCAGGATCAGCTTGGTGAAGTCCTGCTGGTTCTTGAAGAGATCGTCGTCGTCGAGGGAGGGGAAGTGGGGCGTGAGGAAGAACGCCAGCACCAGCCCGAGCTGCAGGATGAGCGCCAGCGCCAGGACCTTCGAGTAGAAGTAGTCCAGCGTCTGGAACATGCCGAGGTCGATGGGCGCGTAGCGCTTCGAGTACTGCACCACGAGCTCGATGGGACCAACGCGCACGGTGAGGCGCTGGCCCACCTCGAGCTTGACGGAGCCCGACGCGGGCTTGCCGTCGAGCGTGGCCTCCATGCCGCTCGCCACGTGGACCGTGACGCCAGCCTGATCGAGCACCACCAGAGCATGGGAGGGCGCGGGGATCGACTGGTGGGCGATCTGGAAGCTGTTGCCGGCCGCGGGCCCGATGGTGACAGCGCCAGCGCCGGACACGCGCGCGACGCCGATGACGGTGCCACCCCACAGGGCGGTGACGTCGACGTGGCCCTTACCCTGCGGCTTCTCGTCGGGGCCGAGCTCGGCGGAGAGCTTGCCGGCGTGTCCGTGGGTCTCCTTCATGGAGCGGTGGGCCGAGTGCGTGGCCTTGCCGAGCCTGAAGCCCGAGTGCGAGACCTCGCGCTGCACCACGCGGGGAGCCATCGAGGTCACGCTGCGCTGGGGGGCACCGTTGCCACCGGAGGTCTTCTGGCGCGGCGGCGGGCTCGGCGGCGCCTGCACCTTAGCGGGCGCGGTGCGCTCGGCCTCGTGCGAGGGCGCGGCCTGCTTGGCGGGCGCGGCTTCTTTGGCTGGCTTCTTGTCGGCCTTCTCCGGTGCCTTCTCCGGCGCCTTCTCCGGCGCCTTGACCGCGGCCTTCGGCGCGGGGGCCGGCGCTGCGGCGAGCGCCACCGGGGCGGGCTGCTCGGCGGTGGTGTCGGCGGGTGTTGGCACCTTGAGCGTGGTCTCGGGCATGGCCACCTCGTGGCCGCTGGCCCGACGGATGGGCACGGTGGGCGCGAGCACGTCGCCACCGAAGTGGATGGCGATCTTGTTCTTGCCAATGGTGAGCGTGTCACCGTCGCTGACGTCGGTCTCGCCGGTCAGCTCCTTGCCGTTCAGGTCGGTGCCCTCGTCGCTGCCGAGGTCGAGCACGCACATCTTGCCGTCTTTGGGCTTGATCATGCAGTGCAAGGAGCTGACGTCGTCACCAAGGAGCCGCACGTGTGCCGAGGCACCGGAGCCCACCATGATGGGGTCACCGGAGTTGAACTCGAGCACCTTGGTGGCGCCGTCGGGGAGGTTGATGGTGAGGCTAATCGAGGTTTTGTTCTCGGCCATATCGTTCTCTCTTGTTCGTAACCGGGCCTGTTTCGTCAACGAGGTTCGCGGGAAAAAGACCTGATCTATCGGCCCGATGTCCTACCTGTGCCTACCCGCCGGGAGACGCAGGGCGCCCCACCGTCGCCGCGGCTGACAACACCGACAGCCCCGTTGGCGCACCGGTTCTGGCGGAGGGATCCGGCCCAGGCCCGGCTCACCGCAAGGCGCCGACCGAGCTCGCCAGCTCGGGCCGGAAGGTCGCCCGCAGCTCGATCAGGTTGCGGAACTTCACCCGCGTCCGCCCGTGCAGGTACTCGGTGGTGGGCTTGACCACGACGCCGCGGATGTCGGCTTCGCTCATGTCGACGAAGGTCTTCTTGGCGGCGACCACGCGATCGGGCGCGGTGACCGGCGCGGGGTCATCGGGAGCGAGCGCGAAGGACGCGGCGAGCGCCAGGGCGAGCAAGGTGTGCATGCCGCGCAGACACCGCGGCGCGCCCAGGAGTTCCGGGCGCGGCAGCAAGTGCTGGCCGCTACAGGGCCGAGACGGAGCGCTTGAGCTCGGGACGGAAGTTGCCGCGCAGCTCGATCAGGTTGCGGAAGCGCGTCTTTTTGCGGTTCTTGATGTAGCTGCCCTCGGGCTTGGTCAGCTCGCCTTCGATGTTGACGTCGGAGAAGTCGATGACGGTCTTCTTGTTGTAGACGACCTTGTCAGCTTCCTCGACGACGGTGTCTTCGGCGAGCGCCGGGGCGGACAGGGCGAGAGCGACGGCGACGACGGCGAGCTTCTTCATGGCGATCCTCGTGCGAGACAAGCCTACGGGCGCGGTGGGTCGACGGCAACGGGCCCGCGGTCGGGCGATCGGGCGATGAGAGCGCGGACTACTTGGGGGGCGGCGCGGGCGCGGGCGCTGCCGGCGGCGGCTCGGCGGCCTTCTTGGCAGCCTGCTCGGCCTCCTCCGCGGCGGCCGCGGCCTTCGCCTGCTCCGCCTGCTTCTTCATCATCTCCTGGTTCTTGAGCGTCTGCTCGATGTTCCTGCACTCCAGGGCGACGGCGTCTTTGTCATCGTCACCACCGCCTGCTCCCTTGTACTTGCCGCACCACTCGAGCGCTTCCTGCGGCTTGTTGAGCTGCAGGTTCGTCACCATCGCGATCTCGCCGAAGGCGTCAGCGGCCTTCGGGTTGATCTCGACGGCGCGCTGCAGCTGGGAGATCGCCTCTTGCGCCTTCTGCTGACCGGCGAGCGCGAAGCCGAAGCCGAGGTTTGCCTCGGGGTGGCGCGGCTCGATCTTCATCGCCTGGCCGAAGTGGTTGGCCGCGGTGTTGTAGTCGCGGTAGCGCAGCGCGATGGCACCGAGGTTCAGGTGCGCCGAGATGAGGGCCGGATCGATCTCGACCGCCTTCTTGAAGAAGCTGACGGCCTCGGGGTAGCGACCGCGCTTCACCCGGATCATGCCGCGATTGTTGTACAGCGCGGCGTCCTTGTCGTTGAGCTTGAGCGAGTTGATGGCGATGGTCTCGGCCAGCGCGAACTTCTCCTGATCGAAGTAGATCAGGCTCAGGTTCTTGAGCGCGTCGACGTTGTCGGGGTCGCGCGACAGGAGCTGGCGGCAGGTCTTTTCACCCTCGTCGTAGTCCTTGTTGAGGCGGTACAGCACGATCAGGTTGTTGAGCAGGTCGGGGTCGGGAGCCTGGCCCGCGGCCTTCTGCTTCTCGAGCGCACCCTCATACAGGTTGATGCCCGCGCGAAAGTCGCCCTTCTCCTTGTGCAGGAGGCCGAGGAGGATCACGACCTCGCGGGCGTCGGGCTTCTCCTTCTGCAACGACGCCAACGCCGACGACGCGCTGTCGTAGTTGCCGAGCTTGATGTCGGCGCTTGCCTCGCCCACGCGCGCGTCGAAGTTGCCCGGCTCCTTCTTGAGCGCCTGAGCGTATTTGGCCTTGGCCTCTTGCGCGCGGCCCTGCTTGAGCAGGAGCCCCGCGTCGGCCACCAGCGCCTGCACGGAGTCTTCCTTCTTGGCCACCGGCGTCGTGGGGCTGTCGACGGGCTTGTCGCCCTTCTTCTCAGCGGTGCTGGGGGTGCCGCAGGCGCCGAGCGCGCCGACGACGGCGAGGGCGAGCAAGCGCGTGACGATGGAGGTGGCGATCTGGTTCACGGGGTTCCTCATGGCGATCACCGGGCCGCCGTGCGCGTGGGCGCCGACACCGCCGCCGACGGGAAGAAGGGGAGCTCGTAAATGCGGCCGAACTTGGCCGGCTTGAACTTGCGCAGCCGATCCTCGAGCTCGATGGTGTAGGACGAGTACACGCCCTTCTGGAAAGCGGCGTCGAGCGCGGCCTCGAGCGCGGTGATGGCCTGCTCTTCCACCGGGAAGGCGATGTTCTCGAGCTCGGCCATGAACAGGTCGGTCGCCTCGGGGTTGTTGGCGAGCGCCGGCGGCACGGGAGCGGCTCTCAACGTAGTGACATAGTCGAGCAGCGCGTCGGCGGCGCGCAACAGGCCTGCGATGGCCCACTCCGCGCTGCCATAGTCCTTCAGGTCGAAGTACTTCTTGGCGACCTCGTCACGCTTCTTCTTCTTCGTGTCGAGCGCCTCGGCGACCATCTTCATGCCCTTGCGGCCGGACACCCCCGCCTTCTGCTCGATCTTGATGGCCTTGTAGTCCTGCCACTCCCTCTCGAGCATGTGGAAGCCGCAGAAGCCGCCGGCCTGCACCCCCGTGTCGCTCTTCTTCACCTTGTCATCGAGCTTCTTCCAGCCGGAGAGGATGCCGTCGCAGATGTCGAGCATGTCCTTGTCGCGGCCGGCCTTCTGCAGGGCGATGGCGGTCTTGTAGCGCGACATCAGGACCTGCTCGGGCTTGGCGTCGCGCCCGTGCAGCTTCTCGAACTCGCCGTACATGGCCGCGGTGCGTTTCCAGTCTTCCTTGTCCTCGTAGACGGCCGCCATGCGCAGGTACACGTCGGGGATGTCCTTCTGCTTCGGGAAGTCCTTGATGTAGCGCGCGAACAGCTTGACGGCGGCGTCGGTGTCGCCGAGGCCCAGGTGGAAGATGCCCGCGTTGTAGATGGAGTCGGGCGACTTCGGGTTGTCCTTGTACTTGTCGGCGAACTTCACGTACCAGTCGGCCGCCGTCTTGTACTGCGCGACCTTCTCGTAATAGGCGGCGAGGTTCGCGTAGGTGGTCTCCTCGGCGTTGGCCTTCTTCAGGTCCGCGTTGGTCGTGATCTCCTTGGGGAATTCCTTGAGGATGCGCTCGGCCCACACGATGGCGTTGTCGATCTGCTCCTCGTTCGCATAGAGGAGCTGCACGTTGTAGGTCGCGATCGACGCGAACTCGCTCTTGGGGAACTCCTTGACGAAGCCCTCGAACTTGCCGGCGGCCGCGAGCGCCGCCTCGCTCTTCTCCGCGCTGCCCTTCGGCAGGGTCTCGTACTTGGCACGCACGGCGTCGGCGTTCTTGAAGGTGGCGCCCTCCATGAAGCGCACCACCAGCTTGGCGAACTTGTCTTCCTTCATGAGCGTCTTGTTGTCCGAGAAGGTGCGCGACCACTTCTCGAGCGCAAGGTAGTCCTCGCGCGCGTCGTAGGAGTCGAGGATCTGGTCGGCGCCCTTGCGCGCGTACTCATTGTCGGGCCACACGGCGATGAGCTCGCCGAAGCGCTTGGCCGCCTCGTCGAAGTGGTTGTGGCCCTGGTAGATGTAGCCGGCCTTGAACTTCACGACGATGAGCTCTTCCTCGATCTTCTTGTCCTTCTTCCAGTCGGTGCCCATGACGGCGACGTAGGCGTCGCAGGCGTTGGCGAGGGCCACCTCGTCGTCGGGGATCTTCTCGGCCTCGTACTTCTTGCCCTTCTGGTAGTCGGTGAGCTTCTGGACGTTGACGCCCTTGACCTCTCCCTCCTTGCGCTTCTTGCACTTGCCCTTCTTCTCGTCGTCTTCCGAGCAGCCGGAGATGTCGCCGAGCTTGCCGTCTCTCGATACCGGCGGCGGCTGCACCTTGTTGACGATCTTCTCCCACGCGAGCACCGCGTTGTAGGCGCAGGTCTTCGTGTACTCGCCTTTGGCGTCGCGCTTGACCACTGCGTCGTACTGGGCGGCGGCTTCGCGCCACTGGCCAAGGTCCCACAAGAGCTCGGCGTAGAAGAAGTTGAGGCGATACGAGCTATCGCTGTCGGGGAAGGCCTGCAGGTATTGCGCGTAGATGTCGCGCGCCACCTCGTAGTCCTCGACCTTTTTGAACTTCTGCGCGTAGCGGTGGTAGTCGGTGACCATCTCGCGCATGCGGCTCTCGGCGATGGCGCGGGCGCGCTCGACCGCGGTGCTGTTGCTCTCGTTCTTGCGCCACCACGAGCTGCCCGGGCGGTACAGCTCGACGAGCCGCGTGATCTCCTTGCGCACGTTGGCCCGATCGCCCATCTGCGAGTAGGCGGCGACGATCTGCGACTGGTAGTCGGGCGACGAGGTGTGGTCGGGGTCGAGGTTGATGAGCAGGCGCAGCGTCTCGATCTGCAGCGGGTGCTTGCCCTGCTCCTTGTAGACGGCGGCGAGCTTGGTGGTGAGGCGATAGCCCTCTTGCGCGCCCGCCTCTTTCTTCAGGTACTCGTAGGCGTCCTTGGTCTTGTCGAGCTGCGAGTACGTCAACACCATGTCGTTGAGCGCCTCGCGCTTGAGCTGCAGCTTCTCGGTGTCACCGGTCTTCGTGTCGCTCTTGCCCGAGCGCCGGATGACGTCTTTGAACTTCGACAGGGCGTCGTCGTAGGTCTGGGCGTTGTAGTCGCACCAGGCGAGCTTGTAGAGCGCGTAGTTGGAGACGGAGGGGCGCTTCTTGGCCTCGCCGATGTCGTAGGCCTTCTTGTAGGCCTTGGTCGACTTCGTGAGGTCGTTGGCCTTGAAGTAGTGCTCACCGAGCGCGAGGTACGCATCGGAGACGTACTCGCTGTCTTGATACTGGCGGATGAGCTGCGAGTAGTTGTCGACCGCTTCCTTGGTCTTGCCAGCCTCGTACTGGTTGAAGGCCATGATGTAGAGCACCTCGTCGAGGCGCGGGTAGTCGGGGAACTTCTCGAGGACGATGCCGTAGTTGTCGAGCGCCTGCTTCTTGTAGGCCTCGCTCTTCTTGGCGAAGGCGGTGAGCTGCGGCTCCTTGCCCTGGCGACCGCCGTCGACCCACCTCTGGTACGCGTCGTCGAACTCCTTGAACTCGGTCTGGTAGGCGAACTTCGACTTGTCCCAGTAGATCTCGGCCAAGCGGAAGATCAGCTCTCCCTCCTGCGACTTGCCGTGCATCTTGGGCAAGAGGCCCTTGATCTCCTCGATCTGCTCGTCGCGCTTCTTGTCGGCCTTGGCGGAGTTGTCGAACTGCTTGGCCGAGAACGCGTCGCGCTTGATGCTGGCGGGACCCGTGGTGCGCAGCGCCTCGTCCTTCTTCTCCTCGCCTTTCTCGGCGGCCTTGTCGTCTTTTTTGTCGGCGGCTTTCTTTTCGTCCTTCTTCTCGTCCTTTTTGTCGGACTTCTTCTTCTTGGCGGCCGCGGCGCTGGCGACGCCGAGCCCCTGCGGTCCGATCTCGGCGTTGAGTGCGAACAGGCCGAGGACGAGGAACGCGAGCGCGCGAAGGGGAGAGAGCGTCATGGGCGGCTTCCTGTCGACGTGACGAGACGAATTCGCGTAGTGAAAGCGGCGCGCGGAAGCAACGGCCTTCCGGCGGGAAAGCCGCGGCACTCGCGGTGTGGCAGAATGTCCTACACGCCGACTCGACGTCGGTGCGATGGGCGAGCTACTCGAAGCACTCGGTCTTGATGGTGAACTCGTAGTAGCCGAGCTCGTCGACCCAATACTCGTTTCGGAACCACCAGAACTGGAAGGTGTCGTCGGGGATGAAGGGACGCGGCTGGCGCGCGCGGCTCTGGCCGCCGATCTCCTTGCCCTGCTCGAGCCAGTCCGCCTCGGCGGTCTTGGTCTCGAGCGCCACGATGGAGGCGCGGGTGGTGATGTCGTTGAGCTCGCCGTTCAGGTCGTTGACCTTGGTCTTGAGGAACTTGCCGACGAGCGCCAGGTAGGCATCGCGCGTGTCGTTGGCGAAGTCGGTCATCTCGCGGCCCATGTCGGAGCGTTTGAAGGTGTCGTTCTTCTCGAACACCTTGGCCTCGCGGTCGATCTCACGCAGGAAGCGCTCCATCTTGGCGAACTTGGGATCATGCGTGACCGCGAACGCCACTGAGCGCGGGATGAGCTTGTCGCTCTTGTCGTCTTTGCCCTGCTTGAGCGACTTCTGCAGCAGCGGGTACCACTCATCGAGCGCGAAGTTCTCGTCGAGCAAGCCCTGGAGCGTCTTGGTCATGGGACCGTAGGAGTCCTTGGTCTCCTCGAGGATCGTGTTCACGCGGTCCCACTGGCAGTTGTAGTAGTAGATGATGGCCTGAAGGATGCGCGCCTCGGGATAGAACTCGTCGCCGAAGTACGGGGCACGCAGCGAGTGGAGCGCGCCGAGCGCCTTACCGTAGTTGTTGCTCACGGTCTCCGCCCACGCGCGTTCGAACAGCGCCTGCGGCCAGGTGTCGGAGAAGCGCGGCACGTTGAGGAATTCACGGCGCGCCTGGGTCAGCCCGTCGTTGCGCTTGGGATCGCCTTCGTCGAGCTGGTAGGCCTGCTCGTAATAGGTGCGCGCCAGGCCCAGGCTGGCCAAATCGCGCAGCTCGAGGAGCCGCTCGTCGGAGGCGTCTTTGGCGATGGCGTCGCGCGCCTTCTCGAAGTGCTCGACCACCTGTTCGTACTTGGGCGCGTAGTTGTCGCCGCGGCCCACGCCGAGCCGCACCAGCCCGAGCATGTACTGCGCATGCGGGTACTTGGGGTTGCCGGGCTTGACGGTGCCGAGGAAGTCGCGCGCCTCCTTGAAGTTGGCGCGGTTGAACATGAAGCGACCGAGCGTGTAGTGCACGCGCTGCAGCACTTCGGGGTTCATCTTGCGCAGCGCGTTCTCGTTCTCCGGCGTGTAGATGGCGTCGAGGATCTGCGGCGTCTTCAGGTCGTCGTCGAGCGTGTCACCAACGGCGAGCAGACCCTCGATGGCGTCGTCAAAGTGCGGGTGGTCGTTGCCGCTCTTGGCGATGTCCTCGTAATACTTGAGCGCCGCCAGCGGCAGGCCGAGCTTCTCGAAGCTCTTGGCGAGGCCGTACTGGGCCTCGGCGATGTCGCCCTCTTCCTCGCCCTCGAAGCGGAGCACCGAATAGAACTGCGCAGCCGCGACGTCGTAGTCGCCGGCCTTGAAGGCCTTGACCGCCTTGTCGATGTTCTGCGCCGACGCCGGCAGCGCGAGCGTCACGGTGGCGGCGATGAGGATGGCTTTGTTCATGGTCGACCTCATGGTCCGCCTCAGAAGATGAACGACACGCCAGCCTGGCCGAGCACCAGGTTGGTGACATCGAAGCTCGGTCCCTCGGCATCGGCGACGTCGGACTCGCGCACCGAGAGCGGCAGCACGTAGTCGCGCACCTCGATGCGCACGCCGAGCCAGTCGGTGAAGTAGAAACGCAGCCCGCCGCCGAAGGAGGTGGCGAGCGTCACCGGGACGCCGATGGGCGACGGTAGCTCGACGTAGCTCTTCTGCACGCCGTTTTGCGTCAAGCTCTCGAGCTGCATGGCGAAGGCGCCGGCACCGACAGAGAGGTAGAGGTTGAATTGGCCAAGGGCCAGGTCGTGCACGCTGACCTTGCCGTAGAGCGGGCTCCACTGTGCGTCGGCCGCCAAGAAGCCCGGGAACTGGTAGAGCTTGACGCGCTCGGGTGCCAGGCTCTCCTTCTCGCGCAGCTCGACGGTGAGCTCGCTATCGCGACCACCAAGGCGTGGGCCGCCCACGTCCCACCACGCGAACACGCCGCCGGTGAGCTCGAAGGCCACGTTCTCCTTCAGGTGGTAGAGGCCCGAGGCGATGAGCCCGGTGTGCGAGGTGAACGAGTCGTTCACGCTCTGCGCGAGCTGCGGCGAGAGCTCGAACTTACCCGCCACGAGGAAGGGCTTGCCCTGCACCACGAAGATGGTTTCTTCGGTCGTGGTGGCGGGAACCTCTGCCGAGGCGTCGGCGGGCGCGTCGGCGGGCGCGTCGGACGCCTCCTCGTCGCCACCCTTGTCCTCGTCCGTCGATGCCGCCTCTTCGCCGGAGGCGTCCTTCTCTTCCTCGTCCGCGGCAGACACGGCGGGCGCCATGGTGGTCAGTGTGGCGAAGAGCAGTAGCTTCTTCATGGTGGTGGTTCCCGGTGCGGGCAAGACGAGCACGAGACGATCACAGGAGCAGCGAGAGGCCGACCTGGAACATGGTGTTGGTGGAGATGTCGGGGAAGCACTGCTTGTCGGCGCCCACCACCAGCGTATAGCCGCTGGTGCAGGCGTCCTCGTCGTTGGCGTTGTGCTCCTCGACGTTCGGGTTGAGGCCGTTGTAGTTGCGCAGCTCGGCGCGCAACGCCACCCACTTCCAAGGGATGAGGCGGACGCCGAGGCCGTAGTTGCCGGAGAAGCGCACCTGTGACCCGTCGAAGCCGCCCGTGTTGAGGTAACGGGTGATGCCCTCGGCGCCAGCGCCCGCCAACGCGTAGAGCTGGAAGTTGAGGTCGAGCTCGGAGACCGCCGAGATCTTTCCGTAGATGGGCGACCACTGGATGTCGCCGCCAGCGAACCACGTGGTCATCCACATGTCGGGGAGCTGAGGCTCGCACGCGCCGTTGCCGCCGTTGGCGTCGTCGAAGCACTCCTGCCCTTCGTTGGCGCGCTTGGCCGACGAACCGTCGGCGCGCACGTTGCCGATGATGCCGGTCTCGCCACCCAACAGGTAGCCGCCGAAGCCCTCGAACGCGAGCCAGTCGAAGAGGTGGAAGGCCGCAGCGCCGCTGCCACCGAGGTGGTCGACGTACTTGTCGTTGAACGAGTAGTCGAAGATGCCCGTGAGCTCGAAGCGCCCGCCCATGGGGAACAGCTTCTGGTCGATGAGCGGCGTGCCGGCGCGCGGCTTGCGCTCCTCGATGCGCTGGAAGGAGGTCGCGGCGTCGCTCTGGCGCTTTTCGCCCTCGTTGTCGTCGTCCTCGGCGGCAGCGGCGTCGTCGCGCGCGGCGCGCGCGAGGGGGCTCGCCAGCGAGCATCCGAGGACGAGTCCGGCGCACATCAAGCGGGGGAGCATCATCGCGAGGTCCTTTGACAGGTCGAGCCGGGCGCTTTTAGCAGAGACGATCGGGAAAAGAACCGAGGATCCGGGGCTCGGGCGCGAGCTACAGGCGGAAGGTCACCCCGGCCAGGAGCTCGGTGCTCAGCTCTGGCGCGAGCACCGGGTGGAGCAGGCTCGAGCCCTCCACCGCCATCTCGAGCCCCACGGCGAGATCGCGCATCACGAAGTAGTCGACGCCGCCGGCGAGCTTCAGGCCCTCGTTCCAGTGCAGGTCGCCGTGACCGAAGGGCCCGCCCAGCGCCGAGGTCAGCATCGCCGAGCCGTAGGGGATGAAGGGCGCGCCGAGCTGGACCAGCCGGTACTTGGCGCCGAGCCCGAGGTTGACGTCGAGGTAGCCGGGCGAGACCACGGGGCGCAAGGCACCGGTGAAGGCGAGCGCGCCGTCGAAGGACCAGTCGACGTCGACGCCGAGCACCATGCCGCCCTGCGGGGTCGCGCGCGTCGCGGCGGCGAAGCGCATGGCGTTGACCGAGGCGCCAGCCACGGGCCGGATCAGCAGATCGCCGGGCTTCACGGTGTACGCCACGGCCGGCGCGGCCGCCGTGAACAGCGACAGCAGCGCGACCAGGAGCGCCAGCGAGCGCGTCATGCGCGCGCCCCTCGCAGGAAGGCCGACGCGCCGAGCCAGCGGGCCGCGGACCCGAGCTCCTCCTCGATGCGCAAGAGCCGGTTGTACTTGGCGACCCGATCCGAGCGCGACAGCGAGCCGGTCTTGATCTGGCCCGAGCCAGCCCCCACCGCCAGGTCCGCGATGGTGGTGTCGGCGGTCTCGCCGGAGCGATGCGACACGATCGATCGGAAGCCGTTCCTGTGCGCGAGCTCGATGGCGTCGAGGGTCTCGGTCAGCGTGCCGATCTGGTTGAGCTTGATCAGGATGGCGTTGGCGGCGTGCTGTTCGATGCCCTTTTGCAGGAGCTTCGGGTTGGTGACGAAGAAGTCGTCGCCCACGATCTGGCAGCGCTGCCCGAGCTCCGCCGTGATGGCGCGCCAGCCGTCCCAATCGTTCTCGTCGAGCGGATCCTCGATGGAGACGATGGGGAACTTGGCCACGGCGTCCTTCCAGAACGCGATGAGCTCGTCGCGGCCGCAGGCTTTGCCGCCGAAGTCGTAGCTACCCTTCTGCTTGTCGTAAAAGCTCGACGACGCGGCGTCGACCGCCAGCGCGATGTCGGTGCCTGGCCTGAAGCCGGCCGCCGTGATGGCCTCGAGCAAGAGCTCGAAGGCCTCGCTGTTGCTCTTGAGGTCGGGCGCGTAGCCACCCTCGTCGCCGACACCGGTGTTGAGCTGCTTGCCGCGGAGCAGCTTCTTGAGCTGGTGGAAGGTCTCGGCACCATAGCGCAGCGCCTCGGTGAAGCTGGGCGCGCCCACCGGCACGATCATGAACTCTTGGATGTCGAGGTTGTTGTCGGCGTGGCTGCCGCCGTTGATGACGTTCATCAGCGGCACGGGCAGGATGCGCGCCTGACGCCCTCCCACCTGCTGGTAGAAGGGCAGACCGTGGTCGTCTGCCGCGGCCTTGGCCGCCGCCACCGAGATCCCGAGGATGGCGTTGGCGCCGAGCTTGCTCTTGGTGGGCGTGCCGTCGAGGCCCAGCATGGCGCGGTCGAGGCCCACCTGATCGTCGGCGTCCATGCCGACCACCTCGGGGGCGAGCACCTCGTTCACGTTGCGCACCGCCTTGGTCACGCCCTTGCCGAGATAGCGCTTGGCGTCACCGTCGCGCAGCTCGAGCGCCTCATGCTCGCCCGTGGACGCACCCGACGGCACCGCGAAGCGCCCTTCGGCGCCGGTGTCGAGCACGACGTCGACCTCGACCGTGGGGTTGCCGCGGGAGTCGAGGATCTCGCGGGCCTGAACGTGAAGGATCTCGCTCATCGGTGCCTCGGAGGCGCAGGGCGCCCAGGGTGCTCAAAGCGCGGGCGCGCGCGTGCTAGCACGGAGCTTCGGCACCTGAAAAGGCGAGAATCGATGGCCCTGTGGTGGAAGCGGTACGAGCCCATCCTCGAGGCGCGCCCCCGCGCCGGTGAGGACGTGGTGAAGGACTTGATCGCCCAAGAGGTGGTCGAGCTCTACGAGCGCTTTCCGCCTGCCGAGCACGAGGTGCTGTGGGAAGACCCCGCGCTCGAGCGGCGCTTTCGCGGCCGGCTGGCGGAGCTGCCGCACCTCGACACCGCCATGATCGAGGCGCTGTCGCGTATCGTCGCTTGGGACCTCGATCACGAAGCGGAGGCCATCGATCACTACTTCCGCAACGAGCGCCACCGCGACGCCGCGCCGACGCCCGCGCACGTCGACGCGCTGCACCTGCTGTGGCGCACCGTGGTCGAGCTCCTCTACGCGCGCAAGGAAGAGTGCCGCGATCTGCTCAAGCGTGGCGACCTGGTCGACATCGTCGAGCGCGCCCGCCTGCGCTTCGCTGCGCGGCGCTTGGCGGTGAGCTGACGGTGATCTGACGGTGATCTGACGGTGATCTGACGGTGATCTGACGGTGGGCCGACGGAACGATGGCGCTTCGGCGCCGGTCAGAACATGAAGCCCACGCCGGCGCTGAAGCCGAGCGTGAAGTTGAGGACGTCGCCGCCGGCGAGCGTCTCGAGCTGCTCACCGACGAAGATCTTGCGGCCGCCCTGGTTGCTGTAGTCCGCCATGGCGCCCACGGTCTGACCGCGGAGCTCGCCGAAGAACCCGCCGATGAGGTCGTAGCGCACGCCGGCGTTGGCGTACCACCCGTACGCCAGCGACGTGCCGCCGGGGTCGTCGGGCTTCTCTTCGTAATAGGTGAGCGGCAGGGCGTCGGCCTTGATGTCGATCTCGAGGCGATGTCCGAGGATCACGAGCGGTACGAAGGCCTCGATGCCGACGGCGGCGGTGTGAAACTCGAAGCCCGGCACCACCGTCAGGTTCTCGGTCTGGCCGTCGACGCTGACGGTTTGCGCCTCGATGCTGGCACCGTAGTAGCGGTAGCCGAGGCGCGCGCCGAAGCCCATGCCGTTCTTGAGCACGAAGCGCCCCTTGAGCATGGCGCCGAGGCGAAAGTGGGTGGCGGTGAGCGCGCTCGGCGTCACCGGCACGTCGCTGGCGTTGATGCGGAAGGGCACGAACGCGATGGCGCCGTCGGCCTCGAGCCCGATCCACGGGACGCCGAAGGGGCGCAGCGGCCACGCGTCGACGGCGACGCTGCCGCCGGGGAAGAAGACGGCGTTGAGCTTGGTGCTGCCCACGGCGTCACCCTCGAAGCTGTAGGCCCAGGTGGCGCCGTCGAAGGCCGCCGTCAGCGCCATGGTGTGTGCCAGCGCGGTGCCCGACGGCGGTTCATCGACCTTCTCCTCGGCGTCGATGCGGCGCCCGGCGTCGTCGATGGTGGATCGCGCCACGGTCTCGGCCGCGCCGTCGTCGTCGATGGACGGCGTCCGCTTGCGCTTGGTGCTGCGCACCGGCTCGTCCTCGACGTCGTCGCTGGTGAAGGCGAGCGGCGAATCGCCGCGCTTGTCGTGCTTGGCGATCTTGGGTGGCTCCTCGTCCTCGGGGTCGGCGCGGCGCCGCACGGGCTCGGCGTCGAGCTCGTCGGGCTCGTCAGGCGCGGGGCGCCGCTTCGGCGCCGGATCCTCGTCGTCGTCGGCGAGGACGTCGGCGATGCGCACGTCGCGGCTGGCGGGCTTCCCTGCGGGCGTGGGTAGCGTGACGGGTCGCTGCCGCTTCCACGCCGCCAGCGCCGGGCGCAGCGCGTCGACGACGGCGACAGCGGTGTCTTGGGGCGCGCGGCCAAGGGGCAGCTCGACGAAGAAGCGCGGCTCGCCGTCTTTGGCGTAGGCGATGACCAAGAGCACGTCGTCGTCGTCCCTGCCGCGGGCGCGCGCTCCCACCACCAGCACGTCGATGGCGCGCTTGGCCAGGATCGGCCCAAGCGCAGCGGCCTCGAAGGGCGCCGACAGACGCCGGGTCTCGTCGGCGACCGTATCGCTGCCCACCACGGCCGCGCTCGACACCAGCTCGAGCTCGAGCTCCAAGGCCTCCTTGACCTCGCCGGCGCCGCTGGCCTTGCCGGTGAAGGGCAGCACCGCCACGTTGAGCGGCGTGGCGCGCGGCGCCTTGCGCTTCCTCTTTGCATGCGCCGGCCCGGCGACCGCGAGCGCCACCATCGCCGCTACCAGGAGCGGCACGACCAACCGGGGCGACTGCGGCGCCACGAGGCTGAGTGTAGCGGCTTGCGCCGTCGAGTTCACGAACCGGGCATCGGCCGGTCGCCGGGTGCCGGGCTTGCGTTTGCCGGTGGCCTTGCGTAGCCGTGGTCCCATGGGGTCGAGGAAGAAGAAGAAGCAGGAGAGCACCGCGCCCGCCCGCCCGGCAGGCTCGCCGCGCGTGGTGGCCGTCACGGGCGCGTTCGGATCCATCGGCCGCCGGCTCTTGCCGCTGCTCGAGGCCGATCCCGACATCGACCGCGTGGTTGCGCTCGACATTCGCCCGGCCGCCGTCGGCCGCGACGTCGATCCGGCGTCGTTCCTGGCGGCGCACGGCAAGCTCTCGTCCCACACCCTCGATCTGGCGCAGACCGGCGCTGATCGCGAGCTGGCCGAGGTGCTCGAGCGCGAGGGCGCCGGGGCGCTCATCCATCTGGCGCTGCTCTCGTCGCCCACCCATGCGCTCGAGATGGCGCACGAGCTCGAGACCATCGGCACGCTGCACGTGCTGCACGCCGTGGCCGCGGCGCGCATCGGCTACCTGCTCTCGCTGTCGTCAGCCATGTGCTACGGCGCGCGCCCGTCGAACCCCGCGTGGATCACCGAGGATCACCCGCTCGATCCGCCACCCTCGCGCAGCCTGCGCGACAAGGCCGACGCCGATCGCCAGGTCCGCCGTTTCGGCGACGAGCACCCCGAGCACACCGTGGCGGTGGCGCGCGTCGGCGCCGTCCTCGGCAGCGCCGACGATCACTTCTGGACGCGCCTGCTTGGGCGCCGTGTGGTGCCCGCGGTGCTCGGCTACGATCCGCTGCTGCAGCTCATGGTGCAAGACGACGTGGCCGGCGCCCTGCACGCGATGGTGCGCGCGCGCGCGCGCGGCCCCTTCAACGTCGTGGGCCGGGGAGTCTTGCCCTACAGCCACGTGCTCTCGCGGCTGTCGCGCGTGCCGCTCTACGTGCCGCCCGGCATCGGGCGCAGCCTGCTCGGCGCCTTGTGGACCGCGCAGCTCTCGGACGTCCCGCGCCATTTCCTCGACTACCTGCGCTGGTCGTGGGTGTGCGACGGCGAGCGGCTGCGCGCACAGACCGGCTTCGCGCCCGCCGTCGACGTCGGCACCGCGCTGCAGCTGTTCGCCACTGGTGCGTGGCGCGCCGGTCGCGATGGCCTGCGAGGCGCCGCATGAACGGCCACGAGCAGGTCGCCGACGCCATCGGCTTCGATCCCTTTGGTCGCGACCCCGAGCTGTGCGAGCGCATGCGCCCGCGCTTCGACGATCTGCTGGACCGCTGGCTCAAGGTGCAGGTGGAGGGCATCGAGCACGTGCCGGCCGCGGGTCGGGTGCTCTTGGTGGCGAGCCACGGGGGCGCCTTGCCGTGGGACGCCGTGGTGCTCTTGGCCGCGCTCGGGCGCGCATCGGGGCGGCACGTGCGGCCGCTCGTCGAGGACCCGGTGATGACAGCGCCCTTCCTGGGCACCTTGTTGACGCGCCTCGGCTGCGTGCGCGCGAGCCAAGACAACGCCGCGCGCCTCCTCGAGCGCGACGAGACGGTGTTGGTGTTCCCCGAGGGCATGCAGGGCCTCGGCAAGCTGTGGCGTCAGCGGCACAAGCTGATGCGCTTCGGGCGCGGCGGCTTCGTGCGCCTGGCGCTGCGCACCAAGGCACCCATCCTGCCCGTCGCCGTGGTCGGTGCCGAAGACACCTCGCCGCTGCTCTTCAAGATCGGCGGCCTGATGAAGGAGAAGTCCCTGCCCTACATCCCGGTGACGCCAGTGCTGCCGCTGCCGGCGCGCTGGCGCATCCGCGTGGGCGCGCCCATCGACGCCAACGCGGAGATCCCGGAGCACACCGACATCGCGGTCTCCACGCTGGCCACGCGGGTGCGCGATCAGATCCAGCGCGACGTCGACGTCCTGGTGCAGGATCGCGGGAGCGCGTACTGATGGCGCGCCTCGAGCTCGCATGCCCGGCGTGCGCGCGCCTGCACTCCTTCGCCGACCTGGTGCCCTTCCGCGCCGAGTGCGAGGGCTGCGCCGCCGACCTGCACGTCTGCATCACGTGCCGCTTTCACGATCGCTACGCCGAGAACGAGTGCCGCGAGGACGCCGCCGACCCCGTGGCCAAGAAAGATCGCGCCAACCTGTGCGAGTAC
Organism: Deltaproteobacteria bacterium; assembly: GCA_020850995.1. Taxonomy (GTDB): domain Bacteria; phylum Myxococcota; class UBA727; order UBA727; family VGSZ01; genus JACOUT01. Next base: position 49,018 of record JADZDP010000065.1, read on the forward strand.
TGGAAGCCGCGCTCGGCCTCCGAGAGCGACGACGATCCCGCGGCGCTCGCCAAGGCCAAGCTGGCGGCGATGTTCGGCGGCAACGCGCCAGCAGCGACCACGCCGACCCACGCGCCGAGCACGACGGCGGCGGCGGACGAAGCCAAGCGCAAGCTCGACGAGCTGTTCAAGAAGAAGTGAGCGTCACACCACCACGCGCTGGGTCTCGCCAACGACCCACTCGAGGTACCTCGGCAGGCCGCTCTCCACCGGCAGCGCCAGGCACTCGGGCACCTTGTAGGGGTGGAGCTCGGCCACGCGCGCGAACAGCGCGGTCAGGCGATGGGGCACGGTCTTGACCACGAGCAGCAGCTCGGCGTCCTCGTGGATGGCGCCCTCGAAGCGGTAGATGCTGGTGAGCCCGGGCACGATGTTGACACACGCGGCCAAGCGCTCCTCGACGAGCGTGCGCGCCAGGGTGCGCGCGGTCTCCATCGACGGCACGGTGATCAAGACGACGCGCACGGCGCTCATGGGTGCTCCTTGCGCTTGGCGCCGGCGCCCGCGAGCGCGCGCGCCACGCGGCCGTCGAGGGGCGCGCTCTTGCCATCGAGGACCACACAGGCGTCGACGAGCTGCAGGCCGCGCGCCTGCGCACAGTGCTCCAGCGCCACCCGAAACAAGCACAGCGCGTCGGCGAGCTGACCCACCGTGCCCGCGCCCAGCGTACCCACGCTGAGCTCGAGGCCACGGCGCTCGCGCTCGGGGGCGATGGCGGCGGCGTGCACGCCGGCGGCCTCCGCGAGATCCGCGACGACACGCACGAGCTCGGCCAAGAGCCCCGCCAGGCGCACGTCGTCGGCGTCGGGGCCCACCAGCGGGCGGCCCTCGCCGTCGACGGCGAGGCGCAGCACGAGCACGAGCTGCCCAGACTTGAGCGGGCGCATCGGCTGATCGTCGGCGCTCTCGTCCTCGCGGGCGCCGATGGCGAGCGGGTACGGCAGGTGACGCGACGAGAGGGGTGCGCCGCGGCGCCGCAGCATGCCGGTGCCAGCGGCCAGGGTGCCGACCGCGGGCATGCGCTCGGACCACGCGGGGGCAAAGCCAACGCCGAAGGTGCCATCGGCCCGTGGCACCACCCACTGGACGAGCTCCATTGTATCCTCCGCTCGATGCCGCGCCTGCCGTTCGTCCTCCGCGCGTCGCCGTCGGTCAAGCGGGTGCGCCGCGAGGTGCCCCGTGCCTGACGGCGCACGCATCCATGGTGGCAGCTCGTGGTTCGTCGGCGGCGTCGAGCGCGAGCTGCGCGCCGCCGACGGTACGCGCCTGATCGCGCGCGTGTGGCACGAGGGTGAGGGCGTGCCGCTGATCATGTGCGATGGCCTCGGCTGCGACGGCTACATCTGGAAGTACGTCGAGCGCCGCTTCGCCGGCGAGCGCCCACTCCTGCACCTGCAGTACCGCGGGCACGGTCGCTCCGAGGTGCCGCGCGACCTCGACACCTTGCGCGTCGATGTGCTGGTCGACGATCTGGCGCGTACCCTCGATGACGCCGGCATCGAGCGCGCCGTGTGGCTCGGTCACTCCATGGGGGTGCAGGTGGCGCTCGAGGCGTATCGACGCCTGCCCGAGCGCGTGCGTGGGCTCGCGCTCTTGTGCGGCGCATGCGAGCGGCCCATCGACACCTGGCACCACGCCGCCTTCCCCGACGAGGAGGCCCCCCTCGGCAACCGGGTCATGCAGCGCATCTTCGACGGGCTCTCCCGCGGCGTCATCGACAACTGGCGCACGCTCAAGCCGGTGTGGCAGCGCCTGATGCGCTCGGGCACCGCCTACCGCCTGGCGGTCAACGGCGAGCTCAACCCGGACCTGGTGCGCCCCGACGATTTCCGCCCCTACCTCTTGCACTTGGCCGAGATGGACATGCGCGTCTTCGCGCGCCTGGCACGCGACCTGAGCGAGCACTCGGCGCGTGACGTGCTGCCAGACATCGACGTGCCGACCCTGGTGGTGGGCGGCGGGCGCGATCGTTTCGCGCCGCTGTGGGTCATCGAAGAGCTCCATGCGGGTATCCCCGAGGCGGAGCTCTTGCCCTTGGTGTTGGCCTCGCACGCCGCGCCCATCGAGGAGCCGCGCCTGATCGAGCGCGCGCTGGTGCGCCTGCTCGAGCGCGTCGATGGGTAGCGCCCTCATGCTCGCGATCGCGCTCTCCACGCCGGGCGCGGCCGCGCCGCACCTCGACTGGCGCACGCTGCACGGCGAGCGCTGCGACGTGCATTTCCCGGCCGACCTCGAGCCCGTGGCGCGGCGGCTGGTCACGCTCAGCGACCAGGCCATCGAGGTCACGAGCGCGGCGCTCGAGAGCGCGCCGCTCGATCGCGTGCAGGTGGTGCTGCACGACGTCACCGACAGCGCCAACGGCTTTACCGGCGTGGTGCCCTACGACCTGATCGAGCTGCGTGGCGTACCGCCCGACGCGGACGCCGATCTCGGCGTCACCGACGACTACCTGCGCATGCTGGTGCTGCACGAGATGGCGCACATCGTCCACCTCGACACCATCCATGGCCTCCCCGCCCTGGTGAACCTGGCCGTGGGCAAGGTGTGGCCGCCGAACATCGTGCAGCCGCGCTTCGTGGTCGAAGGCTTGGCGACCTGGATCGAGACGCGCCACACCACGCAGGGGCGCTTGCGCTCGACGTCGTTCCTCTCGCACCTGCGCATCGCCGCGCTCCACGGTGACCTGTGGCAGCTCGATGATCTCGCCAACTACTCGCGCCGTAATCCCGGGGGAGGCGCGGCCTACGTCTATGGCGCCGCGTTCGTCGACTGGCTGGCCCGCCGTCACGGGCCCGCGATATGGCCGGCGATCTCGCACGACTACGGCGGCACCGCCATCCCGTACTCGGTGCAGCGCGCCATCGAGCGCGCCACCGGCGTCGACGTCGGCGCCGACTATCAGGCCTTCCTCGACGATGTGCGCGCCGACGCCACCGCCTTCGCCATCGCCAAGGCGGCGCGCGGCGGTCCAACTGCCGCGCGCCGCCTGACCCGCGTCGGTGGTGCCATGCGGGCCCCGCGCTTCGCCCCCGACGGCGCGCTGCTGCTCGGCGTGGGGCCCGCCTTCGGCCCCGCCGGCCTGTTCGCGCTGCGCGGCCTGCCCGGGCGCGTCGACCGCCTCGCTCCGCTCTTGCGCACCGGCCAGGCCGTCGACCTCGCCCTGGTGGAGCAGACGCCCGTCATCGCGCTCACCGAGGTGAACCGCGGCTACTGGAGCTACCACGACCTCTGGCGCGTCGACGGCAGCGCGCAGGGCCCCACGCTCGCGCGCGTCACCACCGAGGCGCGCGTGCGCGCGCCCTCGCCCATCCCTGGGACGCGGCGGGTGGTGTGTGAGCAGCAGTCGGCCAAGGACAGCGCGCTCGTGCTGGTCGACGTCGACGATGGCAGCGTGGCGGATCTCGTGCGCTTCGACGACGGGACGCTGGCCTACTCACCGGATGTCTCTCCCGATGGCCTGCACGTGGTGTACTCGCGCTTCACCCCCGGCGGCGCGCGTGATCTGGTGGTGCGCGCGCTGACCGACGGCAGCGAGCGCGCGCTCACGCACGATGGCGCACACGACCTCGACCCGCACTGGACGGTCGATGGCGCCCACGTGCTGTTCGCTTCGGATCGCGAAGATACCTTCAACATCTACGCCGTCGACGTCGCCACGTTGGCGGTGGTGCGCGTGGTCGACACGCTCGGCTTGGCGCGCCTTCCCGTCCCCACCCCCGATGGCCGCGGCGTGCTCTACGTCGACACCGGCGCCGACGGGCAGGACCTGTACGCCGCGGCGCTCGACCTGGCGGGTGCCCCGCCCGTCGCCCCCGCGTCCCCTGCCCCACCGCGACCTGCGCCGACCCGCGCCAGCACCGAGGTCAGCGAGCCCTACAACCCGCTGCCGACGCTGTTGCCGCGCGCGTGGACGCCGCTCGTCGCCACTGACGCGCTCGGCGGCGCCTCGCTTGGCGTGGCGGTCAACGGGGAAGACGCGGCCGGGCGGCTCTCGGGCGCGGCACAGCTCAGCTACGGCTTCGCTATCGAGCGGCCGCGGGTGAGCGCCTCGCTGCGGCTGGCGGACCTGTTCCTGCCGGTCACGCTCGGCGCCGAGTGGCGCACCGACGCGTCCGACGCCGTGCGCACCACCGACGGCGTCCCCGAGCTGCAGCAGGAGTCGGTGCTGAGCGCGCACGTCAACGCCACCGTGCCCCTGCTGCGTCGACGCCGGCACGCGCACACCATCGCGTTCGGCGCGCAGGGCGAGGTGCACGCGGTGGAGGACCCCATGAGCTCGCCGCCCGACGCGCGCGCGCCCACCTACCCGCCGAGCAGCAACATCGCGGCGCTGACCTTCGACTGGAGCTACCAAAGCGGCGGCATGTCGCGCGACTCGGTGTCCATCGAGGA
>JADZDP010000066.1 GCA_020850995.1 Deltaproteobacteria bacterium
CGAGGAGGCCGGCGTGCGCGCCAACGACTACGCGAGCGGCACCTGGCTCTCGAGCGGCGGCCCGTGGGTGTGCGCGCCGCCGCAGCTCTTCGAGGGCGTGCGCCAGGCCGCGGGGTTCTGAGGGGGCAGGGGCTCGCGATGTGGCCGTGCGTCACGTGGTGGTCTGGCCGCGCCATCGCGCCGCGCTCACGACGACACAGGGCGCAGCGCGCCGCCCTCGATGACGAACCCCTCAAGGAAGCGCGCGATGGCGTCGCTGTCGTGATGCCCGATGTGCGTTGCCACCTCGGCCAGCACGCGCGGGTGGCTGTTGGCCATGGCCACGCCCAGGCCGCAGCCCGTGAGCAGCTCGAGGTCGTTCAGGTTGTCGCCGAAGGCCATCACCTCGGTGAGCGCGAGGCCGAGGTGCGCGGCCAGGTGCTGGGCGGCCACCAGCTTGGAGCAGCCCGGCGGCAAGATCTCGAGGTAGCTCGGCTCCGAGTTCACCAGCGCCACCTGCGCGCCGTGCGCGGCGCCGAGCGCCTGGGTGAGCGCCGGGACGGCGGTGGGCGGTCCGATGCACAAGATCTTGGTGGGCGCGCGGGGCGCGCTTGCCAGCGCGTCGACGAGGGGGCCCACCACCGTGTGCGGCACGCCGTCTTTGCGCTCGCTCTCTTGCGAGGTGGGCGTGCTTGCCTCGATCCAGATCTGCGAGCCCACGTAGAGGTTGGCGTGGAAGCCCTGCGCGCGCACGATGCCGAGGCAGCTCGCGGCAACATCCCTCGCCAGGGCGCGCTCGAAGAGCACCGCGCCGCTCTCGAAGTCGCGCACCATGGCGCCGTTGAAGTGCACCAAGGGCGCGTTTGGTCGCGCGCGCTCGACGTAGGGCGCCACCGACAACGGCGGCCGCCCGGTGGCGAGGCCCACGCGCACGCCCGCCTGCGTCAGGCGCGCGATGGCGCTCACGTTGGCGTCGCAGATCTGCCGTCGCGAGTCGAGCAGCGTGGCGTCGAGATCGAAGAGCACCAGGCGATACATGGCGCCTGCACTCTGCGACGAATCGCCGCAGGCGAAAAGGACGTGCGCGCCGGCCTTGACGACGAAGCGGCGGATCTGCACGTTGCGGCATCCCGAGGTCACCCATGCGAATCGCGCTCATCAGCACCATCGTTTTCGCCACCTTGCTCTCGTTCGGCTGCGCCACTGAGAAGCGCGCCTGCGACGCTCCTGGCGGCCGCGCGCACAAAGCCGACTGCGCCTGCGACGGCACCGGCAAGGGCGGCGGCTGTCCCATGGAGGCGGGCGCCTCGCCCACGGCGCTGCCGCAGGGCACGAACGCGGTGCAAAACGAGATGCGCCTGCTCAACCACGCCGTGCACCTGAGCATGACCGGGGCCGCGCTCGGTGACGTCTCCATCGTCCCCACCCTGTTCCATCAGGTGCACCAGGCGCGCGCGCTCACCGACCAGGCGCTGGCGGCGGGCGCTTGGAAGCCCGCCAAGGGCGAGCTCGAGGCCTTCAAGCAGCAAGACGCCGCCTTCCACGGGGAGCTCGAGAAGATCGTGCAGGCCGCGGTGGCCAACGATCGCAGCGCCGTCGTCGACGGGCTGAACCGCTTGTTGCCGAGCTGCATCGCCTGCCACGACGCGCACCGTGAGCCTGGCTTGCCCGCCATGATGCAGCACATGAAGAAGGGCGCGTCTGCCGAGCACCCGGAGCACCCGAAGGGCGCAGAGCACCCGAAGGGCGCCGAGCACCCGAAGGGCGCCGAGCACCCGAAGACGCCGTGAGCGCGCCGCGCGCGCGCGTCTCCCCCTTGCGGGCACGAGCGAAGCCGCGGACGCTGCGCGCGTGATCGCCCTGCTCATCCTCGCGCTGGCCGCCGGCTCCCTCGACGACGCCGAGGCCGCGCTGCAAGCCGGCGAGCACGAGCGCTGTGGCGAGCTGGCGCAGCAGGCGCTCGCTGCCGGCGAGCTCGACGAGCGCGGCGTCACTCGCGCCTGGCTCCTGCGCGGCCGCTGTTACGCGCTGGCCGGCGAGCGCGATCGCGCCGAGCGCTCCTACGCGGTGGCGGTGCGCACCAGCCCCGACGTGGCGACGTGGATCGCCGGCGGTGCGCCCCAGGGCGAGGGCGAGGCCTTCGCGGCCGCGCTGGCGGCGCGCGGCGCCGATCCGCTGCGCGCCACCGCCCTCGTCGTTCAGGATCACGTCGTCGTCACGCTGGTGGCCGACGATCTCGTGCTGGTGCGCGGCGCCAGCCTCTGGCGCGCCGACGAGGAGCTCGCGCGTGTGCCCCTCGAGCTCGGTGCCGCCGCCACGCACCAGGTGGGCGGCATCGGCACCGAGGGCTTGACGCTCGTGTTGCACGACAGGCACGGCAACGTGGTGTGGCGCGGCCCCGTCGAGCGCGCAGCGGTGAAGCACGACGAGGGCAAGGGCGTGGTGGTGGAAGGGGGCGCGCCGGCGCGCGAGCCCACGGTGCTCACGGCCATCGGCGGCGGCGCGCTGGCGCTCGGCCTGGTGGGGGCGGTGGTGTGCGGCATCGGCGCCAGCTCGGATCGCACCACCACCTTCGAGACCGGCGGGCCCTGGCTGGTGGGCGTGGCCGCCGCCACCGGCGTGTTCTTGGTGGGCGCCGGCCTCGTCGTCGTCGACCAGGGGCTGTGAGCGCGGGGCCGGCGCGCCGCGCCGGCCGCCGTTGACGAGGTGCAGGGCGGCCGCTATCCGAGCGGCGGCTTTTGCCAGATCGACGAGATCCCTCAGAAAGCCGCCCGTCCGCTTCCTCGATTGTCGAGGCAGTTCTTCAAAGGTCGGCGGCGATGTCGTCGAGAAGAGAGTTCGCACCATGGCTCGTTACACGGGGCCCCGCCTCAAGATCATCCGTCGCCTCGGCACCTCGATCCCGGGTCTCATGCGCACCGACCCGGATCTGCGCCGTCCCTACCCGCCGGGCCAGCACGGCCCCACCAAGCGCAAGAAGCTCAGCGACTACGCCCTGCGCCTGATGGAGAAGCAGAAGCTGCGCTTCCACTACGGTCTGTCGGAGCGCCAGCTGCGCAAGTACGTGGCGCAGGCCTTCGCCGGCAAGGGCAACTCGGGCCACATGCTCCTGCAGCTCTTGGAGCGCCGCCTCGACAACGTGGTGTTCCGCGCCGGCTTCGCGCCCACCATGGCGGCCGCGCGCCAGATGGTGCTGCACCGCCACGTCACCGTGAACGGCAAGCGCGTCAACATCCCGAGCTACCAGATGCGCGCCGGCGACACCGTGCAGCTGAACGACAAGTCGAAGATGAAGACCCGCGCCATCGAGGCCCAGAAGGACCCGAACAACCTCAAGGTGCCCGACTACCTCGAGGCCACCGATGGCATCGCCAAGGTGAAGATGCTGCCCGAGCGCGACAGCGTGCCGGTGGATCTCGATCCCCAGCTCATCGTCGAGTACTACTCGGGCAAGTAGGCCCGTGGCCGCGGCAGCCGGCCGCAGCCGAAGAACAAGGACAGAAGGCAGGAAGAGGTGGGGCTTATCGTCCTGCCTTCGTCGCCGATCGCTGCTCTCGCGAGAGCAGCCGGCGCTGCCTTTGGGGGCCCTCGGCTGGCCGGGACCGGTCGAGCATCCGGGAGAGCAGGCCGGACCCCTCCCTAGTACTACTTGATCGGATCGTCGTCTGCTGCGGCCGCGTCTGCCGGGCGCCTCACGGCGGGAGTCCTCGGCGGCGCCTGCGCCGTACGGCAAGTACGGCTCGGCGGCGCCTCCGGGCTCCGCCGTGATCC